>CAIMQW010000168.1 GCA_903843705.1 uncultured Holophagaceae bacterium | reverse complement strand
TCCGCGCAGAGGGTGCCACGCCATTTCCCTCCGTCCCCTGCTGCTCGCCCTCGCCGACGCCAATTCTCTCGGCGCCCAGGCCCCACTGACATCCCTGGTGCAGTCCATTCCGGTGGAGACCGACCTGGCGGACCCGGCGCTGCCCTTTGCCAAGGATGTCTGGGTGGCCATGGTTCGTGGCGCGAAGACGAGCTTCGACACGGCCCAGATCTACGTCACCAGCCGTCCCGGCAGCGCCCTGGAGCCTGTGCTGGCGGAGCTTGAGCATGCGGGGGCCCGGGGGGTGAAGGTGCGCTTCCTGCTGTCCGCGAAGATGCTGGACCAGGATCCGGCTTCCGTGGCCCGGCTCCGGCGCATTCCCGGCGCCGAGGTCCGCAGCTACAACTTGGCAAAGGTCTCCAGGGGCATCCTCCACGCCAAGTATTTCGTGGTGGATGGTCGCGAGGCCTTCCTGGGCAGCCAGAACTTCGACTGGCGCGCCCTGGAGCAGATTCATGAGCTGGGCGTGCGGACGTCTGACTCCCGACTCGTGGCGGGGCTGGCCGAGCTCTTCGCCCTGGACTGGCGCTTCGCCGGGGACGGGAAGCTCCCGGTGTTCCCGGCCCAGGCCGCCTCTGCGGCGCGGCCCGCCGTGGAGCTGGTCGCCAGCCCGCCCTTTCTCACACCGAAATCGCTACGACCGTCCAGCGAGGCTCTGCTGGAGCTGATCGGCCAGGCGAAGACCAGCGTCCGCGTGCAGTTGCTGACCTACTCCCCCCTGGCGGGCCCGAACCGCTACTGGCCGGTGCTGGATGACGCCCTGCGCGCCGCTGCGGTGCGGGGGGTCAAAGTGCGGCTGCTGGTCTCGGACTGGGTGCTGGGAGGCCGGGCGCTGCCCCACCTGAAGGCCTTGGCTCTCATCCCCAATCTTGAGGTCCGCGTGGCCTCCATCCCCGAGGCGAAAGAAGGCCACATCCCCTACTCCCGGACGGTGCACAGCAAGTATCTGGTGGTGGATGAAGCCGTGCTGGCCCTGGGTACAAGCAACTGGGAGGAGAGCTACTTCACCGAGTCGCGGAACCTGGAGCTGATCTTCCGGGACGCGTCCCTGGCCGCCCAGGTCGCCCGCATCCACGACCGCCTGTGGAGCAGCCGCTACGCCTATCCTCTGGAGCCGCTGAAGACCTATGAAAAGCGGAAAGTCGACTGAGGCGCGAGGTCAGGCCGGTTCGTACACGTTGTAGAGGTTGTCGCGCTCGAGGGCCTGGAAGCCTGCTTCTTCGATGAGGCGGATCAGCTCGGGCTGGGGCAGGCCCTGGGGGGTCTTGGCGCCGGCCAGGTGGGCGATCTCCTCGGCGATGATGGTGCCGTCCAGGTCGTCGGCGCCGTAGCTGAGCCCGGCCTGAGCTAGGCCCGGCGAAATCATCACCCAGTAGGCCTTTATGTGCGGGATGTTGTCGAGCAGCAGGCGGGCCACGGCGATCTCGCGCAGGTCCTGGGTGCCCGTGGTCTCGTGGATCACGTGGGTGGCGCTCAGCTCGTTCTCTTCGTTCTGGTAGGCCAGGGGGATGTAAGCCAGGAAGCCCTGGAAGCCCGCGGCCTGGGACTGGTCCTGGAGCGTCCGCAGGCGCAGCAGGTGGTCCACCCGGTGGTGGGCCTCCTCGATGTGCCCGTAGAGCATGGTGCAGTTGGTGGGTAGGCCCTTGCGGTGGCACAGGGCGGCAGTGTCCAGCCACACCTGGGCGTCCTTCTTGCCGATGCAGATCTGCTCCCGCAGGGCCTCGTCGAAGATCTCGGCACCGCCGCCGGGGCAGCTCTCCAAGCCTGCGGCCATGCAGCGGTCCAGGAAGGCGTCCGTGGACAGGCCCGAGATGCGGGCGTAGTAGTCCATCTCGATCATGGTGAAGACCTTGAGGTGGATCGCCGGGAACCGGACCTTGATCTTGGTGAAGAGGTCCTCGAAGTAGTCGATCTTGAGCTTGGGGTTGTGGCCCGAGGTCATGTGCAACTCGCGGACGCCAGTGTTCTCGGGCTTCTCCAACTCCCGGATGATGTCCTCGGCGGATAGCGAATAGGCCCGGGGGTCGCCGGGCTTGGCTTGGAAGGCGCAGAACTGGCAGTGGGTGTAGCAGACGTTGGTGTAGGAGAGGCGGCGGCTCTTGACGTAGTAGGTGGCGCGGTCGTGGCGCTGCAGGCGCACATGGTGAGCCATGGCTCCGACGCCCGTGAGGTCCGTGGTCGCATAGAGCAGCAGGCCGTCCTCGAAGGACAGGCGCTCTCCGCGCAGCACCTTTTCCGCCAGCGGCAGCAAGCGCGGGTCGCGGATCCGGGCGTGAAGAGACAGCATGCTCACCTCAGCCGACCAGTGTAGCGTCCCCTCCCGCAGCCCTGGGACAGATGAATGGAATGTAATGAAGCCGGGCCTCTCTGTTGTTTTCTGCTATCCCCTTCATCCCTTTTATCCCCGTCAAAAAAAGCTATTTCGGACGTGGATAAAAGGGATGGACGGTGATGAAAAGCAAAGGCCTAACGCCGTTTCCAGGCCAGGCTTCATCCCTGTGTGGTTAATGCCTTTTGGGTTCAGGCGAGGCCTTGGTGGATCCGGTCCACGAGGCCGGGGCCTTCGAAGATGAGGGCGCTGTAGATCTGGGTCAGGGCGGCGCCGTCGGCCAGGGCGGTGAGAACATCCTCGGGGCTGCCGAGGCCGCCGCAGGCCACCAGGGGCAGGCGGCCGTCGAGGGCCTGGAGGATGCGGAGGCGCACCTCCCGGGCCTTCTTCTTCAGCGGTACGCCGCTCAGGCCACCGGCGCCCCGGGCTTCTACCCTTGCCCGGAGGGGCTCAGGCACCACGCCCCGGTCGAGGGTGGTGTTGGTGGCGATGAGTCCCGAGATGCCCGATGCCACGGCCACCTCCACGATGGCATCCAGGTCCTCAGGGGCCAGGTCTGGCGCCAGCTTCAGCAGCAGGGGCTGGCGCTCCAGGCCCAGTTCCTGCCGCAGGGCCAGCATGCCCGTCAGCAGCGGCTTCAGGGCCTCGGGAGCCTGCAGGTTGCGGAGTCCCGGGGTGTTGGGGCTGCTGACATTCAGGGCGATGTAGTCCACTTCCGGCGCGATGAGGCGGTAGGCCGCGCGGTAGTCATCCAGGGCCTGGGCCTCCGGCGTCTCCTTGTTCTTGCCGAGGTTGCCGCCCACGACCAGCCCTGCGGGACGCCGCTTCAGGCGCGCAGCCACCACCTCGGCGCCCTCGCTGTTGAAGCCCATGCGGTTGAGGATCAGGCCAGCCTCGGGAAAGCGGAATAGGCGCGGCTTGGGATTGCCTGGCTGGGGCCGGGGCGTGACCGTGCCGATCTCCACGTGGCCAAAGCCCAAGGACTGCCAGAGGGGAAGCAGCGTCGCGCCCTTGTCCAGGCCCGCGGCGAGGCCGAGAGGCGTGGGGAAGTCGAGGCCCAGCGCCTGACAGCGCAGGGAGGCCGGGGGCTGCGCTTGCGGCAGCAGGGGCAGGAGGCAGGCCCCCTCGCCCAGCAGGAAGGCCAGGTTGTGGGCGGTCTCCGGATCCAGGCGGAAGATCAGGGGCCGCAGGGCGCCGTAGAGATCCATTACTTCACCGTCACCGTAGCGGTGGCGCCGATCTCCGGGAAGTCTTCGCGCGTCACCCGGACGTGGAAGGTGCCAGCGGTGGCCGGGGCGGTGTAGAGGCCGGCCAGGGTGATGGTGCCGCCCTCCGGCTCCATAATCACCCAACTCACGGGTTGCCGCAGGTAGCGCGACCCCTCGGGATAGTTGATCTCCACCTGGAAGCTCTGGGTGGCGCCCTTGGCCAGGCTGACGGCCACGGGTCGCAGGGTGAGGCCGGGGACAAAGAGTTCGACTGGCGCGGCGGGGACAGTCTCCTTCGGGGCACTGCAGCCAAGGATCAGCAGGGCGGCGGTCACGGCCAGCAGGCGGGTTTTCATATCTTCCTCACGGTGTTCAGCGTTTCCTGATGAAGAGGGATGCCCCTCTCCGCTCAATTATTCCCTGTCTCGGCATCGGCGCAGCCGATACCGAGAGGATGCCACGCCAAGTCAACCAAGACAGTCAGAACACCCGGAAGGCATGGAAGATGCTGCAGCTCCAGCCCCAGCGTGGGAGGGCGCCCGGAAGCTCATTGCGCCGGGAAGCCACGGACGCTCCCAGGCGACCGGTGGGAGTCCGCCACTGGGTGTCGCCCTGCAGGAACCAGCCGCCGGGGCCGGCAGGGTCGTCCCGTTGGGCCGTGGTGCGCACGGCCTGGAGCCGGCCCCGACCCTCCAGGAAGAGCGGCAGGCCCAGGGCCACGGTGCGTGTGATGGTGGCGTCCCCGAAGGCAGCGCCCAGGGCGTCGCCCCGGGTGGAGAAGCCGGCCAGGTAGGTCGGCTGCGGCGCGGAGAAGGGCGCGTGGGGCGCGGCGCCGGCGTATTCCAGGCCCAGGTCCCAGCGGTCCCAGACCACCTGCAGGCCCCCCTGATCCCGGGCGGGCACCAGGCTGTGGGTGCCCTCACTGTGGGTCCCCACCCGGCTGGCGGTGACCGAGGCGCCCCGGGCTCCGGCGAGGCGGGCCAGCCAGGGCAGGCGCAGGCGCAGCTCCGCCAGGGACTGGCTCAGGTTGCTCTGCTGCGCCGCGGTCCGACCCGCCGCATCCTGGCCTCCGCTCAGCGTCAGGGTTCCGAGGCTGACCTCGAAGTCTGTGTCGAAACCAACCCGCAGCAAGGCGCCCCCCATGGTGGGCCGCTGCAGGCCGAGTCCCGCGGCCTGGGCTGCCAGCCGCGCCGGGCGGTCCAGGCTCCACTCGGGCACGGCTGGCGTGCGCTCCAGGCGGCCCTCGAAGGCCTCCAGGCGCCACAGCGTCCGGTACAGCTCCAGAGGGGCGAAGGCCAGGGTCAGCCGGGAAAAGGGGCGGGACGCGTCGCCCGCGAGCGTTCCGCCGTTGAGACCGGTGCCCCAGGCGAGGGGGGACTGCTCCAGGGTGATTCGCCCGCCGGAGTTGAACTGGAAGCCCACGAGGGCGCGCTGCAGGACGCCCGTGGTGCGGCCCTGGTCCCGGAGTCCCAGCACCGTCGCTGCGAAGCCCCAGCCACCCGTGCTGTAGCGTCCCTGCAGGCCCAGGCCCCAGCCGCGGGTGCCATGACCCAGACCCTCGCCACCAACCAGGGGGGCGTAGGCACCGCCGCTGTCTGCGCCGCCCCAGCCCACCTCGAAGGAGGGCAGCGACGAGGGCTCCAGCGGCGTCTGCCCCAGGGCCCAGTCCAGCCGGGCCTGTCGCAGCGCCGCGGCGCCATCCTGCAGGAGCGGCGCCTGGGCCTGGGCGGCGAGGCTGAGCAGGCAGGGCAGGGCGGCCCGGAGGCAGGCCCTGGTCACGGCAGCACGCGGATGGAGACGATCTGCGCGCCCAGCTCCAGGGCATCCAGGAGCTTCAGGGCCCGGTCCGGCTGCTCCAGCTCACCCACTCGCGTGTACCTGCCCGTCAGGTGCGGGGTGGCGTTGGTGGTGATGAAGAACTGGCTGCCGCCGGTGTCCTTGCCCGAGAGGGCCATGCCCACGCTGCCGGGGCCATACCAGGTCAGGCTGTCCTCGCAGCGCACCGTGTAACCGGGGCCACCGTCCATGGTGTCGCAGGGCGATCCCATCTGCACCACGAAGTCCGGCACCACGCGCGGCACCCGGCGGCCGTCGAAGTAGCGCTTCCGCGCCAGCAGCACCAGGTTGGCGACGTTCAGGGGGGCCAGCGCGGGGTCGAGTTTCAGGGTCACCTGCCGCGGGCCGCTGAAGGTGATGCGAAGGCGCACGGGCCGGCCCTTTGTCACCAACTGCTCGGCTTCCGCCAGGAGCGCCTGATCGACCGGGCTGGGGGGCGGGGCCGCAGGCCAGGGCGCTGTGGGCTCCAGCTTCGCCAGTGCCCGGTAGGCCTCCAGGCGGCAGGCCCAGTCCGGGTGCTGGAGCCAGGGCCGCAGCTGGGCCTGCTGGTCCGCAAGCGCTAGCTGCCAGCGGGCGTAGCTCTGGATGAGCACCTGCTGGGAGTCCAGGGGCTCATCCGCCCAGGCACGCCGGGTGAGTACTTCGAGGTCTGCAGGGACGGTGGGCAGATCCTCGATGGCGGCGGCGCGGGCGATAGGATCAGTACCTTCCAGGAGCTTGGTCCGGAGGACATCGGCAGCGGCGGCATCCTGCTTCCGGAGGGCGGGCAGCAGGACCCCCTGCAGGTCGGGGCGCGTGACGCCGAAGGGCGGATCAAGGCGGATGGCATCCCGCAGCGCGGGCAGGGGAACAATCGCCTTGGCCAGCCCCTGGAAGCCATACCAGAGGCTCAGGGGATCCTGGGCGCAGGGCCAGGGGGCGCCACCGGAGGGGAAGGCCTCGGCGGCGGCGGCCTTGGGCAGTCCCTCCGCCAGCCGGGACAGAATGCCCACACAGGCGGCGCTCAAGGTAGAGGGCGTGGGTGCCTGCAACCCAAGGCGGGCCCAGAGGCCGGAAGTCGGCGTCAGGGCGGAGAAGTTCTGGAGGGCCGCTTCACGGCGCTGCTCCCAGGGCGCACGGTTCCAGGCATCCAGCAGGGCCAGAAGGCTGCCGGGCGTCGCGGGCACCGGCGGCAGCAGGGCCTGTTCCTTGCCTGCCATCACCAGCCGCAACCGAGCCGCCTGGGCCCGAACGGGATCCACCTTGCCGGCTTTCCGGAGGGCGGCGAGGAAGACCGGCAGTCCCTGGGGCACAGTGCCGCCCGCGATCCGCGCCGTGGCGATGCCCGCCTCCAGGTGCAGGTGCCTGGGCCACGTGGCAGCCTCAGCAGAAGTCAAACCCGCCAGGGCCGTCAGTGCCTGGGAGCTCTTGAGGCGGTTCAGGAAGAAGAGGGCATCGAAGCGCTCCCGGGGCGTATTGGCGGCCATGGCCTTCGCCAGCCAGAGGGCCTCGGTTGGCAGGTCGAGCTCCGGCGGCAGGAGGGCCGGCGCCCCCGGCGCCCCGATGCGCCGCAGCGCCAGTTCCAGCCGGGCGCGATCCGCGGGGAGCAGAGCGGCTCGCTGAGCCTCCGTGACCACCAGAGGCTGCCGAGCCCACTCCGCGCGGAGCGCGTCCTGAGCGGTGAAGTGCGGCGTCTGCGCGAGCAGGGGGAGGCACAGGAACAGCAGCAGGTGGCGCATGTGGCCCTCGGAAGAACTTCATCCTAGCGGCTCCGATCGATGGCCGCCGGGAGCTTCGACTACACTGAGTTGGAGGGGGCGAAGTGGTCGCGAAGCAGGGGCTTGAACGGTTGCGGGAGGTGCTGCCTGGCATGGAGCAGCCCGAAGTGTGGGTCCGGTTTCCCCGCCAGCTAGGGGATGTGATCTTCTCGATCCCCTTCTTTCAGACCCTCCAGCGCTCCTGGAATGCTGAAGCCGAGGCTCAGGGCAAGCAGTTGCGGTGGGTGGCGGTGGGCCATGCCATCGGCGCGGCCATCTTCAGCGAGGCCCATCCAGACTTCATCGCGGAGAGCCTCATCGAAGGCGGCGGGACCCAGAAACCGGACCCCTGGGCCCTCATCCGCCGCTGGCGAGCCCATCGTCCTGTGGCCTTCATCAACCTCAGCCAGTCCGCACGGCTGGCCTTTGCCGCCTGGATGTCAGGCGTGCCGATCCGTGCCGGGGACACCAACAACCACCTGAGCTTCCTCTACCACCACACCTTCACCTACCGGGACCTGCCCATCCACATCGTGCGCCGCTTCGAGCCCCTGCTCGAGCAGCTGACGGGAAGTCCCCGGCTGACCTGGATGCCCATGCGCCCCGAGGAGTTCGGTGGGCAGGGCGGCTTCTTCAAGCTCACCAAGGCCGGTTGGCAGGGCGGTGCTTACATCACCCTCTCTTTCGGCACCCGGGGCTACAACAAGCGCTGGTTCCCTGAGGTCCGCCAATGGACCGGACTGGCGCGAATCGCCCGGGCGCAGGGGCTCGAGGTGGTCTGGCTGGGTGGGCCCGACGAGGTGGAGTTGGGGAACCGTCTCGCGGCTGGCGTCCCCGGGACCTTGAACCTCACAGGGCGGACCACCATCCCGGAAGCCTGTGCCATCCAGAGCCGGGCCTGGGGCAACGTGGCCGTGGATACCGGCCTCGCCCACACGGCGGCGGGAACAGGACGCCCTACGGTCACCGTCAACGGCGCCTCCCCCGAGCAGCTGATCAACCCCCTGGGGCCCAACGCCCTCTCCGTGCGCGGTCCCTGCATTGACGTGGCGGAGCCGCTGCTCCTGGAACCAGGAGAGGAGATCATGGACACCACAGCCACCCGCGTCACCCCCCAGCGCGTCTGGAACCTGCTCCAGGGGCTGGTGGCTGATGCCGAGGGCAGGACCCTGGCGCGCTAATACCGAGGATCCCGTCCCCGCTGGTTGCGAAGGCCCGCGCGGACGCCGTCCCAGGTGGGCCGCAGGAGGCCCCAGCGGAACTGGAAGAAGCGCTTCTGGAGCAGATCCAGGCCCATGCCCAATCGGACGGCCCAGGCCGCAGAGTGCAGGTCCCGATGGAGCAGCAGGCGGTTCCGCACGCCGTAGAACACGCTGAGGGGGGAGCGCCGCCCCGTGGTCGTGCCGCGGTTGTGCCGGATGCTGCGGTCGAGCAGGGCTAGGGGGGCGCCCAGGCGGTGGGCCCGCTGGCAGTAGGCGGCATCCTCGTAGTAGAGGAAGAACGCCTCGGGCCAGGGTCCAAGCCGCTGCCACTGGTCGCGGGTGATGAAGAGGGAAGCCCCGCTCAGGCTCTCCCGGGGGGACAGGAACCGGCACCCCGGCGGGGCCTCGGCACAAGGAGTTGTGGGGCCCTCATACCAGGTGGGCTGCCTGTCTGCGCCGATGAGTCGCCCCTGGTCAAGCTGGGTGTGGGCCCAGAGAGCCACCTCCGGATGGCGGTGGGCCAGGTCCTGCAGCTCCTGCAGCAGAGGTGCCTCGATCACCGCGTCGTTGTTCAGGAACCAGACCCCCTCGGCGCCCTGGGCGAAGGCCCAGTCCGCTCCCCGGTTGCAGCCGGCCCCGAAGCCCGGGTTGTCATGGTCAGTGAGCACGGTCAGGGCCGGGTGGCTGTCCGTGAGGGCGGCGGCGAGGTCCTTACCAGGGCCGTGGTCAACGACGATGACCCCGTGGGAGGCGGTCTCGCGCGCTGCCAGGGCCGCGACGCAGCGGCGGGTGGTGGCGGGCTCCCCGTAGTGCACCAGGACCACCGCGGCCTGGGCCGTCCGCGGTGGTGCTGAAGTGTGGGAAGATACTTCATTCATTGGACTGGCCGCCATTTCCGAGGGGTTCCCATGCAGATCAAAGGCATCGTTCTCGCGGGTGGCACCGGGTCGCGCCTGTTCCCGCTGACGAAGGTGACGAACAAGCACCTGTTGCCGGTGGGGATGGCTCCCATGATCTGGCACCCCCTGTGGAAGCTGGCCGAAGCGGGCATTACTGAGATCCTCATCGTAACCGGCACGGAGCACATGGGCGACGTGGTGGCGCTGATGGGGTCGGGCAAGGACTTCGGCTGCCGCTTCACCTACAAGGTGCAGGACGAGGCGGGCGGCATCGCCCAGGCCCTGGGTCTGGCGGAGAACTTCGCGGGGGGCTCCCCCGTCTGCGTGATCCTCGGCGACAACATCTTCCAGGACAGCCTCCGGCCTGAGGTGGAGGCCTTCGCGAAGCAGGGCCAGGGAGCCCGCATCCTGCTGAAGCCCGTGGACGACCCCCAGCGCTACGGCGTGGCGGAAGTGAAGGACGGCAAGGTCCTCGGCATCGAGGAGAAGCCCAAGGCGCCTAAGTCGAACCTGTCCGTGACGGGCATCTACTTCTACGACGCGACGGTGTTCGACATCATCCGCACCGTGAAGCCCTCGGGCCGGGGCGAGATGGAGATCACGGACGTGAACAACGCCTACATCGAGCGGGGTCAGATGACCTCTGGCACCTTCCAGGGCTGGTGGACGGACGCGGGGACCTTCCCAAGCCTCGCCCATGCCAGCGAGTTGGCCTCCCAGGTGGAAGTACCTTTCCCCGCGGTTCAGGGAAGGAGCTAGGCATGGCCTTCACCAAGGGACCCATCGAAGGTGTGGTGATCGTGCCGTTCCGCAAGTTCGTGGACGAGCGCGGGTGGTTGGCGGAGATTTTCCGGCACGACGAGCTGCCGGCCTGGTTCCGGCCCGAGATGTCCTACGTGAGCGTGACCAACCCGGGCGTGCTGCGCGGGCCCCACGAGCACGTGGACCAGGCCGATCTGTTCTGCTACCTCGGCCCCGGCGACTTCAAGCTCACCCTCTGGGACAATCGCCCCGACTGCCCGACCTACGGCAACCGCATCGAAGTGGCCATGGGCGGCAACAACCCTGGCTCTGTGCTGATTCCCAAGGGTGTGGTGCACTGCTACCGCTGCATCAGCACCGAGGCCGGTGTGGTCATCAACTGCCCCGACCGCCTGTTCATGGGCCAGGGCAAAGCCGAGCCCATCGACGAGATCCGACACGAGGACGATCCCGAGAATCCCTTCGTGCAGGACGAGCGGGCCCGTAGGGCGCACGTTTAATGAGAGTCCTGGTCTCCGGCGCCTCAGGCCAGCTGGCCCATGCGGTCCGCCGCACCTGGCAGGACCACGAACTGATCCTCCCCGAGGAGTCCGTGCTGGACTTGGGCAAGCGCGAAGCCATCTTCTCGGTGGTGGCCGAGGTCCGGCCTGATGTCCTCATCAACTGCGCAGCCTTCACCCAGGTGGACCGCTGCGAGTCCGAGGCCGACCTGGCGCGCCTCATCAACGCCACCGCGGTGGGTTGGCTGGCGGAGGCTTGCGAGGCGCAGCACGCGCTGCTGATCCAGATCAGCACGGACTACGTCTTCGACGGCACGGGGACGCGGCCCTACCGCGAGGACGACCCCACGAACCCGGTGTCTACCTACGGCCGCACCAAGCTCGAGGGTGAGTGGCAAGCCGCGACCTGCACCCGGCACCTCATCGCCCGCACCAGCTGGCTCTACGACGCCTGGGGGAAGAACTTCCTGAACACCATGCTGAACGCCGCGGCCCAGGGCAGGTCCCTGCGCGTAGTGGACGACCAGCGGGGCTCCCCCACCACCTGCCGGGCTCTGGCCCGCCAGCTGAAGGTGGCTGCTGAAGAAGGCTGGCAGGGCCTCATGCACGCCACCTGCCAGGGCGAGACCACTTGGCATGGCTTCGCGAAGGCGATCTTCGAGGCCAAAGGAATGACCGTGGACCTCAGTCCCTGCGCCACCGCCGACTACCCCACCCCCGCCGCCCGCCCCGCCTACTCCGTCCTCGATGGCCGCCGCCGAAAATCCCTAGGCACGGACCTCATGCCAGACTGGCGTGACGCCCTGCAAGATGTCGTCGATCACCCCGAGTTATAAAGGCTTCCTTTCCCCTTTATCCCTTTTGCTTTTCTTCGCGCCTTCGGGTCTTCGCGTTGAATTTGTTTTCTTTTCCTCTTTTTCGAGTGAGCCTCCATGTCTGAAACCATTCTCATCACCGGCGGCGCGGGCTTCATCGGCAGTAACCTGGTGCACCGTTGGCACCGCAACCACCCGGGCGACCGCATCGTGGTGCTGGACAAGCTCACCTACGCGGCGGATCCCAAGCAGATCGAAGGCCTCGACGGCGTCGAGCTCGTGGTGGGCGACATCCAGAACCTGGAGCTGGCGCGGCACCTCATCGAGAAGAACCAGGTCACCCGGGTCTTCCACCTGGCCGCTGAGAGCCATGTGGACCGCAGCATCACCGGCCCCGCCGCCTTCATCCAGACCAACGTGGTAGGTACCTTCTCCATGCTGGAGGCTGCGCGGCAGGCCTGGGCGGGGCAGCAGGACTGCCGCTTCCTCCACATCAGCACCGACGAGGTCTACGGCTCCCTTGGGGACACGGGCAAGTTCCACGAGGAGATGGCCTACGCCCCCAACAGCCCCTACAGCGCGAGCAAGGCGGGCAGCGACCACCTGGTGCGCGCCTACCACCACACCTACGGCCTGAATGTCGTGACGACGAACTGCTCGAACAACTACGGCCCCCGGCAGCACCCCGAGAAGCTCATCCCCCTGGCCATCACACGCATGGCCAAGGGCGAGCCCATTCCCATCTACGGCGACGGCCTGAACATCCGCGACTGGCTCTACGTGGAGGACCACTGCGCGGCCCTGGAGACGGTCATGCTGAAGGGCACTTCCGGCGAGACCTACTGCGTGGGCGGCGACAACGAGCAGACCAACCTGGCCCTGGTGGACCTGCTCTGCGACCTCGTGGACCAGCACCTGGGGCGGGCCCAGGGCACCAGCCGGAACCTGAAGACCTTCGTCCAGGATCGCGCTGGGCACGACCGGCGCTATGCCATCGATGCCTCGAAGATCCAGCGTGAGCTGGGTTGGGCGCCCATGGAGACGTTCGCCACGGGGCTGGAGCGAACCATCGCTTGGTACCTGAGCCAACGGCGGGGGTGAGAGACGTTCAGGCTAGCCACGCCACGGAACCCCCCGACAGGGCTCTCCATCTGGCAGCCAGGAACGGTTCTAGCGGAGTGGCTTGCGGGAGAATAGCCGTTCTGTTCGTCCCGTCAGGCCCTTCCTAAAGTCCTGGTAGGCCTGGTACTCGACCCAAATGGCATCGAATCGGCCCCGAAAGACCCATTTCTGAATCCGGTAGGCCATGCCTCGTTTCTGAGCTCCTAGCTCCTCTGGGAAGTAGCGCTGGATAAAGAACCAGCGGTTCCGTCGGTTGTAGAACTCCATCAGCGGGCTTCGCCGCCCGGTGGAAAGGGACTCGAGGTGATCAATCTGGACGGCGGGAACTCCGCTGGCGAGGAACCCTCTTTTGCGAACCTCGAGGGTCAGGGCGGGGTCCTCGTAGTAAAGGAAATAGGTATCGGGAATGAAGCCCAGGGAGGCCAGGAACCCCGTGGCGGCGAACAGCGAACAGCCACTGACGAAAGAGAGAGGGTTCGATTCCAGGACGTCCGGGTCCACCGTGAACGAGATGCTGAAGTCCCGCAGGCTCAGGATGCCACCCATGTAGGTCACGGTCTGCGGGGAGGGGCCATGGTGTTCCGCGAGGATGGTGGTGCCCCAGATCCCCACCTCGGGTCGAGTCCGGGCGGCTTCGACCAGGGCATCGCTGTTGCCGTGAACAAGCCGCGTGTCGTTGTTCAATACCCAGGCGAAGGGGACGGCGAGTCGATCCAGCAGCCTGAGCCCCACGTTGTTGCCACCGGCATAGCCAAGGTTCTCCGGATTCAGGAGCACCCCAATCACACCTGCGGGTGGCAGCGCCGAGGTGCTCGGGTCCAGGAGCTGAAAAGGGAGACCGGAGGCTTCAAGGACGGCAAAGGCTCCGGCCGAGGTCGTGTCGGCGTCGTTCTCGATCCAGAAGATCCGGGTGGTGGAAGGTTCCCGCTCCAAGAGGCTGCGGACGCAGTTCAGCGTCTCAACCGGGTGATGGTAGTTGAGGACGAGGATTCCGACCCGGGCCTCACGGATGTCTGGCTCGTGGCCCGGCGAACTCATCGGGATCCTGCCGGGGGATTCTGAAACAGGGGAACGGCATAGCCCAGGCTGAGGATCCAGTTGGATTTTCGGTTACCAGGAATGAACTGATCCGCCCGGTGGCGCTCCAGGGCCAGGCTGCCTCCGATGCGGGCCGCGGCCAGGAGCCACTGGGCCTCTAGCTGCACGTGGAAGAAATGGTCGTCCACGCCAGGCACGAAGGTGGTGGAAGTGAGCGGGGAGTCCCGGTAGAAGCGGATGGCATCCAGGCAGCTAAAGCGGAGCTGTCCTTCGTGCGGCAGCTTCATGCCGAGGTTGAAGCCCTGCTGGTAGACCTCTCCCCCCAGCGGCTCACCGAGGCTGTCGCCGAAGCGGGAATGACCGGAGAGGACTCGGCCATTGCCATAGGCCCGGAAGGTCGAATCCGGATAGACCTGGTTGTGGAGATCCGCCAGCTCGATGCCGAGATCCCATCGGTCGAAGACCCACTGGGCACCCAGCTTGTCATTGATGTGCACCAGACCGGGGGCGCTCTGGGCGTAGGCCCAGCCCCACAGGCTGTCGGGATTCGAGCCGGTGAGATCCCGGTTGGAGAGCTTCTTGCCAACGAACCTGAGGTCATGGCTCCAGGCCGAGAAGGGGCGCTTCAGGAAGTCCTTCCACTGCCAGTTGACGTTCGCTGCACCGCGCGACAGGTATACCGCGAGCCCCTTGGCACCGAACCAGCGGGCAGCAGTCTCGGGAAACCTAACCCGGACTTCCACATCGGCCAGGGCATTGGAGAGGTTGTGGTAAGAACTGTTGGGCGTGAATCGGTTCCCTGCGTTCGGGTCCTGGGAGTTGCCGGTGGCCTCGGCCACGGCGATGTTCTCCGCGCCCAGGTAGGCCAGGGGGTAGTTCCAGGCCGACAGGCCCTGCATGATGTTCCGGCCGCTGGCGTCCACGCCCCCCCACTTGGAGACCAGGGCGAAGTTCATGTCCACATGGGGACCGAAGGCAGCCTTCAGGCGCAGCCCGCTGAGGTTGGGGCGCCGCAGGTCGCCTTGACTCGCGAAGGCCTCCTGCATGGCATGGGGGTTCGAGATCCAGGTGGGGATCCGCCGGTCCCACTCCAGCTGACCCAGGAACGTGTCGAAGCCCCAGGCCCCCAGGGGCACGCCGAAGAGGCTCAGGTTCGCCGAGGGGCTCTCCAGCACCAGGCGGGGCACGGGATCGCTGGAATCACCGATGAGGTAGCCCCCGAACAGGCCGTAGCCCCACTGGAAGGGTTTCTTCTCGAGCCCCCAGCGCCAGCCCCACGCGGTGTGCTTCACCAGGGCGAACTCCAGGAGCCGGGCCCGGGTCATGCGGCTATCGAAGTCCCGCAGCCCCGTGCCGGTCGCGGAGACTTCCCACCCATCCAGGACCTTGCTGCCGCTGAGGATCACGCCCTGGCCGAGGGTGGTGGAGCCCTGACCGAGGCCGTGGATCAGCGGCATCCAGGGTGAGGCGGCATCCCGGGAGACGGAAAGGAGACCTGCCGAGAGGCCGGATATGTCCAGCGGGCGCTGGGGCGTCACCCGGGCCACGGCGGAGGCCAGCCACTGCGTCCGGAGGGTCTCGGGGTCATCGCCCACCAGGGGGGTCTGCGCCCAGGCCGAGCCCCCTGCCAGCAGCAGCATGAGGCAGGTCGCCTGATAACGCAGGGATCTTGGCATCAGACAGACATCCCTTCGGTAGGATCGAGAGGTTTGGCATTCCAGCAGCGCGGGCCCCAAGGACCCATTGGTAAATCCGAGTGTAACCTGTTGGTAAGGCGGTTCTATGCTCTTCGATTCCCCCTCCTCTTTCGGCCGTTTCTTCCGCATCGTCACCTTTGGCGAGAGCCATGGGGCGGGGGTGGGCGTGGTGCTGGATGGCGTGAAGCCGGGGCTGGCCTTCGACCTGGAGGCCATTCAGGCGGAGATGGACCGGCGGCGGCCGGGGCAGTCGGACCTGGTGACGCCCCGCAAGGAGGCGGACCAGGTGCAGGTCCTCAGCGGGGTCTTCGAGGGGAAGACCACGGGGCATCCCATTGCCATGGTGGTGTTCAACGAGAACCAGCGCAGCGGCGACTACCAGGCCATCACGGACCTCTTCCGTCCCGGCCACGCGGACCTGACCTACGACCGCAAGTACGGCCTGCGGGATCCCCGCGGAGGCGGCCGCAGCAGCGGGCGGGAGACCCTGGGCCGGGTGGCGGCAGGCGCTTGGGCCAAGCAGCAGCTGGCGGCGCTGGGAGTCACCGTGCGCGGCTTCAATCGCGAGATCGCCGCCATCGCCGGGACGGCCGTGGACTGGGCTTTCGTGGAGAGCAATCCCCTCCGGGTGGCGGATCCCGCCGCCTTTGCCGCCCAGCGCGCCGCCGTGGAGGCCGCCCGGGCCGAGGGCGATAGTGTGGGTGGCATCTGCGAGGTCTGGATCGAGGGCCTGCCCGTGGGCCTCGGCGACCCCGCCTTCGGCAAGCTGGATGGCCTGCTGGCCCTGGCCTGCATGTCCATCGGCGCTGTGAAGGGTGTGGAACTGGGCGCGGGCTTCGAGAGCGCCCGCCTCCGGGGCAGCCAGAACAACGATCCGTTGGGTCCCGGCGGGCCACTGAAGAACGACGCCGGCGGCACCCTGGGTGGCATCAGCACCGGGGCGCCCGTGGTGGTGCGCCTGGCGGTGAAACCCACGAGCTCCATCTCCAAGACCCAGAAGACCATCGACCGCGATGGCAACCCCGCGGACATCGCCACCCACGGCCGCCACGACCCCTGCATTGCGCCGCGCATCGTGCCCGTGGCCGAGGCCATGTGCGCCCTGGTGATCTACGATGCCTGGCTCACCCAGCAGTCCCTGCGCGAGGGGACGGCGCCGGTCCAGGAGTGGGACTGGGATGCGGTGGAGGCCTTGTTCAAGCCCCATTAATTGTGATGACCTCCACTTTCGGAAGGGCATGACGAAGCGATGACCGACGCGGCGCTTTCGCAGCCGATCATTTCCCCCGACATGGAACCCGTCCTCATCAGCTTCCACGCACCGGTCCATGACCTGGATCAGGTGGCGCACCATGTGGTGCGGGAGGGCCTGTCGACCCACCTGCGCGAGTGGCAGCAGCAGGCCGGGGCCCGGGAGTTGGTCTACCTGGCCACCTGCCAGCGGGTGCTCTGGATGGTGTGGGGCGGCGAGGCCGAGAGCCTTGATCCGGGGCCGGGGTTCCGGCGCTACGAGGGTGAAGAAGCCTGGACCCACCTGCTGGCCATGTCTGCCGGACTGGAGTCCGCCAATCTGGGTGACCGGGAGATCCCCGGGCAACTCAAGGACGCCCTGGTTGCGGCCCGGGAAGTGGGGGTGGCGGGCGAGGAAGCCCAGACCGCCCTGGAGGACGTGATCCGCGAAGGCCAGCGACTGCGCTCCCGGCTGGGGCTGGCCGACGGCAACGTGAGCGTTGCCACCGTGGCCCTGAAGCACCTGACCGACGGGCTGGAGCCCGGTTCCAGCGTGGCCCTGGTGGGCGTTGGGCCCATGACCCATTACCTGGCGGAGCGCCTGCCGGAGCGCGGTTTCCGGGTGGTGGTGGCCAACCGCACCCGCAGCAAGGCCCATGACCTGGCCGATCCCCTGGGTCTGGCCACCGTGGACCTCCCCCAGTTGCAGCGGGACCCCGAGGGCTTCGACGCCATCGTCACCGCCACCGCGGCTCCGGAGCCCCTCTTCACCCGGGACGCCTGGCAGTCCCTGCAGCGGCCCACGCTGCGCATCCTGGATCTTGCCCTGCCGCCAGACTCGGAGCCGGGCCTGGAGCTGCTGCCCTGGATCCACCGCGTGGACCTGAACTCCTTCCTGACCCAGACGGCCACGGCCCGGGGCCAGCGCGCCGAGGCGGCCCTCAAGGCGGAACCCTATCTGGTAGGCACCGCCCGCCGCCTGCGCCACCGGGCCGAGGCCCGCGCCCGCAAGCGACACCTGCTATCCGCCCAGGAGCGACTGGACTCAGCCTGGGGCGCCCTGGAGGAAGAAGTGCAGGTGCTGGAGGAGACCATGGCCTGCATGGACGAGGTCCAGCGGGAAGCCCTGAAGGAGATTCTGGCCCGGGGCCGGACCCTGGCCTT
The DNA here is from genome assembly GCA_903843705.1 of uncultured Holophagaceae bacterium. Classification (GTDB taxonomy): domain Bacteria; phylum Acidobacteriota; class Holophagae; order Holophagales; family Holophagaceae; genus Geothrix. The sequence continues at coordinate 40,162 of CAIMQW010000168.1, read as the reverse complement.
CCGGGCCCTGATCCAGACCCAACCCAAACCCCCAGCAGACGGAGAGGCGGTCAACCAATGAGACACGTCACGATCGCCACCCGAGGTTCCGCCCTGGCCGTGGGCCAGGCTGAGCCCATGGTGAAGTTCCTCGAGTCCCGGGGCTACGACGTCACCTGGCGCAAGTTCTCCACCTCGGGCGACCAGTGGCTGCTGGGCCCGCTGGACAAGCAGCAGGGCGGTGGCTTCTTCACCAAGGAGCTGGAGGACGCCATGGGTTCCGGTCAGGCGGACCTGCTCATCCACAGCCTCAAGGACGTCTCCCTGGAGCGCCCGGCTGGCATCGTGGCCGCCTGCATTCCCAAGCGCGAGGATCCCTCGGACTGGTTGGTGCTGAGGCCCGACGCGCCCGAGGACCTGGTCATTGGCACCAGCGCCGTGCGGCGCCAGCGGGTGCTCAGCCAGCTGCTTCCCAAGGCCCGCTTCACCTGGATCCGCGGCAACGTGCAGACCCGCCTGCAGCGAGTGCGGGACGGGGTGCTGCGGGACGAACCCCTGCACGCAACCCTGCTCGCGGCGGCGGGTCTCAAGCGGCTGGGGCTCGACCTCTCGGGCCTGACCGTGCGGGCCCTCACTCCGGAGGAGCTGCCCTCGGCGCCGGGGCAGGGCGCCCTGCTGGCGGAAGCCCGGGCGGACCGGCCCGACCTGATCGAGGCTCTGGCGGAGCTCCATGACGCCCTGACGGTCCGCTGCGTGACGCTGGAGCGCCAGGTGCTCGCGGGCATCGGCGGCGGCTGCCAGCAGCCCCTGGGCGCCCTGGCCACGCCCCAGGCCGACGGTAGCCTGCTGCTGCAGGTGGCCTACGCGCCGGAGGGCGAACTGCGCCGCGCCGAAGCACGTGGCACCGACGACCGGGCGCTCCTGGCGCAGGTGCTCAAGGGCATCGGGCTGGCATGACCGGAGCCCCTGGCCTCCCCCGCCTGGCGCTGGCCCGGCCTGCGCAGCACCCCCTGGCGGAGGCTGTACGTCGGGCGGGCTGGGAGCCGGTGCCCTACCCCTTCACCCACGCTGAGCCCACGGACTTCCCGCCGCCACGCTCCTGGCCCAAGGTGGCGGCCGTACTCGTGCTGAGTCCGGCTGGAGCCCGGGCCGTGGCAGCCGTGCTGCCCGAAGGGATGCGCTGCCTGGTGCAGGGCGCAGGTACTGCCGAGGGCCTGGGGCGCCCTGACCTAGCGGTGTTGCTACCCGCCGAGGCCCGCGCCGAAGCGCTCTGGGACCTGCTGCAGGCCACTTTCCCGGACGGTGGTGACTTCCTGCTGGTGCGGGGTGAGCGCAGTCGGGGCTTCCTTGAGTCCGCCGCCCAGGGGACAGCCTGGAATCTGCATCCCTGGACCACCCACCGCGAGGCTGCGGTCGAGCCCCTGCCGTCCCTGCCGGCGGTGGAGGCCGTGCTGGCCTTGAGTCCCCTGCAGGCGGAAGTGCTTGCACCTGCTGTGGGCGCCGCCCTGCGCTTCGCCTGGGGTCAGGGCACCGCCGAGGCCTTTGCCTGGGCCGGTGCACCGGCCCACGCCACCTGCGATCCTAAGCCCGAACAACTCGAAGCCCTGCTCGTTGCCAACCTGCCAAAGAAGGAGGAGTCACCATGCTGAACCGCTCCCGCCGTCTCCGCACCAGCGCCGCCATGCGCAATCTCGTGGCTGAGACCGACCTCCGCCCGCGCCACCTGATCCAAGGCCACTTCGTGCACCCCCAGGTGGGCAGCATCGAGATCTCCAGCATGCCGGGAATCTGCAACGCCGGCGTGGAGGACACCGTGCGCCAGGTCGAAAAGGACCTAAAGCGCGGCCTCACCAACCTGCTGCTCTTCGGGGTGCCCGATGACGCCGCCAAGAGCCCCGATGCCGCCTATGTGAAGGACCGCGAGGGCGTCATCCCCCAGACCGTCCGCGCCCTCAAGAAGGCCTTTGGCTCGGACCTCATCGTCATCACGGACGTCTGCCTCTGCGGCGCCACCAGCCACGGCCACTGCGGCTTGGTGAGCGAGGAGGGCGAGGTCCTCAACGACCCATCCCTGCCCATCCTAGCGGAGATGGCCCTACGCCACGCCGAGGCGGGCGCTGACATCGTCTCCCCAAGCGACATGATGGACGGCCGGGTGGCGGCCATCCGCGCCCTGCTGGACCAGAACGGCTTCACCTCCACCAGCATCCTCAGCTACGCCATCAAGCACTCGGGCGCTTATTACGGGCCCTTCCGCGAGGCCGCCCACAGCAGCCCCAAGTTTGGCGACCGGAAGACCTACCAGATGGATCCCCGCAATGCCCGGGAGGGGCTGAGGGACGCGTTGCTCGACATCGAAGAGGGGGCGGACCTGCTCATGGTCAAGCCCGCCCTGCCGAATCTGGATCTCATCTTTCGCCTGCGGCAGGCCACCCTAGCGCCCCTCTGTGCCTACCACGTGTCCAGCGAGTTCAGCACCGTCAAGGCCGCCGACCGCCTGGGCTGGGTGAACGGTGATCAGCTGATGTTCGAGCACCTCCTGGCCATCCGCCGCGCCGGCGCCGACATGATCGTCACCTACGCGGCCCGCGAGGCCGTGGAGAAGGGGTGGATCAGCTAGTTTTGGATGAATTAGGGAACTGAAGAAGATTCACCACGATGACGGAAATTTCAGTTTGTCTCGCGTAGCGGCGCAGCCGATACCGAGAAGACCACGAAGAAAGACAGAACCTGACGAAACAAGGCGGGATGACGATGAGTAACGAGACACTATTTGCTGAGGCGCTGACGCACTTTCCGGGGGGGGTGTCGAGCCCGGTGCGGGCCTTCCGCGCGGTGGGGGGGACGCCCAAGTTCTTCAAGAAGGCGAGCGGGGCGTGGTTTGAGGATGAGGACGGGCAGCGCTTCCTGGACCTCTGCATGTCCTGGGGGCCGCTGATCCTGGGCCACGCCCATCCCGACATCCTGGCGGCCGTCACCGAGGCCATGCAGGAGGGCCTCACCTTCGGCGCCCCCAGTCGCCGGGAGCTGGCCCTGGCGCGGCGCATCAAGGAGATGGTGCCCTTTGTGGAGAAGATGCGCTTCGTGTCCTCGGGCACCGAGGCCGTCATGTCCGCCCTGCGCGCCGCCCGGGGCTTCACGGGCCGGGAGCGCATCCTGAAGTTCGAAGGCTGCTACCACGGCCACAGCGACGGCCTGCTGGTGAAGGCGGGCTCGGGCCTCATCACCTTCGGCGCCCCCACAAGCGCCGGCGTGCCCAAGGCCATCGCGGAGCTGACATCGGTGGTTTCGCTCGATGACCTGGGGACCCTGGAGCGCACCTTCGCCGAGATCGGCTCTGAGCTGGCAGCGGCCATCATCGAGCCCATCCCCGCCAACAACGGCCTACTGCTCCAGCGGCCCGAATTCCTCAAACGGCTGCGCGAGCTCTGCACCAAGCACGGTGTTGTCCTCATCTTCGACGAGGTCATCAGCGGCTTCCGCGTGGCCCCAGGCGGCGCGGCGGAGCGCCTGGGCATCACCCCGGATCTGGCCACCTACGGCAAGATCATCGGCGGCGGCATGCCCGTGGGCCTCTATGGCGGCCGCAAGGACATCATGGGCGTGGTCGCGCCGGACGGGCCGGTCTACCAGGCGGGCACGCTGTCCGGCAACCCCGTGGCCATGGCCGCCGGCCTGGCCACCATGGCTCACCTTACGCCAGCCTTCTACGCGGCCCTGGAGACCACGGCTGCGGCCTGGGCCTCGGCCTTCGAGACTATCCCCGGCCTGCGCTGCCCCCGCTACGGCAGCCTGCTCTGGCCGCTCTTCCAGGATGGCGTGCGCCGCAGCGATGCGGTGCAGGGCGGGGCCATCAGCACCTTCAACCGCCTGCACAAGGCCCTTCTTGGCCAGGGCGTCTATCTGCCGCCCAGTGGCTACGAAGTGGCCTTCCTGGGCGGCGCCCACGGCGCCCCCGAACTCGCCCACTTCCAGCAGGCTGTCGCTGCTGTGGCGGGGGAATTTGAATGAAAAGGAAATGAAAAACTCTCGCGGAGGGGCGAAGAGATGGCGGAGGTCGCACAGGAAGGACGCCTTTGCTTTTCTCTGAGATCTCTGCCATCTCCGCGACCCTCCGCGAGAGTAGTTGCCTTTGACTGATGTTGACACTGGAGTACCCATGCAGCCCCTGCTTCGTGTTTTGAATGGTGAGACGCTCGACAAGCCGCCGGTGTGGTTCATGCGCCAGGCGGGGCGCTTTCTGCCGGAGTACCGCGCCATCCGCGCCAAGGCCACTTTCGAGCAGCTGCTGAGCGACTCGGACCTGGCGGCGGAGGTCTCTCTCCAGCCCATCCGGCGCTTCCCCCAGATCGACGGCGCCATCATCTTCAGCGACATCCTGGTGATCCTCGACGCCCTGGGCTGCGAGGTGACCATTCCCGAGGGCGGTCCGCGCATCGGCAAGACCCTGGACCAGATCGACATCAACCGGCCCCTGGACGAGTCGATCTTCGATCCGGTCCAGGCCGCCATCCGCAAGGTGAAGAGCCAGCTCCCGGAGAAGGTCACCATGCTGGGCTTTGCGGGTGCCCCCTGGACCCTGCTGGCCTACGGCATCGAGGGCAAGGGCAGCAAGAGCTGGTCCAAGGCCAAGGCCTTCCTGCACCAGGATCCCGTCCTGGCCCGCAAGTGGCTGGACAAGCTGGCGGACGCCGCCGCCCGCCTGCTCAACCTCCACATCGGCGCCGGCGCCCAGGGCGTGCAGCTCTTCGATACGTGGGCCGGTGAGCTGGATGCCCAGGACTACGCGGAGTTCGCCCTGCCTGCAGTGGAGCGCACCCTGTCCCAGGTGACGGCGGCTCCCACGCTCTTCTTCGCCCGCACGGGCTACCTGCCGGACTCCCTGAGCCAGCTGTCTTGCAAAGGCTTGGCGGTGCCCTGGCAGGTGCCCATGGCCGAGGCCCGGCGCCGCTTCCCGAAGATGGTGCTCCAGGGCAACCTGGACCCCATCGCCCTGCTGGCAGGCCCCGAGACCGCCTGTAGGAAGGCCCGGGCCATCGTGGACGTCATGAAGGGGCACCCGCACATCTTCAACCTCGGCCACGGGCTCACTCCCGAGACCGATCCTGCCGTGCTGCAGGCGGTCCTGGACGAGGTCAAGGCATGAGCCAGCTCGCTGACCTCATCCGCCGCTACGACCGGCCCGGCCCACGCTACACGGGCTACCCCATGCCCCCAGTCTGGTCCGAGGAGTTCCCCGAGACCGAGGTGCTCGCAGCCCTGGACCGCGCCGACGGTCGTCCGGACGAGGCGCTGTCGCTGTACCTGCATATCCCCTTCTGCCCCCGTCGCTGCGCCTACTGCGGCTGCAACGTGGTGGTGAGCCCTCAGTACGATCCCGTGGAGGCCTACCTGGCGGCGGTGACCCAGGAGCTGGACCTGGTCTGCGCGCACCTCAAGGACCGCCGCAAGGTCCTGCAGTTGCACTGGGGCGGCGGCACACCGACCTACCTGAAGGCTGCGGACCTGACGCGGACCTTCAACCTGTTTAAGGAGCGCTTCGAGTTCCTGCCCGAGGCCGAGATCGCCATTGAGGTGGACCCCACCTTCCTAGAGCCCGATCAGCTGCCGACCCTGCGGGGGCTGGGCTTCAACCGCGTCTCCTTCGGCGTGCAGGACTTGGACGAGGGCGTGCAGGCCCTCATCACCCGCGGCCAGACCTGGCAGCACACCCTGGACGCCATGCGCCAGTGCCGGGAGCTGGGCTTCGAGGGCGTGAACCTGGACCTGGTCTATGGCCTGCCGGGCCAGACCATGGAGACCTTCCGGCGCACGCTGGAGTCCACGCTGGAGCTATCGCCCTCCCGCATGGCCATCTACGGCTTCGCCTACCTGCCCAGCATCATGCCCTTCCAGCGCAGCATCCCCGCCGAGACCCTGCCCACGCCGGAGACCCGTCTGGATCTGCTGCTGCTGGCCTCAGACGTGCTCGAAAAGGCCGGCTACGTGGCCATCGGCATGGACCACTTCGCCCACCCCAGCGACCCCATGGCCAAGGCTGTGCTGGAGGGCCGGCTCATCCGCAACTTCATGGGCTACGCCGTGTCGGCGGGCTCCGACCTGCTGGGCTTCGGCCCCAGCGCTATTTCCAACGTGGCCGGGGTCTACGCGCAGAACGAGAAGATCCTCGCCAAGTGGGAGCGCAGCATCACTGAGGGCCACCTGGCCATCCACAAGGGGCACCGGCTCTCCGAGGACGATGAGCTGCGGCGCTGGGTGATCCACCACCTCATGGGGCACTTCGAGCTCCGCTGGAACGAGCTGAAGGAGCGTTTCGGCCTGGATGGCCCGGTCTTCTTCGCCGATGCTGTGGCCCAGCTGCGGGAGGAAATTCCCCAGGGCACGGTGGAGCTCCGCCCCGAGGGCATCTTCATCACCCAACTCGGCCGGCGCTTCGTGCGCAACCTGGTGCAGCCCTTCGATGCCTACCTCGCCGGACTCAGCGCCAAGACAGCTTTTTCCCGCACCGTCTGAGCCCTTTCCCGAGCGGCATTGTTTAAGCCGTCTTGTGGCCTATGTTTGGGGTGTGGAGACCCGCCCAGTCGGGTTCTGGTTAAGCCCCTGAAAGGGGGGCCCGGCCGGTGGTCTTTGCGAACCTGCCTGGGCTGCCAGGCCAAGTCGCGGAGGGTTCCATGTCCCGTGCCCTTTTCCTGCTGCTCCCGGCCCTGATGCTCCAGGCCCAGGATTCCGTCATCCCCCGCGCCGTCGAGGTGCGCCCGGGGGTCTTTGTTCTGAAGGGGCTTCCCAACGAGGAAACCTGCCTCGCCCTGAAAAAGAACCGCATCACCCACGTGGTGGACCTGAGGCGGGATGGCGAGCCCAGCCTGAACTGCGAGGCGGAGTCGATGCGCATGCAGGCGCTGGGCATCCAGTACCTCCGCTATGCCATCAATACCGCCCCGCCAGTGGTCGATTTTGATTTCCTGCGCAGCTTTCTGAAAGACCTCCCGAAGGGTTCCCGGGTGCTCTTCCACTGTGGCGACGGCAACCGGGCCGCGGCGGCGGTGTGCCCCTGGCTGGTACTCGACAAAGGGGTGCCACTGGAGGAGGCCATCCGCGTGGCCAAGCGGGCCGGGCTCCAGCGCGCCGACACCGAAGAGGCCCTGCGGCGCTATCTGAGTGGCCGCGCCTAGAGCCGTAAGGGTGACAAAATCATCCACAGCCCCACGATGAGGGTGAAGAGGGCCGCCAGGACCAAGGCGCTCCAGGCGAGGCGGGCCTGCAGGGTTGGCAGCACCGCTGCCAGACTCTCCCGGTTCCGGAAGAGGCCCAGGGCGCCGACGCCGAGGCCGGCGATGGCGCCGCCCAGCAGGGTCGCATAGAGGGGATAGCCCACCCAGCCGTATTCCCGCTTCAGGAGGCAGAAGGGGCAGTGGTGGGTGGGCAGCTCGTAGATGTAGAGGCAGAAGAAGGAGATCAGCGCGGCCACGGCCACGAACAGGTAAGCCAGACTGAGGCCTGCGAACAGCCCCGCGCCCCGACGGAAGCGCAGCAGCAGGAAGCCGGCTGCCAGCAGGGCCGCGAAGGTGCCCCAGAAAACGGGCTGCATCAGCCAGAGGGGGAGGCCTGCGAGCTCGGCCGCGAAGCCCTGGCGGCCCTGACCGAAGAGGCTGCCGCAGCAGGAGGTCATCACGTCTGCCTTCAGGCCCGTGAGGTAGCTCAGCTGCAGCCAGGTCTCGGTCAGCACCAGGGGCACCAGGACCAGCAGCAGGAGGTATTTCGGGCGGATCAGGGGGTAGTCGTAGCCTTGGGTGTCCGCGCGGTGGAGGACGAGCCAGACCCCCGCCAGCAGGCAGGTGGCGACCTTCATGAGCAGGGTGGGGTAGCCGTAGGCGTTCACCGCCAGGGACCCGGCGGCACACATGGCGCCCACGAACTGGTTGTGCAGACCCTCAGCCGTGAAGATGAATAGGAACAGCGACAGGATCTGGATCAAGAGGGCGTTGGCCACCAGAGTGGACACCAGGTAGGTGCGCCGCTCCAGGTCAAGCTGCACTTCGCTGCCGCTTCGCAGGTCCCAGCCGAGGAGGATCCGGAAGCCCTGCCAGCCCGCCGCGGCCAGCAGCAGGCTGACGATGCCCGACGCGACGAGCAGGGCGAGGATGCCCGGGTGCTGTATCATGTTTCCGACACGACCCGACCATCCCGCATCTCGACCACCAGGTCCGCCAGAGCGGAGTCGTAGACGATGGGGTCGTGGCTGGTGATGAGCAGGGTCTTGCCGGCGTCCTTGAACTGGCTCATGAGGCCCATGAAGTCTTCCGAGAGTCGGGAGTCCAGGTGGGCCGTGGGCTCATCCGCGATGATCACCGCAGGATCGTTGATGAGGGCCCGGGCGATGGCGACGCGCTGGGCCTCGCCGCCGGAGAGGCGGTCCACGGAGGATCGGAGGTGCCGGGCCAAGCCCAGGCTCTCGAGGCGCGCTACGGCCCGGGCCTCCACGGCGCGGTGATCCTCGCCCGTGGGGTAGGTGGGCAGCATGACGTTTTCGAGGACCGAGATGCCCCGGACCAGGTTGAACTGCTGGAAGATGAAGCCGAAGGTGCGGCGGCGGATGGCCGTGAGGAACCGCTCCGGCAGGCTTGTGATCTCGAGCGCTTCGGCCGGGGCCAGGTGGGGCAGGGCATCCGCGGCCAGGCCGTGGAGGTGGATCCGGCCCGAGGTGGGCCGGGCCATGCAGCCAATGAGGGTGAGTAGGGTGGTCTTGCCGGAGCCACTAGGTCCCTTGAGCACCGTGAGGCGAGCGGCGGGGATGCTGAGGGTGACGCCATCCACCGCGGTGAAGGGGGTGGCCAGACCGGCCTCGAAGGTTTTGACGACCTGGGAGAGTTCGATCATGGTCAGGACCTCATGGCCGCGTCAGGATCCACCGTGGCGGCGCGCCAGGAGGGCACCAACGTGGCGGCGGTGTAGGGCAGTACCGTGAGGAAGAAGAGGACCGTGAGCTGGTAGCCGTCCAGCGCGGGGCTGAGCCGGAAGTGGGGAAACAGCACGGACCAGCCCTTCAGGGCGTGCTCGAAGAGCGAGGCCGAGAAGAAGAAGACATGGGCGTAGGCCAGCAGGACGCCGGTCAGAAAGGCGGTCACGGAGATGACCGTCCCCTCCCAGAACTTCAACAGCAGCACGTCGGCGCTCTCCCAGCCCAGGGACTTGAGGACGCCGATCTCCTTGCGCTCCTCGGCAGAGAGTCCCGTGGCCTTGTCCCAGGCGAAGATGATGAAGGACAGCACAGCAGAACCGAGGACAACGACCATGAGCCCCCCGCGCCAGTCGAAGACCGCCTCATAGGTGCGCAAAATCTCCGACTTTAGGATGGGCCGGGAATCGGGGTAGAGCTCGACGATCTTGGCGGCGATGGTGGGCAGCTCGCGGGGATTGCCCGCCTGGATCGCCAGATCGGTGGCCAGCCCCTCCGGGAAGTGGAAGAGGGCCCGGACATCCTTCGGCGCCATGAGGACCAGGTCCGAAGAGACCAGCTCGGAGGTCTCAGGCAGGACCTTCTGGATGCTGAAGAGGGTGGACTGGCCGTCGTAGCCGCGCAGGGGAATCAGGTCGCCCTCTTTGACCCGCATGCTACGGGCCACACCCTCACCGATCCAGATTGCGTCCGGAGCCAGGGCCGCGTCTTCCGTGGCCAGCACCGTGAGGTTTCCGCCGAAGACCGGGTCGTAGTAGTAGCCCCAGAGGCGCGGCTGCACCTCGTCCACCCCGCGGATGCTCCGGATGGCCTCCACCTGGGCCAGGGGCACGGGATCGTGGCGGCCTGCCACCATGCGCTGCACGACCATGTCCGGCGCCTGCACGAGCAGCTCGTGGGCTTCGTGCTTGAGGGCCTGGACGAAGAAGACCAGGGAGGCAATCACGAACACTACCAGCGTGTAGACGCTGATCAGGGCGAGGTTCCGTCCCTTCCGCCGCAGCAGCGACGAGAGGGCGAAATCAAGGATGTTCCGGTACCGCTGGAGGGGGGGGCGCATGGGGACTCGGAAAAGCGGGCGGGGCGAGGAGGGAGCCGGAGGGGAAGTGGTCCAGGGCCATGGGGTGATCCTGGAAGGCCGCGTGGCGATCCGCCATGGCGGGATGTCGGGTGTAGCGCGCCTCGGTGAAGAGGCAGAGGTCCGTGAGTCCCAGTCTCTTCACCAGCTCGGCGCTGGGCTGGCGCCGCAAGGCTGCAGTGCGCTCCTGGACCCGGGCGTGGACGAGCATGGCCAGGAACAGCGCCGAGAGGACGCCGGTGACGGCCAGGCAGAGGGTGGACTTGCGCATCAGGCGGACCTCGGGTGGGTATCCCCTCCCAGGATAGCCGTCACTCCAGGTCCTTCAGGGTGCCCAGGTTGATTTCCGCGAAACCCAGCACTTTCTTGCCGTGGTGATCCTTCAAAAAATCCCGGGCCCCAGCCTCCGTCCCAAAGGGCACCAGCTCCTTGCCCATGGGGCCCATAATGTCGCTGCCGAGCACGAAGGAGGCCTTCCGGGCGTCGGTGGCTTTCAGGGCGTAGTAGTCCTTCACCTGGATGCTGGCGATGTCGCCCGCCGCCCGCTTCGGCGCGTAGCGCTTCAGGTCCAGCAGGTAGGTGAAGAGGTCCTTGGGGCCGTCGAACCAGGCCTGGCCCCCGTCCCTGAAGGTGACCACCGCGGCCCAGTCGGGGAAGTTCGCCACGTACATCCCGCACACAGCGCAGTTGCCCTTGGGCACCGTCGCCTTGGGACTGGCGGCCGGCTTCGGGGGGGTGGCTCCGAGGCCCGTGGCCAGCAGGAACGAGAGCAGCAGGGGCATCCGGGACATGGGGACTTCCTTCCAAGAAAATCCGATTCTACCGGCTGGTCGGTGGAAAACCTCCCGGTAAGGTCGCATGGGAGGTCGCGGCCACCCGGGGGTCTCCTTGTGTGGACATTTGTTTTATCCAACCCGCGGACCAGCTACATTGGTTCTGTACTGGTATGCCCCTGGGCAAAGAGGCCGAAAGACGGTTACCCTCGCTGGACACCCGCACATGAATTGAGACCCTTGATGACCTCGGAACCGAAGCACAGGCTGGTGATCGCGGAGGACCACACCATCCTCCGCGAGGGCCTGAAGGCCCTGCTGAGCGCCCGCCCGGACCTGGAGGTGGTGGGAGAGGCCACCGACGGCCGGGAGGCGGTGCGGGCCGTTCAGGACCTCAATCCGGACCTGATCCTGCTGGACCTCTCCATGCCGCGGTCCAACGGCCTGGAGGCCCTCAAGGAGATCAAGCGAGTCAGCCCCCACACCAAGGTGCTGGTCCTGACCGTGCAAAAGACCGAAGACTACGTTTTCACGGCGCTGCAGGCCGGCGCCGACGGCTACGTGCTGAAGGACTCCTCTGCCTCCGAACTGATCCTCGCAGTGCGGAGCGTCATGAACGGCGAGCGCTACCTGGGCCCCGCCATCGCGGGTACGGTGGTCTCGGGCTACCTGGGCTCCCGGGATGGGAAGCCGATTCGCCCCAGCTTTGACGACCTCTCCACCCGGGAGCGGGAGGTGCTGAAGCTCATCGCCGAGGGCTACCGGACCAAAGACATTGCCGAGTACCTCTGCATCAGCCCCAAGACCGTGGAAAAGCACCGCGCAAACCTCATGGACCGCCTGAATCTCCACACGGTGTCCGCCCTGACCACCTACGCCATCGAGAAGGGCCTGGTCACGAGCTAGTCTCCTCGGACGGCGGCCAGCGGGCGAGGATGATGGTGCCTTCGCCAGGGGCTGAGGTGACGATCAGGGACCCGCCGAAGAGCTCCGCCCGCTCCTGCATGGAGACCAGGCCGAAGCCGCCCGCCAGGTCGGGCGTCCGGCGCTCGTCGGCCTTGAAGCCAATGCCGTCGTCCACGACCATCAACTGGAGGTCACCGAGGACCTGCCTGAGGATCACAGTGACGGTCTTCCCCTGGCTGTATTTCGCCGCATTGTTCATGGCCTCCTGGAGGATGCGGAAGATGTTCGTCTTGAGCGCATCCGGCACCTCGAACTCCTCCACCTCGATGAGGCGGACCACCTCCAAGTGGGGGTAGGTGACCTGGAACTCCCGCGTGAACCAGGCGATGGTTGCGAGCAGGCCCAAGTCGTCCAGGGTCGTGGGGCGCAGGGCCATGGAGATGCGGCGCACTTCCTCCACGGCGCCCTGGATCACGGGGACCACCGCCTGAAGGGTCTTCCCCCGGTCTAGGGTCTGGCCGACGTCCTCCTGCTCATCCAGAGCCCGCTCCACCATGAACTTCACGGCGCTGAGGGACTGCCCGATGCTGTCGTGAAGCTCCTGGGCCACCCGTCGGCGCTCTCCCTCCTGGGCGGACATGAGGCGGGCGCTAAGTCGATGAAGGGCCGCCTGGGAGCTGCGCAGCGCCTCCTCGGCCTTGTGGCGCTCCGTGATGTCCTGGATATTGCCCAGCAGGGCCGGCTCTCCGTCGTAGCGGATCAGGGCGCTCCGGCCGGAGATCCAGCGCACCTCGCCGAGGGCGTTGACGATCCGGCATTCGTAGTCCTGGGTTGCCCCCTGACCCGCCAGTCGCAGCCGGAAGAGTTCGCTCACCCCGGGCCAGTCCTCGGGATGAACGATGTCGGCCACCTCCATGGTCGTCATATCCCTCAGGGTGCGCCCCAGCATCTGGAAGAACCGCTGGTTGCCGAAAACAAGCTTGCCGTTCCGGTAGATGAAGACACCCGTGGGGGAGTTCTCCACCACGGTGCTGTATTTCGCCTCGGAATCCTGAAGGGCCGTCTCGGCGCTCTTCCGCTCGGTGATGTCGATGAATGTGTATACGAATCCGGCGATGGAGCCATCCTCGCGCCAGATGGGTGAGCAGGTCAGGTAGGCCGGGAAGGTGGAGCCATCCCGGCGGCAAGCCCGGACCTCCCCGGCCCAGCCCTTGACCGCGCCAATGCCGGACAGCCCGGTCCGCGCGGCCTCCGCAGTGAAGCCGGTGACCTTGGCCAGGGTCTGGCCTCGGATCTCGTCCTCGGGCCACCCGAACAACCACTCGGCGAACCGGTTCCAGTAGAGGATCACGCCGCCCTTGCCGGTGGCCACCACGGCCTGCTGCACCACCGCGAGGATACGGGCCTGGAACTGGATGCGGGCATCGGCCTTCGTCCGCTCGCGCAACTCGCTTTGGACCCGTCGCTCTGCGTCCTGGTGGAGGGCCTGGTTCTGCTGCACCAGTTCTTGGAGGGCTCGCTCCGCCTCGGCCTTCTCGTAGAGGCGCTGTGCCATGGGCTTGGCCAGCAGGTAGTAGATGACCGGTCCCGCCACCAGGATCAGGGCGCCTGAGTCCACGAAGGCCATGGCCAGGTGATTGGTCCCGAACAGGGGCTCCAAGAGCACCATGATCGTGAATTCGATGATGACGATGACCGCCCCCACGGCCAGGTAGGACCTCAGAAGAGGCCGGTTCTGCCCCAGGCGGGCCGCCAGCGGTATCGATTGCCGGCGGTTCGGGTCAGGGGGCGGAGGAGCGGACGGGGCCACGGGAACCTGGAGGGTGAGTTTCGGAGCTAGCGGATGTCGATGAGTTCAAATTCAAACAGCAGGTTCGCCTCGAGCGGGATGTCCTCCTTCGCCTCGCGGGGGGAGTAGCCCAAAGCGGGCGGAATCCTGAGGAGCCGCTTGCCGCCCTTCTTCATGGTGGCGAGGCCCTCGTCCCAGCCCTTGATCACGCGGCCTACGCCCAGGGGGAACTTGGCCGGGAAGCCCCGCTTGCGGGTGTCCAGGATGAGGCGGCCCTTCTCGCCCTTCTCCTCGATCCAGCCCAGTACTTCCACGGTGCAGTTCTGGCCGAGGGTGGGTGAAGGGCCGGTGCCGGGAACGAGCTCCAGGATCCCGAGGCCGCTGGGGGTGATCGACCAGGCTGGTCCCTGCGCCTGTGCCTGGACCGGCGCCAGATTCTGGGGGGCGCGGCAGCCGAGGGTAGCCAGGGACAGCAGGAGGGAGGGCAAGGCAAGGTGGGCACGCACGACGATCCTCTTGAGCGGGAATGATCGTCAAGGCTACCAGAACGGGTGTCGGGACAGAGGGGTGATCCGGCCTTCAGGCGCCGTACATACCCTCGATCTGGCTGGCATACAGCTGGTTGACGATCCGGCGCTTCACCTTGAGGGAGGGGGTCAGCTGGCCGCCTTCCAGGGTCATTTCCTCCGCCAGGAGCGTGAACTTCTTCACGCGCTCAAAGTTCGACAAGTGCTGGTTGATCCGCTCCAGCCGACTGGCCATCTTCGCGAGCACCAGAGGGTTCTGGATGAGTTCGCTGGGCGTGGTGAACGAAATCTTCTTGTAGCCGGCCCAGCGGATCAGGCCATCAAAATTGGGCACAATCAGGGCGCTGATGAAGTTCCGCTGGTCGCCGATCAGGACCGCCTGGGAGACGTACTTGTCCTCCTTCAGCATGTTCTCGATGGGCTGGGGGGCCACCTTCTTGCCGGCGCTGGTGATGATGAGTTCCTTCTTGCGGTCCGTGATGTAGAGGCGCCCCTGATCGTCCATGTGGCCGATGTCGCCGGTGTGGAAGTAGCCGTCGTCATCGATGGCTTCCTGGGTGGCCTTCTCGTTGTTCCAGTAGCCCACCATGACGTTCGGTCCCTGGCAGAGGATCTCGCCATCTTCGGCGATCTTCACAAAGGGCCGACCCTCACAGTCCTTGTAGAGGGGGCGCCCCACGCAGCCCGGCACGACCTCCCCGAAGCGGTTGATGGTGATGACCGGGCTGGTCTCCGTGAGGCCGTAGCCTTCGAGGATGGGAAGGCCGACGATCCAGAAGAACTCCATGATCCGGGGCCCCAGGGGCGCGCCCCCACTGACGGCCAGCTCAAAGCGGCCGCCGAGGCGGGCCGCGATCTTGTCGAAGACCAGCTTCCGGGCGATGCCGTAGCGGAAGCCATTCCAGCCGCTGGGCTTCCGGCCCTCGTAGAGGTCCCTCACCACACTGCGGCCGGCCTCCATGGACCAGTGGAAGATCAGCCGCTTCACGGCGCTGGCCGAGGCCACGCCCTCATAGATGCGGCCGAAGATCTTCTCGTAGATGCGCGGCACCGAGGCGATGACCGTGGGCTGCACCTCCATGAGGTCCGCGGCGACGGTGAGCACGCTCTCGGCGTAATAGATGGAGGCGCCGATCTGAACCATGAGGAACTGGCCGGCCATGCGCTCGAAGATGTGGGTGAGCGGCAGGAAGCTGAGGGCGCGGTGTCCCTCCTTCATGTGGACGGCCTCGAGGGAGGTGAGCACGTTGGAGACCAGGTTGCCGTGGGTGAGCATGGCGCCCTTGGGATCGCCGGTGGTGCCCGAGGTGTAGATGAGGGTGAGGAGGTCCGAGGCCTTCCGCTGCTCGCCCCAAGCGCGCACCTCGGGACGCCGGGCTTCCATGGTTAGGCCCTCCGCCATGAGCGTGGCCCAGGTGACCAGATTCCGGCCGGTGCCCTCCGGCAGTTCACCGTCAAACAGCACCGCCGCCTCCAGGCCCGGCAGGGTGTCCCAGTGAGCCAGAACCTTGTCCAGCTGGCCCCGGTCGGAGCAGAGCACCCAGCGGGACTGGCTGTCCCGGAGGATGAAGGCCGCCTGCGCGGGGTTGAGCGTGGCGTAGATGGTGACGTCCGGCAGGCCCAGGATCGCGCAGGTGAAATCGGAGATGAACCACTCGGGGCGGTTCTCGGAGAGGATCGCCACTCGGTCTCCGGCCACGAGACCCCGGGCCGTCATGGCCAGCGCGAGCCGTTCGACCCGGGCCACGACTTCTGTGTGGGAGATGGGCACGTAGGCCCCGTCGCGCTTGACTGCCAGGGCATCGGGGAGGTTGTGCTTCACGGCCTGATAGAAAAGTTGGGCAATCGTTTCGATTGGCTGCGCCACAATGACTCCAGGGATTGGGGATTTGACCGCATGGTAACAGGGATGGACAGGCCGATGCTGGTTGAAGGAATCCAGGCCTTCCACCTCGAACAGCGGGCCCGAGGCGTATCTCCCCACACGGCAAGGGCTCAGAAGGGAGATCTGGACAAACTTCGGGACCATGCCCTCCGCGCCCGATGGGAAACCTGGGAGATCAGTCCCCGGACTCTGCGGGGCTTTGCCCTGGAGATGGGGGACCGGGGCCTGGATCCCGCCAGCCAGGCCCGAATCCTCTCGACGGTGCGCAGCTTCTTCAAGTGGCTCTGGGAGACGGGGCGCATTCCGAGGAATCCAGCCACGGGCTTGCGGAATCCCCGCCTGCCCAAGCGGCTGCCCGCCTTCCTGACCGAAGGTGAGAGCGCGGCCCTGCTGGACCTACCGCCGCCCACAGACTTCCCCACCGCCCGCCTAGCCTGCCTCCTGGAGCTGCTCTACGCCTCGGGTTTGCGGGTCTCGGAGCTGGTCGGTCTGGACCTGCAGGATCTGCTTCCGGAGGAGCGGACCCTGCGCGTCCTGGGCAAGGGCCGCAAGGAGCGGCTGGTGCCCTACCACGTGCACGCCGCGGCGGTCCTGGAGACTTACCTCAGCCACCGGTCAGCCTTCCTGGCGGCCAAGGTGCTCCCGCCCAGCCCGGCGATCTTCCTGAACCAGCGGGGAGGGCGGCTCACCCCCACCAGCGTCCGGGCCCTGCTGCGCACGGCCTTGGACTCGGCGGCCCTGCGGTCGCGCATCAGCCCCCATGCCCTGCGGCACAGCTTCGCCACCCACCTTCTCAACCGCGGCATGGACCTGCGCGCGATCCAGGAGCTGCTCGGCCACGCCAGCCTCAGCACCACCCAGCGCTACACTCATCTCGGCCTGGAAGAACTGGCCCGGTCCTACGAGAAGGCCCACCCCCGGGCCCGGACCGACAAACCCTGACCCCCCGCCACCGGAGCCCAGCCATGGAAGCCGTGATCCCCGTTCCCCCCTCGCCCGCCATTCCGGTTCACGGCACAGCGGCGCTCTTCCCCGTGCGACGTATCTACTGCATTGGCCGCAACTACGCTGACCACGCCCGGGAGATGGGCAGCGATCCCACCCGCGAGACGCCCTTCTTTTTCGGCAAGCCGCAGGACGCGGTGGTGCCAGGGGGCGGCGCGGTGGCCTACCCGCCCGCTACGGCGAACCTCCACCACGAGGTGGAGCTGGTGGTGGCCTTGGCCCAGGGCGGCCGCGACATCCCCGCCGCCGAGGCCGAGCGGTGCGTTTTCGGCTACGCCGTGGGCATCGACCTGACCCGCCGGGACCTGCAGGCCAAGGCCAAGGACAAGGGCCAGCCCTGGGACACGGCCAAGGGCTTCGACCAGTCCGCACCCATCTCTCCGATCACTCCCGCGACGACCTCCGGGCATCCCTCGGCAGGGGCGATCTGGCTGTCCGTGAACGGCACCGAGCGCCAGCGGGGGAACCTGGACCAGCTCATCTGGAGCGTGCCCGAGGTCATCGCCCACATCTCCCGGTTCGTGGCCCTGGCCCCCGGCGACCTCATCTACACCGGCACCCCTGCTGGCGTCGGCCCGCTCGTCCCCGGCGACCGCATCCGCTGCGGCATCGACGGCCTCGGCGAGCTCGAGGTTGTGATCGTCTGAAGGCCTAGTTCCCGCCGGCCTTCTTGAACTGGGCGATGATGTCATCGACGCTGTCTTTGCGGCTGTCGGCTTCGAGGCTGGTATCGAAGATGTGGTCCTGGGTGGCGACTTTGCGGTCGGCGAAGACGCCTTCGTTGGCATCGCCGGCGTTGATGTTGAAGATGACCAGCAGACGGTTCAGGCCGCCCTGGAACTGCTTCAGCAAGGTGACGACCTTTTCGATCTTCTGGCGGGTGATGTCCTGGAACTGGAGGATGTTCAGGATCTCGAAGGACTCGTCGCTAACGGTCTGCAAGAGACGCTTGGCCGGAGCCAGGTCCTCCTCGGCGCTGGGCGTGGCGAGCTGATGGGCGAAGAGATACTCCAGGATCTCCTGGGCCAGGACGTTAGGATCCTCGCCGGCGGCGGCGCGTTCCAGGAAGGCCGACACCGAGGTGTGCAGGTTTGCCTGGTGCTCCTCCCGTTGCCGACCCGCCTCCTGGCAGGCCTGAAGGGCCCGGGTGGCTTCATCCGAGGCGGCCATGAGGGCGTCCAGGCGGTTCATCACGCTCTGGGTGGCCTCCTCGGTGTCCGTGGTGATGGCGTCCAGCTGGGAGGCGAGTTCGGGCACCTGGGTGCTCTGGTGCTTCACCGAGGCATCGAGCTGCTGCAGGTTCAGGAGGGTCTGGTTGATGCTGGTGACCAGCGCACCCAGCTCCCCCTTGGCCTCGATGTCGATCTTCTGATAGACCCGGCCGTTGGCCATGTCCTGGGCGGCTTCCGCCAGCCGGTGCAGGCTGGCCTGGGAATCGCCCTGGAGCTCGCTACGGAGATCCCCAATGAGTTGTTCGAGGCTCAGCAGCCTCTGGTCGAGCCGCTCCCGACGGGCCTGAAAATCAGCCACCAGATTCTCGGGCTGGTCGGTCTGGGGCTGATCTTCATGCGGCTCAGTCATGGCGACTCCGGGTTGGCTTCAGGGTGCGGGCCTCACGTTAACAAGAGATCCTTCGGAAAGTCCCCAGGCCTGCATGAGTTCTCGTGGGACAGCCATCTCAAGATCCGGGAGCCCCAGTTGAAACTCCACCCGCTCCACTGCAGGCCCCTTGGGCCAGAGTATGCGCAGATGCTGGACGCCCCGCTGGTAGGGCCCCATAGCCGTCCAGGAGGTCTCCATGGATTTCGGCAGTTCCAGGTGCCGGGCCTTCCGGAAGAGGCCTCCTTTGAGTTGGACCAACCGGACGCAGACGGTCGGATCGAGAACTTCGAGCCTCCCGGCATCCAGGAGGAGCGAAGCAGCTTGTCGGACAGCCACGTCATGGTGACCCGAGGCGCCCATGACGTCCAGGAAGTCCCGGTAGCCGTCGAACAGGGGCATGATCTTTCGATCCTCGGCGAACAACTTAAGCCCTTCGAAGAGTTGCGGAGATGGCAGGGTGGGCCAGGGCACCGCGTTCATATTGGGGAAGATGGTATTCAGGCGTCGGCGGCTGTCCTGCAGACGGACCGAGTCCATGAGCAGGTCCGGCACCGTGCGTCGGATGGAGACGGGGGACTGCACCTGGGTGGTCAGGAACTCGAACTGCCCTGAGGCCCACTCCAGGATCTCGAAAGCCGCCAACTCGCCCTGGGCCGAGAGGGTCTCGGCATGGATGACATTTCCGGAGGAGAAGTACAACACCCCACTGGCCCGGCCACAGCTCACCTGCAGCATGCCCGTCTTGCGATTGGCATTCAGCAGCTGGGCCACATCCAGGAGGGAGATGCTATCCAGGGTGCCCCGGAGGTTGCTCATGCCCGGAACTCTCCCATGGCCTGGACCATTTCCTGAATGGCCCGCTCCAGCCCCACCAGCACGGCCCTCCCAATGAGGCTATGGCCGATGTTCAGCTCCTCGATCTCCGGGATGGCGCACACCGGCCCGACATTCTGCGGGCTCAGGCCGTGTCCGGCGAGCACCCGCAGGCCCAGGCGGCTGGCCAGTCGGGCGGCATCGCGAAGGCGGCCGATCTCCAGCGTGGCGTCGGCGTCCATGGGCAGCTCGCTGTAGGTGCCCGTGTTCAGCTCCACGGCATCCGCTTCGAGCTTGGCCGCCATCTTGACCTGGTCGAGGACTGGATCTACGAAGAGGCTGACCCGGATGCCCGCGCTGCGCAGCTCGCGGACGACGGGCTTCAGCATGCCCTGCAGGAAGATGGCGTCGAGCCCGCCCTGGGTGGTGAGTTCCTCGCGGCTCTCGGGGACCAGGGTCACCCAGGTGGGCTTCACGGGAAGCACTGCCTCCAGGGCTTCGGGTGTCGCCGCGCACTCCACGTTCAGGGGAACAGCCAGCACTTCCTTCAGGAGGCGCAGGTCTCGCTCCTGGATGTGGCGGCGGTCGCCCCGCAGATGGACGGTGATGCCATGAGCCCCCGCGCCCTGGGCCAGCAGGGCGGCCGTCACCGGCTCGGGCTCATGACCGCCCCGAGCCTGCCGGAGGGTTGCCACATGGTCGACATTGACACCAAGCCTGAGGTTCAAGGCGCGCTCCGAAGGATGCTCTGAGCTAGCTTAACCCTTGGCGAGGGGTCCTGCAGGGCTAAGACATAAAAAAGAGTCGCAACACCTAATTAATCATCGGATCATTACGCATGAGCGAATCAGTGGTTCTTCCCTCCCTCTTTCTCGCGCACGGCTCTCCCATGCTCGCCCTGGAGGGCGGCGCCTGGGCGGAGCTGCTGGGCTCCCTGGGTCGGGGCCTGCCCGAGGTGCGCGCCATCCTGGTCTGTTCCGCCCACTGGGAGGCGGAGGGTCCCTTCCGCCTCTCCTCGGCGGAGGTGCCGGGCGTCATCCACGACTTCGGCGGCTTCCCGGCAGAGCTCTACTCGCTGGACTACCCAGCACCGGGGGCTCCGCCCCTGGCTGCGGAGGCGGCGGCCCTGCTGCGCGGGGCCGGCCTCGAGGCGGTGCTGGATCCCGAGCGCCCTCTGGATCACGGCGCCTGGGTGCCGCTGCGCGCCCTCTACCCCGACGCGAAGGTGCCGGTAGTGCAGCTTTCCCTGCCAAGGCCCCGGACCCCGGAGCAGCTGCTGGCCGCGGGTCGCGCCCTGGCCCCCCTGCGGGAGCGCGGGGTCCTGATCCTCGGCAGCGGCGGCGTGGTACACAACCTCCGCCTCCTGGACTGGGCCGAGGCCACCGGCCCCAGGACCTGGGCCACGGCCTTCGAGGGCTGGCTCCGGGAGCGCCTGGCCGCGGGCGGGTCCATCGCAGACTGGAAGCAGGCTCCCGGGGCCACGGAATCCGTCCCGACCTCTGAGCACCTGGATCCGCTGTTCGTGGCAATGGGCGCGGGGGGCAGCACCCCCGCCGAGGTGATCTTTGACCAGTGGCAGCTGGGGAGCCTCAGCTTGGCGAGTTTCCGGTTCGATTAGCCACGGCCCTCCGGGTTTTTGGCCCAGCCAAAGGTTAGGCACAAGATTTACGAGCTCGGTGGCATCAGCCGACCAGTAGGTGGTAGGACTTGGCCGGTTGAAGGCATCCTGCAGCGTGGCCCGGTTTGTGGGCCTGCGGGCCAGCCCCCTCCTCCTTGGTTAGATCCTGTGAAATCCTTGAAAGGACGCCATGGCAGCCCTAACCCTAAAACGCCAGTTGACCTTATCCACGGCCATCACCCTGGGCTGCCTGTTCATCAATGGGGCCCTGGCCATGGGCTTCATGTGGGAGCTGGGGCAGCTCCAGGATGAGGGCGCCACCAAGTCCATCCAGGCCCAGATGGCTGAGGAGGGCGCGGGCATGGGCCCCAAGCTCTACCAGGTCATCGCCGACGCGGTGATCAACCGCGATTTCGCCGACACCGAGAAGAAGTGGAAGGTCGTCAAGGAGGAGAGCCTGCAGGATTTCGCCGCCCTCACCAAGGCCGCCAGCGACCCGAAGCAGGCTGCCCATGGCGCGGCGGCCCAGAAGGCCTGCGAGGCGCTGATCCTCCACTTCGAGGGCAAGGTGCTGCCCAGCCTGAAGAGCAAGCGGACCGATGACCTGGGCGCCGATATCCGCGCCCTGGACGATGAATCCGACAAGCTTGTGCAGGGCATCACGGGACCCATGGCGCTCCTGGCCGAGGCCAAGCGGGAGGAGGCCAAAGCCGCCGACACCCGCTTTGACGAGGTGCGCTTCAGGGCGGTTCTCTGGTTGGTCCTGGTGGGTGCGCTGGCCATCCTCGGCGGCACGGCCTCGGCCCTGTATCTTTACCGAGGCTTGCGCCGGCAGATCGGCGGCGAGCCCGCCTACGCGGCCCACATTGTGGGCCAGGTGGCCCAGGGCGACTTCACCGTAGCCGTGGATGTCCATACAGGGGCCGAGGAGAGCGTCCTCGCCGCCATCCGCAACATGGAAGGCCAGCTGCGCACCACCGTGCAACGGATCAATGGCGAGGCGACCCAGGTGG
Organism: uncultured Holophagaceae bacterium; assembly: GCA_903843705.1. GTDB lineage: Bacteria > Acidobacteriota > Holophagae > Holophagales > Holophagaceae > Geothrix. Next base: position 18,218 of record CAIMQW010000168.1, on the reverse strand, counting down.
CCAGCGGTTCCACCGAGCTCTCGGCTTCAGCAGCGGAGCTCTCCGCCACCACCTCCTCCATCGCGCGCACCACCGAGGAGCAGCGGGCCGGGGCGGAACGCATCGCCGCCGCAATCACTCAGTTCTCAGCCTCCATCGAGCAGGTCTCCCAGAGCGTCCGCAGCGCCGAGGCCCAGGCCCAGGACGCTGTGCGGGCTACCGAGGATGGCAACGAGGCCGGCCAGGCCACGGTGGCCTCCATGCAGTCCATCACCGATGCCACTGGCCGGATCATCCAGGGCGTCCAGGTCATCCAGGACATCGCCCGCCAGACCAACCTGCTCTCGCTGAACGCGGCCATCGAGGCGGCCAAGGCAGGCACCATGGGCAAGGGTTTCGCCGTGGTCGCGGAGGAGATCCGCAAGCTGGCCGAGCGCTCTGCCGCCTCCGCCAAGGAGATCTCAGCCATCGTTGAGGGCACCCAGGAGGCCGTGAGTAACGGCCAGACCACCGTCGAGCGGGCCGTGCGCGCCCTGAGCCAGATCCAGGGGTTCATTGGCTCCCTCTCCAGCATGATGCGGGAGATCCAGGCGGCCACGGACGAGCAGACGCGCACCAGCCAGGAAGTGGCTCAGCAGATCGACCAGAGTGCCCAACATTCGGCCCAGACTGCCGGTGGCATCAGGGAGGTCTCCCTCACCGTGGACGAGATCGCCCGCACCGCCTCGGACCTGGCTCGCATCGCCGAGCAGCTCTCGGGGCTCATGCAGCAGTTCAAGGTCTAGGCCATGGTCTTCCGGAAGCGCCCTGCCGCAAGCACCAGCATGGTGCCGCCCAGGGCCGCCAGGGCCAGCAGCTGGGGCCAGAGCACCTGGGGCCCCAGGCCCTTGAGGAACACGCCCCGGATGATCACCAGGTAGTAGCGCAGGGGGTTCAAGTATGTGAGCCACTGCACGCCCTCGGGCATGTTGGCGATGGGATACACGAAGCCCGAGAGCATGAAGGCCGGCAGCATGAAGAAGAAGGCCGTCATCATGGCCTGCTGCTGGGTGGTGCTCACGGTGGAGATGAACAGGCCCATGCCCAGGGTGCTGAGCAGGTAGAGGCCTGTGCCCAAGAACAGCATCAGGGGATTGCCGAGCAGGGGCACCCGGAACCAGAAGACGGCAACGAGGGTGATGAGGGCGACATCCACGAAGCCGATGAGGGCGAAGGGGATGGTCTTGCCGAGGATGAACTCCAGCCGCCCGATGGGCGTCACCATGATCTGCTCCATGGTGCCGATCTCCCGCTCACGGACGATGGCCATGCTGGAGAGGATGATGGAGATCACCGCCACGAGCATGGCGAGCACGCCCGGCACGAAGAAGTTGCGGCTGTCGAGGTTGGGGTTGAACCAGGCCCGGGCGACCAGCGTGACGGGTTCCGCCTCCAGGCGCAGACCCGCGCTCCGGGCGAAGCGCTGCTCCATGCGGGCGCGGTTGAAGTCGGCGGCAATGCGGGAGGCGTAGCTCAGGATGACACTGGCGGTGTTGGAGTCCGAGCCGTCCAACAGCAGCTGGGCCTGGGCCGTGCGGTTCCCATCGAGGTCCTCGGCGAAGCCCCGGTTCAAGCGGAGTACGGCCTTGGCGGCACCCGAGTCCAGCACCGCCTGGATCTCTTGCTCCGAGCTGATCCGGCGCACCACGTCGAAGCACCCCGAGCCCTCGAAGCGGGCCAGGAGGTCGCGGCTGGCGGGGGTCCGGTCCAGGTCGTAAACGGCCAGGGGCACGTGGCGCACGTCCGTGTTCACGGCGTAGCCGATGACGAGCACCTGCACCACGGGCACGATGAAGATGACCGCCCGCATCCGGGGGTTCCGGAGGACCTGGATGAACTCCTTGATGAGCATACGGACGAGGCGTTCGAGCATGGGCGGGTCCCTCCTCAGTCCAGGCGTTTCTTGAAGGTGCGGAAGGCGAGCAGGAGCATGAGGGTCGCGAAGGCCACCATGAGCAGGCACTCGGGCCAGAGCTCGGGGATGCCCGCGCCCTTGAGGTACAGACCCCGGAGGATGGTCACGAAATAGCGGGCGGGGATGAAGTAGGTCACCACCTGCATGGGCTTGGGCATGTTCCCGATGTCGAACATGAAGCCGGACAGCAGGAAGGCCGGCAGGAAGGTGGCGACGAAGGCCGCCTGGCTGGCCAGGAGCTGGGTCTTCGCCAGGGTGCTGATGAAGATACCCAGGGCGAGCGCGCCCACCAGGAATACGGCGGACACGCCGAAGAGCAGCAGGAGGCTGCCCCGGAGCGGCACCTCGAAGAGGAAGCGGCCTGCGAGCACGGACAGCAGCATGTCCACCATGCCGATCACGAAGTAGGGCGCGAGCTTGCCGAGGATCAGCTCATGGCCGCGTACCGGCGTGGAGATGAGCTGCTCCATGGTGCCCGTCTCCCACTCGCGGGCGATGGTGAGGGACGTCAGCAGGGCCGTGATGAGCATCATGATCACGGCGATGAGGCCGGGCACGATGAAGACCTTCGACTCCATGTCCGTGTTGAACCAGGCCCGGACCCGCAGATCCAGGGGCAGGGCGGGGCTGCCGCCGGTGAGGCGCCGGACCTTCTCCACCAGGATCCCCTGGGAGTAGCTCCGCACGATGCTCTCGGCGTAGGCCAGGGCGAGGGTGGTCGTGTTGGCGTCGCTGCCGTCCGCCAGCACCTGAACCTGGGTGGTCCGCTCGGCGGCCACGCGGCGGCCGAAGTCCACGGGGATCACCAGGGCCAGCATGGCCTGGCCCCGGCTGAGAGCGGTCTCGACCTCTCGAGAGTCCGCGGCCCGGGCCACGACCGAAAAGTAGCGGGAGCCCTCGAACCGGGCCACCAGCTCCCGGCTCTGGGGTGTGCGGCTCTGGTCCAGCACTGCCAGCGGCACGCGGTCCAGGTCCAGGGTGAGGGCATACCCGAAGATCATGAGCATGATCATGGGCAGCACGATGGCGATGCCCAGGGCGCGCCGGTCGCGCAGGACGTGGATGAGCTCCTTCCGGGCGACGGCGGCCAGACGACGGAGGGAGAGCAGCCGCGGCGCGCTCATGAGGTGAACTCCTGCTGGGCGCCGTCGGCCCGGTCCCGGGCCTCGATGAGGGACACGAAGACGTCCTCCAGGGAGGGCTCGATGCGCTCGGTGCGATCCACGCGGAACCCCGCCTGCTCCAGCGCTTGTCGCAGCGCCGGCGCCAGGGCCTCGGCGTCTTCGGTCATGAGGTGGAGGTCCCGGCTGAAGAGGGCCGCGTCCCGGACCCCAGGCACCGTCGCGGCTAGCCCCAGGGCCTCGTGGGAGCGCTCGCAGGTGACGGAGAGCACCTGGTCCGCCATCAGGTGGCCCTTCATGTCACCCGGTGTCCCCAGGGCCGCCAGCTCGCCCCGGTAGATGAGGGCCAGGCGGTCGCAGTACTCGGCCTCCTCCATGTAGTGGGTAGTGACGAAGACGGTCACACCCTGGTGCGCCAGCTGGTGAATGAGGTCCCAGAAGCTGCGTCGGCTCAGGGGATCCACGCCGGAGGTGGGCTCGTCCAGGAAGAGCACCTCGGGCTCGTGGAGCAGGGCGCAGCCCAGGGAGAGGCGCTGTTTCCAGCCTCCCGGCAGCTGGCCCGTGCGTTGGCGGCGGTGCTCCTGCAGGCCCGCCATCTCCAGCACCCAGGCCTTCCGTTCGGTCTTCGTGGCCCGGGGGATGCCGTAGATGCCGCTGTAGAAGTCGATGTTCTCCTCCACCGTCAGGTCATCGTAGAGGCTGAACTTCTGGCTCATGTAGCCGATGCTGCGCTTGATCTGCTCCCGCTCGGTGCGGATGTCGAAGCCGGCCACAGTGCCGCTGCCGCCCGAAGGCTCCAGCAGCCCGCAGAGCATCCGGATGGTGGTGGACTTCCCGGCGCCATTGGGCCCCAGGAAGCCGAAGATCTCGCCCCGGCTGACGTCTAGGCTGATGCGATTCACCGCCACGAAGTCCCCGAAGCGCCGCTCCAGGTCCCGCAGCGTGACGGCGAAATCGCTCATACGACACTCGCCGGAATGGCCGAGGTGAACACGTCTTCCAGGGTGGGCTCGATCACGCGCAGCTCATGGGCGGCGATGCCCGCGGCGCGGAGAGTGGCCTCGATCCGGACTCGCCCTTCCTCGGCCGAATCGACCACGATGTGGAGGCGGTCTCCGAAGAGGGCCACGCTGCCGAGGGCCGCGGCGCGCAGGAGAGCGGCAGCCTGCCAGGGCATGTCGCAGCGCAGCTCCAGGAGGGTCCCCCGCAGCAGCTTCTTCACGCCGTCCACGGTGTCGCAGGCCAGGAGCCGACCCTGGTGCAGCAGGCCGACACGGTTGCAGCGCTCGGCCTCGTCCAGGTAGGCCGTGGAGACGAAGATGGTCACCCGCTCCTGCTGGAGCTGGTAGAGGATGCGCCAGAAGTCCCGGCGGGAGACGGGGTCCACGCCGTTGGTGGGTTCGTCCAGGAAGAGCACCCGGGGCGTGTGGATCAGGGCGCAGGCCAGCCCCAGCTTCTGCTTCATGCCGCCCGAGAGATTGCCGGCCTGGCGGCGCTTGAAGGGGGTGAGGTTGCTGAAGGCCAGGAGCCGCTCGACGCGCTCGTCGCGGCCGGCCCGGGGTACCTCGTACAGGTCCGCGTAGAAGTCGAGGTTCTCGAGCACCGTCAGGTCCGGATAGAGCCCGAAGCGCTGGGCCATGTAGCCGATGCGCTCCTTGATGGCCTCGGCCTGGCCCTGGATCGGGAGCCCGTCTACCCAGGCCTCGCCGGAGGTGGGCTCCAGGATGCCCGTGAGCAGGCGCATGGTCGTGGTCTTGCCTGCCCCGTCCGGCCCCACGAGACCGAAGATCTCGCCTTCCTCAACAGCCAGGCTGAGGGCGTCCAGGGCCACGAGGTCCCCAAAGCGGCGCCTCAGCGCCTGGGCCCGGATGGACTCCATCAGCGGCCGTCCAGCACGATCTCTGCATCGACCGGCATCCCAGGCTTGAGCTCCATGGCCGGGTTGGGGAGGTCGATCTTGATGCGGTAGACGAGCTTCGCCCGCTCCTTGCGGGTTTGGACGCTCTTGGGGGTGAACTCGGCTTCGGAGGAGATGAAGGAGACGCGGCCTTCATAGCGCTTTCCGGGATAGGTGTCCGAGGTGGCGTTGGCTTTCTGGCCCACCTTCACGCGGCCCAGGTCGGCCTCCTCGACATAGGCGCGGAGCCAGACCTGGCCCAGGTTTGCCAGGGTCACCACCGCCGTGCCAGGGGCGACGTATTCCATGGGCTCGACGTTCTTGGAGAGGATGATGCCGGCGGTCGGAGCCACGAGGGTCGCGTAGCCCAACTGGGTCTCGGCCAGGGCCAGGGCCTGGCTGGCGGACTCGAAGCGGGCCCGGGCCTGGTCGATGTCCTCTTTTCTCGGCCCCTTCTTCACGAGCGCGTACTGCTGCTCGGTCTGACGGACCTTGCCACGGGCGGCCTCGAAGGCGGCTCGGGAGGCTTCGAAGTCCCGCACCGAGAGGATCCCCTTCTGGTAGAGATCCCGGACGCGGGCCTCGTCGGGCTCCAGGCGGCGGAGGTCGGCGCTGGCCTGCTCCAGGGCGGCCTTGGAGGCCTCGATCTCCTCCGGTCTCGAGCCCGCGAGCAGGGCATCGAGAACAGCCCGGGCCGTGGCCACGTCCGCCCTGCGGCCCGCGGCCTGCTGCTCCAGGTCCCGGGCGTCGAGCCGGGCCAGGAGCTGCCCGGCCTGGACCACCTGGCCTTCGTCCACGGGCCGCTCCAGGACCTTCCCTGCCACACGGAAGCTGGCTCCTACCGAGATCACTTCGATGTTGCCGGAAACCTGGAGCCGGTCCTCCGGGTGGCTCCGGCAGGCGGTCGCCAGCAGCACCGTGCCAGCGAGGAGGGTCATCCGGGCGAGAGCGAGGAAGCGCATGGGAGTCCTTTCAATCCAGAGGGGAGGGCAGCGTGGGAAGGGGGGCGGAAGCATCGAGGGCGACACCCCGCCAGAGGACCTCCAGCCAGGCGCGCATGCCGGTGAGGACGGCGCCCTCGGGCGGCAGCTCCGTGAGCAGGGGCAGCACGGCCGGGAGCACGTCCAGGATCTCGAGCTGCATCTTGGCCAGGAAGAACGTGGCCAGCAGGGGTTGGACTCCGGGGCGGACCTCGCCCCGGGCGATGCCCTGCTCGAAGATCCTCTGGATGGAGCCGACCATGGGCCGGATCTGGTCCTCGATGAGGTGGCTGAGCCCCTCGGCGCCCCGGACGATCTCGCCTCGGATCAGGGCCCGGATGCCCGGATCGTCCTTGAGGTGCCGGTGGTAGATGAGCAGCACGTCCCAGAGCCGCAGGGCCGTGGGCCGGAGGTCCGTGGGCTCCGCCAGCTTCTCAATGTCCCGCAGCAGCGCGGGGAAGCGCCGGTTCATCAGGGCCAGGAAGAGGGCCTCCTTGCTGGCGAAGTGGTAGTAGATCAGCGCAGGATCGCAGCCCGCCCGCCGAGCGATGGCCCGAAGGCTGGCGGCCCGGAGGCCCTCCTCGGCGAAGACCGCCTGGGCGGCATCCAGGAGGTGGTCCGGATCCACCTTGGTGGGCTTGGGACCGCGGTTTCGGGAGGGCAGGGGACTCGGCATGGAGGTCCAATTCAACAGGTGTTGAATATTGCTGCCAGCCAAGCCCGGACGCAAGGGCTATTTTACGTTCAGTTGCGGTGACGCAAAAAAGACAGAAGGCCCCCGACGATGGGGGCCTTCTGTCTTTCCTGAGCGGGACTACTCGCTGGAAATAGGCACGACCACGGTGTCGTCGAGGGGGATGACTTCCGCTTCCTCGAAGGCAATGCGGTTCTCTTCGACCTCGGCCACGGCCACCTGGCCCCAGAAGGAGGCCAGCTTGGGCGCATCCTGGGCCTGCCCGTGCTTGTTCACGGGGACCACGACCTCGACCTTGGGGAAGGCGCCGCGCTGCAGCTGCTCGCAGCGCTTGCCCGCCACGACGACGAAGCGGTACTTGTTGGCGATCTCATCCGGGACACGAACAATGGTGCGCTGGGTCATGGGCTCTCCGAACCAGGAAGCATAACACCTGATCACGGTTCAATCAATGCGTCTGGAGTAGGATGGAGGGTCCCGGGAGCCCGACCCATGCAGATCATCCTCGGCATTACCGGCGGCGTGGCCGCGTACAAGTCCGCTGAGTTGGCCCGCTTGCTGGTCAACCAGGGGCACCGTGTGCGCTGCATCCTCACCGAAGCCGGCGCACGGTTCATCACCCCGCTGACCCTCAGCAGCCTGACGGGCGAGCCCTGCTACGGCGCCAACCCCGACCAGGGGGAGTGGCGCGCAAACCCCAGCATCGAACACATCGAGCTGGCCCGCTGGGCGGAGCTGGTGGCCGTGGTGCCGGCCACGGCGAACATCCTCGGGAAGGCCGCCAACGGCCTCGCCTCGGATCTGCTGAGCACGGTGCTGCTGGCCACCCGCGCCCCGGTCCTGTGGGCCCCGGCCATGAACACCGGCATGTGGGAACATCCCGCCGTGCAGGCCAACCTGGCCCGCCTGCGGTCCTTTGGCCACGCCGTGGTAGAGCCCGGCGCGGGGATCCTGGCCTGCGGCGAGGAAGGGGCCGGAAAGCTGGCGGAGATCGCAGTCATCGCCGAGGCCATCCAGATCCACGCGGCCCCGAAGCTGCGCAGCCTGGCGGGTCGGCGGGTGGTCATTACCTCGGGCCCGACCCGGGAGGACTTGGATCCGGTCCGCCTGCTCACCAACCGGAGTACTGGCTCCATGGGCGTGGAACTGGCCCGGGCCTTCCGGGACGCGGGCGCCAGCGTCCAGTTGGTGCTGGGCGGCGACCTGCCCGCCCCCTGGGGCATCGAGACCATCCGGGTGCGCAGCGCCGAGCAGATGTTGGCGGCGTGTCAGGCCTGCTGGGCAGATGCCGACGGTCTGGTGGCAGCCGCTGCCGTGGCCGACCAGCGGCCCGAGCAGACCGCTGCCGAGAAGGCCAAGAAGGGCGAAGGTTCCGAGACGCTCGTCCTCGTGCGGACCCCAGACATTCTCGCGACCCTCGCCGCCGCCCGCCGCCCGGACCAGTGGGTGATCGGCTTTGCGGCCGAGAGTGAGCACCACCTGGAGCACGCTGCCGCCAAGCTCAAGAAGAAGGGGCTCGACGCGGTGCTGGTGAACGATGTGCAGGCTGGCCGGGCCTTCGGACCCCAGGCCAACACCCTGACCCCGATCACTCCCCAGGGGGCGCACCATCCCCTGGGACCGCTCCCAAAGGATCAGCTCGCCCGGGCCGTGGTGCAGTGGTGGGACCAGCGCCTGGAGGCCATGGACAGCGGCCGCTGATCAGAGTCCGGGATCGAGCCAGGGCAGGACTTCGCTGGGGCGGCCGGCGACGTTGCCCAGGCGAACGGCGACCAGCACGATCCAGCCCTGAGGTCGCCGGAGGGAGCCGAGGTCCAGCAGGAAGGTCTCGCCAGGTCCCGGCAGGTCCGGTCGGCGCCGCTCCAGTACCACTTCGCCCCGGGTGAACACATCTTCGGGCGTGGGCTTCGTCAGTCCGAGCGGCAGGTAGATTACACGCACGAGCTCCACGCCAACCAGCGTGTCGCCGGACACATCCTTGGAGGGCACCACCACCCGGGCCTTCCGGAGGCCCTCGAGGTGGACCTGCACAGGCAGCGCCGCCGCCCGGGGCCGGGGCAGCGGGTCTCCCCGCCGACCGCAGGCCAGACCAAGAAGGCAAATGGTGAAGATGACGAGGGGGTTTGCTAGGCTGGAGGGACGCATTGCCATCCATCATGCCTGAATCCGAGGTCCACCTATGCCTGTGACCAAGATCCTGATTGCCAACCGGGGTGAGATCGCCTGCCGGGTCATTCGCACCTGCCGGGAGATGGGTATTCCCACGGTCGCGGTGTTCTCGGAGGTTGATCGCGGCGCGCTCCACGTGCGCATGGCAGATGAGGCCTACTGCATCGGCCCCGCCCCGGCGCGGGAGAGCTACCTGGTCCTCGAGAAGATCATCGACGTCTGCCGCCGCAGCGGCGCGGACGCCGTACATCCAGGCTACGGCTTCCTGTCGGAGAACGCCGGGGCCGCCCGGGCCTTTGCCGCCGCCGGCATCACCTTCATCGGACCCCGGCCCGAGTCCATCGAGAGCATGGGCTCCAAGACCGCCGCCCGGGTCGTGGCCATTGAAGCGGGCTGCCCCGTCGTGCCGGGCATCCAGGAGACCATGGCCGACGAGGCCCTGCTGGAAGCTTCGCTGAAGATCGGCTTTCCCGTGATGCTCAAGGCGGCCATGGGTGGCGGCGGCAAGGGCATGCGCCTGGTGCACAACCCCGAGGAGTTCACGTCAGCGCTGGCCCGGGCCCGGGGCGAGGCCCTGTCCTCCTTCGGCGATGACAGCGTCTACGTCGAGAAGGCCATCGTCCAGCCCCGCCACATCGAGATCCAGATCTTCGGGGACAACCACGGCAACCACGTCTACCTGCATGAGCGGGAGTGCTCCGTGCAGCGGCGCCACCAGAAGGTGATCGAGGAGGCCCCCAGTCCCCACGTGACCCCTGAGATGCGCAAGGCCATGGGCGAGGCGGCCCTCAAAGTCGCCAAGGCCGTGAACTACGTCGGCGCCGGGACGGTGGAGTTCCTGGCGGACATCCACCGCAACTTCTATTTCCTGGAGCTGAACACCCGCCTGCAGGTGGAGCACCCGGTCACCGAGTGGATCACGGGCCTGGACCTGGTGAAGTGGCAGATCCTGGTGGCGCGTGGCGAGACGCTGCCCATGACCCAGGAGGAGATCCCCCTGAACGGCTGGTCCATCGAGTGCCGCGTCTACGCCGAGGATCCCGACAAGAACTTCATGCCGAGTCCCGGGAAGATCACCTTCCTCCGCACCCCCAGCGGCCGCAACGTGCGCGATGACGGGGGTGTCTACGAGGGCGCCGAAGTGCCCATGTTCTACGACCCCATGATCAGCAAGCTGAGCACCTGGGGCCCCACCCGCATCGAGGCCATCGAGCGCATGCGCGCCGCTCTCGGCGAGTACCGCATCGGTGGCATCCGCCACAACATCGCCTTTCATGAGGCGCTGATGGAGCACCCCCCGTTCCGCGAGGGCGCCCTCCACACGGGCATGCTGGACCAACCCTTCTGGAAGAAGACCGGGCAGGGCCCCGACCTGAAGTTCGCCGTGGTCGCCGCGCTGCTGCACGAGCTCGAGACCGAGCAGCGCCGGGCCGCCCAGCCCGCCGCCAACGGGGACGGCAAGCCAGATGTCTGGAAGCAATGGGGCCGGTTCAACCGGTTGTAGCAGAGGAGAGCCCGATGAGCATGAAGCAGGAGCGAAGTGCCACCGCACCGCAGGTGCGGCCCGCAGGGCGCCGTACAGGAGGTGCGGCGTGAAACGCACCCTGACGCTCGGCAAGGAATCCAAGGACGTGGAACTCATCCACCAGGATGGCGTGACCACGCTGGTCTGGGAGGGCGAGAGCCACCCCGTGGACATCCAGGAAATGGAACCCGGCTGCTACTCGATCATCATGGACTCGCGCTCCGTGGAGGTGCGCCTGGACCCGGCCAAGTCCCTGGATCCGGAGAGCCACGCCTACCGTGCCATGCTCTATGACGGCGCCTATGAGTTCGCCCTCACTGATCCCCGGCGGGCCCTGCTCGGAGCTTCTGGTGGCGCGGGCGCCAGCGGGGGTGTCCTGGCCTCCCCCATGCCCGGCAAGGTGGTCAAGCTGCTAGTCGCCAAGGGCGACATGGTCCAGGAAGGCCAGACCCTGGTCGTCATGGAAGCAATGAAGATGCAGAACGAGCTGAAGACCACCCTTGCCGGAACCGTTGCCACCATCCACGTGCAGGAGGGCGCCACCGTTGAGACGGGTACGGCTCTCATCACAGTGGTGGCGCCCGAAGCCTAAAGCACGACCAACGCCACCAAGACACCAAGACACCAAGACGCCAAGAAGGGGGACTCCCAAGTCCTGCTTCTTGGTGTCTTCTCCCGCTTGTCTGCGTCGATTCGCGAGGCAAACCGAGTTCCCATGGCGGTCCGATTTTTCCGAACCGGCGCTTTGGAGGCGGGCTCCCCCGGGGGGTGACCCAGGACCCAAGGGCGGCCATTTCAGTGATCTAAATGGATGATAATTAATCAGATATATTTATTATCTAATCGAAAAAAAACAAATCATTAAATATCCAAAGGTGAGTAACAAAGAGACTTGTGCACAAAGAATAACAAAAATAATCTTGCACGATATGCCCCTCCAGCTCTACCATGTGATTGAAATCACATCACCTGTCTCTGGAGGACACCCTTGAAAAAAACGCTTCTTTTCCTGATCGCTGGCAGCGCGCTTAGCCTCTCTGCCCAGCAGGGCACCGCCTGGGTGGCTGGCTATGTCGGCCAGACCGCCTTTGGCTCCGATTCCAAGGTCGGCGGCTTCGCGATGAAGGACCAGATCCACTACGGACTGGGCGTGGGCCACTGGTATACCAACAACTGGGGCCTCGACCTCCGTGCCATCCGCAACGATCTGGCGCTCGAAGCGCCCGGAGCGGTCACCGGCACCCAGACCCACGCGCTGCTGTCGGGGCTCTACAACCTTCGTCCCAGCGCTGACAACTGGACCCCCTATCTGGCTGCCGGCGTGGGCGGCACTCGAATCGGCTCGCCCTATTCCACCAAGAACGAGAGCACGACGCGGTTCAACTACCACGCCGGCCTTGGCGTCATGGCCAAGCCCGCGGACAACTTTCTCCTGGATCTGGGTGCAAAGGCGGTCCGGGTAGAGCAGGCGAGCAGGCGCACGGAGTATCTCATTTCCCTGGGACTTGGTTATGCCTGGGGCGGCGGCAAGGCCGCGCCAGCACCCACCCCGGCTTCCGCTCCTGCTCCGGTGCCAGCACCCGCTCCGAAGCCTGCGCCTGAGCCCGTGGCACCCGCCCCGCCGCCACCGCCCCCGCCAGCTCCTGTGGCACCGCCGGAGGTCGCCAAGCCGGTGCCGCCTCCGCCGCCCGCCCGCATCGTGCTGGATGAAGCCGTCCTCCACTTTGCCAACAACAAGGCGGAGCTGGGGCCTGATGCCGTTGCCGCCATCCAGAAGGTGGCTGACGGGCTCAAGGCCTACCCCGGCGAGTACACCCTAACGGTGAGCGGCCACACCTCGTCCCTGGGTGGCAAGGCCATGAACAAGGCCCTGGGCAAGCAGCGGGCTGACTCGGTGGCCAAGGTTCTCGTGGCTTCCGGCATTCCTGCCGCCCGGGTGAGCACCGTGGGGGTGGGCCCCGACCAGCCCATCGCCGACAACGCCACCAGGGAAGGCCAGGCCAAGAACCGCCGCGTCGAGATCGACGTGAAGGTGAGCGATGGCAAGGTCGAGGTCCGCAAGACCGTCACTGGCCTCGTTGAAGGTCCTGCCCCCAAGTAGCCCGACAGAATCCGAAGGTACCGGCGGAGGCCATGGCTCCCGCCGGACTTTCAGAGAGGACCCGTCATGTCGCTCAAGGATGAATTCAAGGCGTTTATTATAATTCGCACTCATGAAAACATGTAAACTTCACAATCTATAAATCGTTATCCTGAGGGGAAAAACAGAAAATTTGGTATTAACTTTGCTTCTCTTGTCGGGCGTCTTACTCGGCTTTATGTTTGCCGTGGAGGAACCTGGCCATGGCAGTAGCTTACGAACTCGGTCGCTACCGGATCCGTGAAGTGCGGTTGGCTACAGGCTTTCGGATTCCGCTGCTGTGCCGCGACGAGGTGCCTGTCTACGAGACCACCTATTGGGTTCTCGGGAGCCTGGTCCCGAAGGGTAACGCATTCAATACAATGGTTAGCAAACTCCGAGCTTTGGCCCACTGGCTCTCCATGCAGGAAGGGCGGGGCGGAATAGAGTGGGCCGAGCGGGTCCGAAGCGGGAAGTTCTTGTCGCCGGGCGAGACCAGCGAGGCCCAGATGCTGATGGGGCTCGGCGTCCACCTCCACGATCCCGAGAAGGCCAGGACTGTGAAACTCCGGGTGGCTTCCCACATTCAGGCCGCCCGCGTAGGCTTCCTCCGCGATTATCTCTGCTGGCATGCTGAGCGTTGCATTTACGGCCTCCAGACAAGCGACCACGCACGGGTGAGCAAGAATTACGAGTTTTGGCTCAAATCATGGGTCACAGACGCAACCACGGAGACCAATGAGAGGCAGCCTTCGCTCGCCAGCGCCGGGCTGACATCGGCGCAGCGGGAACTGTTCCTGACCGTCATCAAACCGGGCAACCCTAGCAATCCCTTCGAGCCAGGGATGCAGGTAAGGAACTACGCCATCCTCATGATGCTGTACGAACACGGCATGCGGATGGGGGAGGCCCTGAAACTCAGGACAGACGATGTCTTCTTTGACCGTATGGTGTTCCAGATCGCTGCTAGGAAGCACGATAAGCACGAGACCCGGGGGCGTGCACCCGGAGGGGCCAAACGCGGGAAGGGCCGGGAGCGGCTGTTTTCTAGGGTCAGCATGGATGCGCTGCAGGCCTGGATGGATTACGACCGGATGGAAGAGGCGCGATTCCCCGGGGCAGCCAAGTGCCCCTATGTGTTCGTGTCGGAGCGCTGGGATCCCGAAAAGGAGATGGTTAAACCACTGTCGGTGCGTCGTTTATCGGCCCTGTTCGAGATCCTGCGGACCCGGTTCCCGGAGCGCCGAGCGGAGCACCGTCTGGTGGCAGTAGGCTTCGATTCGCACTTCAGCCCGCACGACCTCCGACACGACTGGTGCGTTCGGTACGTGCTGGCCCGCCACCAGGGTTGGACCGCGAACGACGACCGGACGATTCGCTACGAGATGGGCTGGACCGAACGGAGTAAGATGCCAGCGGAATACATGCGGCTGGCGCTCCGCGATCTCGGCGGGAAGGTCCTGGAGAAGACTTCCGCAGAGCGGATCTACGAGGCGATGAAGCTCTCTGAACACATGCCCTTTTGACCTCTGGAGATATTCCAAGTGCTCGAAACCAAGCCCTCACTTGACCTTCCTCAAGACCCTCTCCCGAATGCCCTCGCGGAGGTGCTGCAGCCAATCCCGGCCTCGATCAAGGTTAGGGAGGGACATTACATCGACACCTCGGGATTTGTCTGGCGGATGCCCCCTGTACTCGGACTCGGATCCATTGATTGGACCCGCATCCAGACAACTCCGACCATGCTTCGGGTGCTAATGGGCTACGTTGCCGCACTGCTTATTGGAAAGTCTGAAAGGTACGCAATAGGTGCATATGCCAGGTTCTCTAGCATTAAGGACTGGAGCCTCATAACGGATCCCTGGGAGCTGAACGGGGAGATCGGACTGGCGGACCTCCTGGTGGTTCAGCGTCAGCTGAAAGAAGCCTGCGGTGGGGCCTGGAAGGATTACTATTCGACCCTTCGGCGGCTCTATGTCTGGGCGGCGGGTAAGGGCGTCCCCGGGTTCACGGAGGCGGTCTGTGACCAACTGGACCGGGCCAAGTTCGGCAGCGACGTTTCGTTCGTGAAGCGCTTGGACGTGGCACCGGGCGCTCCGCGCAGTAAGGCCAGCAAAAACCGCACGGAGTTCAACGAACCAACCTACGCCCTGATTGCCGCCTACTACCATAAGGCCGAGGGCATCCTAAGGAACGGCCAGATGCTGTTCCGCCCGGTGAAGGCCGAAGAAGAAGGCGCGAAGGAGGGGGTTAACTGTGTTATTCGCAAGGACGGAATCCTCCTCCGTCCTGTGAATATTGGGCTCTCCCACCTAGTCCTCGGATGGCTGGCATGGCGTTTCGGGGACCGTCCAGACGCCTTCCGTAAACTGCGGGAGAGCCATTTTGAGTTCATCGAAACGGATGGTGAGATTGTTCTGGCGCAGATCCGCATGCCCGAGTCAAAGATTCTTCATGCGAACTACAAGGCCACCCTGGGGCCAGTGGCGATGGGTGACGAACTCGCCCGATTGGTGCCGGAATTTATCGCAGGAAACCAGGCCATCCGAGAGCGAGTGGGACTGGACAATACCCTGGACTGGCCGTTGTTCATGGTGGCCCTTGAGGGCCAATCTTCCTGGCACCGTAAGCGTACTACAATCCCCCACATGGATCCCACGACCCGGGTGGTTAAGTCTCCGAATACCATGAGAAGGGATCTGCAAAATTTGTTTGAGGCTCTTCAAATACCAGATGGCAAGGGTGGGTTTATTGTGCCCATTTTCTACAGCTTTCGGGATGGGTTTGCGACCAATCTTATCCAAGCAGGCACTCCTCCCGATGTGGTCGCGGCCCTGCGAGGAACACAGGTCCAAAGCATCAGGCCGTACTACAAGCCTGGCGTGCGGTTCATAGAGCGTCTTAACTTGGTGTCTGAGTTCACCCAGTTGGCTGAGATGTTCGTGCCCGCTGACCCGATCACAATGAATGAGGTGGAACTGGAGGCACTGGTGCCGGTACCGCCATACGTGGAGATTGATGAAGAGGGAACCCAAGTTGGTTTCACGGGACGCTGCGGGTGCATCGGGGCTCCCTCCTGTCCGATCACCATGAACGGTTCGGCGGACTGCTACCCGTGTCCTGCATTCCGGGCCATTGTGGAGGGCCCGCACCAAGCGGTGTACGATGCGCTCTGGGCGCGGCGGGAGGGTCTGATCCGCAGGGGACTGCCAAAACAAGAGTATTCTCGGTACGACAGGAACCTCGCAGCCATTGGGGTCGTGATCATGAAGATCCAACGTATGGATGGGGTTCCCGGATGAGCATCGACCCTCGCCTCACTGATACTGCGAAGCGTTTGCAGGCCTACATTGTCAGTGGCCGGGAACTTGTTGTGGCTGCCTTTGGCATCGATTTCAATTCCGAAGTCTGGCAACTTCCAGCAAAGCGCGAGGCGGGCAAGAATGACCACCGCCTTGACTTTTCCTCGTTCCAGGAACCGTTCAAGAGTCTCTTTAAGGCCGTGGTTGCAAACGAGACGGCGCAGAGTAACGGTGCAGGTTCATTCGGCAGGAAGAACATGATCTATCCCGCCCGGTACCTGGCTGAAGTGGTGGCTGGGAGTGTGGACCTCACCACCCTTTCCACTGACCACTTCCATCGGGCAGTTGCCGCCATCCGGGATCGGGATGACCTGTCCGAAAATACCAAATACGCAGATGGCCAAAACCTCGCTTATCTGGCCAAGGTGCTAAATCTGAACCGTTTGACCAAGTGCCGGATCACGTTCCACAACTCCTTTTCCAGGCCGGATGTGAACGGCGGCAAGCATATGATCCCACCGGCGGCAATTAAAGCCTTCGGGGAAATCTGGCAGGAGATCATGAAGGGCACCGGCAATGACCAGGACCGCCTGTTGGCTTGCACTGCGACACTGCTGCTTTGCACTGGGTTCCGCATCAACGAGTTGCTTTCCATGCCAGTGAACTGCTGGCACCCGTGCACGGGCAAGGATAGCCAAGGCCGGATTCTGGATGGAGTGTTCCTCGGCTACTCGCCCGAGAAAAACGGGTTGACCGTGGCCACTATGCCAAAGTGGGTCCCCTCGGACCTTCTCCTGCTGGTGAAGGAGTGCGTGGATGAGGTCAAAAGGATTACCGAACCCTTCCGGGAGAACGCTCGTGCCCTGCACGAACATCGGGTGAACACTCCGGGCCTGGAGGATGGCCGGACCTACACAACAATGGAGGCCGGGAAACTACTTGGCATTAACAAGCGCAACATTAGTCTGATCTGCAAGAAAAATGGGGCCTATGCAACGGTGCCGGGCAAGGGCCCAAAGGGCGAGCATTACTGCCTCACCGCTCAGGACCTCAGAGATCTGGTCTCTTCCAGGAGTTTCCTGGGCAAGGTAATCACCAAGCCATGGCCCCAGGAACTGCACGAGTCCCTGTTCGTTATCAGCAGCGGATTCTTCTTGTTCCGAAGCAACAACGGCATGAACGGTACGGCTGAACGCCTGAAGTATGATTCACTGTATAAATTCCTCAGAGGTAGTTCAAATGAACGTCAAAAGTCCTGCTTCCAAAGGTTTGGGAAAACCGATCGTGAGACTGGCAAATTCTGGAGTGTCGCCACCCACGACCCCCGACACACCCTCACTACCTGGATGAAGCGGGCGGGCCTCAGCGAGTTTGAGATCGCAGCGTATTTCGCTCGGAATACCCGGGAGCCGGGCTTCGCCAACGCGAACTATGACCAAATGCAGCCCTGGGAAATGCTGGAGGTAGTCCGTCAGGCCCTGGAACGGGGGGATTTCATCGGTCCTTGGGCCGACATACTGAAGAACGTCAAGGATCCGGTTCGCCGGGGGGAACTAAAGAACACCATGCTTGGCAATATTTCATACAGCAGGCTAGGGCTCTGCGCCCACGCAGAGGGCACCACACCGCCGACGATTCCCGAAGCCTGTGCCCGCTGTCCAGGCCTGATCGTCGTCAAGGGCAACAAGGGCCATCTTCAGGAGACCAAAGAGCAGTTAGCCGAGTGCGAGCAAACGATTGTTCGGTATGAACAGCAATCCGTAGCCGGCTACTTCAACAAGGACCGGTGGCTGGTGGTGGAGATGGAGCGTCGGGAGGGTCTGGTTCGGATGCTGGAGATCCACCTGGATCCTAAGATCGCACACGGAACGCTGGTCCAACTGTCCCCCTATCGAAAGAAGGCATGCGCATGAACGCCTTTCGCCACCTAAGCGAAGCCGACATACTCCAGGCCTGCTCGATCATCGACAACTGGCCCCTGCCCACGATCACCTGGGAGGCTGTGTGCCGCGAGGTCGGGATCCATCTGAAGCACAGGTTCACCCGCCAGGCGCTTGAGCGGAAGCCGCAGATCAAGGCGAGCTTCCAAGCGCGGCGGGACAAGCGCCAGGGACTGGTGCCAGCGGACCATGCCGAGAGGAAGATCGCCAAACTCCAGGCACGAATCATGGAATTGGAGAAGGCGCTGGCCGAATACGACCTACGCTTCCTTCGCCACATCGAGCGGGCAATCCTTTGGGACAAATCGCCGAAGGATCTTGAGGAACCCATCGAAGAGGAGATCCCACGGCTTCGGAGCGATTCTTGAGCGCCCTCAGCGAAACGCCCAAGAGCGGTCGCCAGGTCGGCGCCGAATACACCGAGGCGCTGCTGAACTACCTTGAAGCTCTGCGCCAGGAGGGCAAGGGCTTGCCCGCCCGAGCCGGGAAGGTCTCTGTTGCCGCTGTGGCCCTGGCTTCCGGCGTGGACCAGCAGAGC
>CAIMQW010000167.1 GCA_903843705.1 uncultured Holophagaceae bacterium | reverse complement strand
CCAAAAATTCAATCTGGCGCTGGAAACCGAAGTCCTAGCCAGGATCAGCCAGCTCAAGCGGATGTACACGCGCCTGCTTCTGGCCCAGGAGAATGAGCGCAAGCGGATCGCCCTGGACCTGCATGACAGCCTCGGCCAGACCCTGAGCGCCATCAAGCTCATCGGAGGGCATAGGCTGGCATCCTTACACAGCCATCGGAGCCGTGCGGAGAAGGTATTCGCTTCCGCTTTGCTGAAAGACCTGGCTGGCGCCATCGAGGAGGTTCGACGCATTTCCATGAACCTGCGTCCCAGCATGCTGGATGACCTCGGCCTCCTGGCAACCATCACCTGGCTGATTGCCCACTTCAAGGCGGCCAATCCCTCCATCCATGTGACCGAACAGATCGAGCTCGAGGAAGAGGTGATCCCGGAGGTCCTGAAGATCACCCTCTTCCGGATCCTGCAGGAAGCCTCTCACAACATCGAGAAGCACAGCCAGGCAACGGGAGTCACCTTCACGCTCGCCCTGGTAGGTGGCCACCTCACCCTGTCCGTCTTTGACAACGGCCAAGGCTGCTATCCCAGGAGCGTCGGCCAGTCCAACTCGCATGGCGGACTGGGCCTGGCCTCGATGCAGGAGCGGACCGAGCTCAGTGGCGGAACATTTGAACTCAGGTCATCACCGGAAGGCGGTACCCTGGTTGTTGCGTGCTGGCACCTGCCGATTGAGACTTAGCTCGTGACGAGGCCCTTCTCGATGGCGTAGGCAGTCAGGGCCGCGATGGAATGCAGGCCAAGGCGCTTCATCAGGTTTGAGCGGTGCTTCTCGATGGTCTTGGGGCCGAGGGAGAGGTAGGCCGCGATCTCACGGGTGTGCCAACCCTCAGCCACCAGCGCCAGCACCTCGCGTTCCCGAACAGAGAGGAGGTCGAAGACGGACTCACCCTGCGAGGACCCACCCCCAGACGCACCCTCAAGAAAGGCGGTGAGGACTTGGGTGGTGATGACTGGGCTGAGGAAACGCTTACCGTCCATCACTGTTTTCAATGCGGTCAACAGCTCTACGGAACCACAATCCTTCAGACAATATCCGTTGGCCCCTGCCTTGAGCGCCGCAAAGACGTGCGCCTCATCCTTGTGGGCCGTCAGGACTAGGACCCGAGTCTGCCCGCTGACCCGCTTGATCTCCTTGATCACCTCGATGCCGTTGGTACCCGGCATGGACAGATCCAGCAGCACAATGTCGGGCTGGAACTTGTCGGCGACCCGAATGGCCTCTTGGCCTTCTCCGGCCTCCCCGACCAACATGAAACCAGGATATGACCCCAAGAGCAGGCGCAGGCCATCCCGCATGATGGCGTGGTCTTCGACGATGACCACGCGGTATCTCGTCTTTGTTACCATCCTGCCCGCCTCTCTCCCCGCATCGGGGGCCTGGAAGAAGGTAACGCGATCGTCGTGCTCCCTCCGGACTTCCTGGTCTGGGAATCCTACTCTCGCCCGGAAAGCCCTCTCCGGCCGCCGGGTCAGATAAATCAAGCGCAGGACTCACGGCGAGAAGGCCTCCCTTGGTGAGAAGGAAAGAAGTCCCTGCGGCCACAGTCTGATGCGAGACAGGACCCAGCAAGGTTTGGAGATACGGCGGTAAGGTATTTGTCACTAATTCCTGATTTGTCCTTGCATTCGGCTGTCAATAAACCTACCTAGGTTAATCATTTCTTACGTGGCCTAGGATGCCATTGGAAGAAATCGATTACATTTTAAATTTTGGCGGCGCATTGTTGCCGGTCGGACTTGTCTCGCTCGGACCTGTTTTTGAAGAATTCATTGTCAACCCTGGAGCCAGCCATGCTGAAGGATCTAGCGTTGCCTTACCTTCGTGTTCGGACCTTGGGAGATGAGATCTGCACCCGTCCCGGAGTCCGCCGCGTTGTAAAGGTGCTGCTCGACGCAGGCTTTGCGGCCATCGCCTGGGTGGTGGCTTACAGCCTTTTCCGCCGCGCCTACCCCACTCCCCTCTCTACGCTCGGATGGGTGGCCTGTGCGATGGCCGTGAACGCCGCCTTTCAGCACACTCGGCAGCTCTACCGGTTCACGGGGTTCGAGGAAGTCCGATCCCTGCTCCTGAGCCTGGTGGCCATGATCGGGATCGCCCTCGGCGGATTTGTCATGGATAGATACCTCAGGCTGGGAATCGAGAATCCAGACATCACCCTGGCTGCGAGCCTGCTGACCTTCATGCTGTGGGTCCTGTTCCGCGCGGCCACTGTGGACTTCTTCCGGCACCGATTCCTGAAAACCCATCCCCACCACCCCACCGTGGAGCGCAGGAAAACGCCCCGTGTGGGTTCGCCGACCATGGGCGGCCTGGCGCGCAGGACCCTCATCATCGTCTTGGCAGCCCGGTTAATAAGGACACCTATTCACAGCGTCCTTTATTGATGCGGCGTAGATTACCTGGAGGCGGGCCTATACAAGCTCGCAGATGGTTCTTGCCTTTGATTGTGGATCGTGGCGGCCATGCTGGCGCCGATGGATGCGGCGAAGGGCTATTCCATGCGCTAGGGGGGAAAGGCGCCGCGCCGGGGCAAGAAGGGGAAGCCTTAGCGAAGTAACGTCGGCACCATGCGAGCGGCCTTCAAAACCCAGCGGCGGAAAGGTTGCCGACGGTTTCGAGCCGAGTCCAGCCGATTACTCGGGAGAAGAGCCAAGTCGAGCAACCCGTCGACCTCCAGCGCCACCCCCTGCCCTTCCAGACGCAGCGGGGAGTTTGAGGGCATCTCCGGCCTAGCCGACGTCAATTACCTTTTGAGCATTGGTGGAGCCTCTGAGAAGCATCCGGCCCAGTCTTTGCGCAAAATCGTCCACTGATTACGCAAAACTTTGCGCGCTATGCGCAAATTCCGTTCTCCGATTGCGCGGACCATTGCGCACTTTGCGCAGATCCCCCTCGGATGGCTCGAAACTTTGCGCACTTTGCACAGATCCCCATCTGATGGCTCGAAACTTTGCGCACTTTGCGCAAGCCGGGGGCTTGCGCGCCTCATTCACCACCCAAAAAGATGCGCAATAAAACAGGTGTAGGTTCATCTGTAGGAGGACCTCTTGACTCTTCAGTTCCATTCTTCTACTGCATTCATCCAGGGATCGCTTGCCCTCTCTTCGCCGAAGTCTGCCGCCGCGCGGCCACTGATCAACTTCTCTCTGCGCGATACCGCGCCTTTGAGGAGTTCGGTTATGACCAATATCTTTAACCTGCCGCCAGAGTTCCGGGAGGCACTGTACCAATGCTGGGATCCCGTCACAGGACTCCCAGCGGATGCTATCCGTGCCTTGCTTACTCGGGTCGAGTGCACCCTTGCCCGGATCGCCCAGGAAACCGGTGTGCAGCCGCACTACGTGCAGCACGTCCTCTCGAGGACTCGCCGGTCCTCGAAGGTGGAATCCTGCATCTCTCTCCACCTCCTCACTCTCGGGTTCACCCACGAGATCATCTGGGGCCAGGCTCCTCCGAAACGTCCATCCCTGCGCGCTGTGCCAGAGGGGTTCGAGGGTGTCCCTGCGTTTGCCGGGCGACTTATTCGTGGACAGCATGAGCTTGCTCTCCTGCTGGACTGCGAAACGTCTGGGACGAACGCTAATCTCCACCGTGCCGTGGAGGTCGCCTACCTTCTGGTGGCATTTTCTAGCCGTCCCGAGGATGGTAACCGCCTACTCGGAGCGGTGGATGGTTACACGGCTCTTCAGGACCCCGGACCGGGGCCTGTAAATCCTATCTCCATGCGGATGCACGGCATCCCATTCGCTCACTTGATTGGCCGGAGCCTGGATCTCAGGCGGATTAAGCGACTGGTGGAATCCTGCAACCTGGTCATCGCCCACAACGTGGAATTCGATCACCGCTTCCTGGTGAAGGTAACGCCCGAACTCGATCAGCGCCCCTGGTTCTGTAGTTTTCGGGGGATCGAGTGGAAGAACCTTGGCTTTCCTTCGTGCAAATTGCGAGAACTCTCGCAATCCCTGGGGCTCCCATTGCCAGGCCATCGTGCTCCTGGAGATGTGATTGCCCTTTACCGACTGCTTGACTCCAGGCTTCCGGATGGTCGGACAGCCCTTGGGCATTTGCTCTCTTCCAGCACCGCCTGTCAGC
Organism: uncultured Holophagaceae bacterium; assembly: GCA_903843705.1. Classification (GTDB taxonomy): domain Bacteria; phylum Acidobacteriota; class Holophagae; order Holophagales; family Holophagaceae; genus Geothrix. The sequence goes on along the minus strand of CAIMQW010000167.1, from coordinate 39,746 downwards.
GCTTCTAGCAGGCATCACTACAGGAGTCCCATGACCCCCAATACTCATGATCACTCTGTCCTTGAGACAGGGAGCCCTCCCATTGAAGGGTTGCACCTTCTTAGCCCGAAGGAACTCTGCCTCGCCCTGAAGCAATATGTTTCTCACCCTCCGTGTACCCGTACGATCAGGCGGTGGACGGGTCGTGGGTTACCTCACCATCCGCACTGCATGAACGGGAGAAGGTACTACATTCTCCTAGAGGTGGTGGCTTGGCTTTGGCGAGAACCGGTTTCCGAGGATTACCGGGTGCGAGCCCACAGCCTTGCCTGGGAAATCCAGCAGCGGGCCAGCTAGCTAACAGACCTCTAGAACCTTGCAGGCCGCGTTTCCCACGCGGGGAGCCGCGGCCTGCTCAATTGAAGGGAATTCCACCATGGCTCGGACTAAAAACCAGCATCTCGCAACCGTTGCAGAAACTGCTGATTTTTACAGTAACTCGAGGAGCAACCTTTCTCACAACTCAAAGCTTCGCTATCAGGCTGCTGTCAGCAAATGGATTACTCCAGTGATTGGGACAATTCCTATCAGCAAGCTTACTAACGCTGATGTAACTCGAGTGATTGTTAATTACCAGGACTCGCTGCCCCCTAATGGACAGCACCGCAGTCCCTCGGCTTACTGGCCCGTCCTCGTTGTTCTTCGCTCTATCCTTAATTTCGCGTTGTCGATGGGACTTGTCACGAAACTCCCCCTTAGGATTCGTGTGCCGCAAGCGCCACCAAAGCCGCTGCAATCGCTTTTGGCCACAGAAGTAGCCCCATTCCTCGAGGCCGTGGACACCCTATCCACCAATAGCCAGGTCCGACTCGCCATAAGGCTGATGTTAGTTCTTGGCTTGCGGGTAGCCGAGGTCGCCTCGCTGCGTTGGGACATGATTCGATCAGAGAACACTTTGATCTCTCTGACCAGGTCAACACAGCGATGCCTGGATTGGCTTCCTGTGCCCCTTTTTCTTAGTGAAATGTTGACCTCCTTTCGGGAGGAGGAGGTGCTGCGGTGGGACTCTGCTGGAATCCCAATGCCTCCGTGGGTCTTCAGCAGCCCCGATGGGAATCCGCGTTTCCCAGGAGCGGCGGGCCCTACGATCCAGAAGGCGGCAAATGCCATCGGTCTTGTTGGAGCATGGACCCCCCATCATCTCCGCATTAGTTGCATGGTTATCCTGCATCAATTGGGTGTCGAACCGCTCGCAATCAGACGGTTGCTGGGGTACCAAGGCCTCAGATCGTTGATTCCCAACCTACCGATTCCCATGGACGTACTGCGAGAAGTGATCTCCCGAGATCGGCATCCTGGGCAATCTCACTCCGACAAGTCTTAGGCTTGCTAACTGGTTCAATTATTTCAAATAACCTTGGTTATTGCTATATGGAACCTAAACCAATTCAATTGGCCTTCATTAGGGAAATCTCACGTATGAGCAAGAACGGCGGCTACAAATCGGGGCTTAAAAAGGTCGGCGATGTCTATTACTACAAGTTCAAATTGAACGGCAAGACCCATCACGGGTCCACGAGGTGTAAGGATCGTGATTCCGCCATGCAGTTCCTGCTCACCCTCAAGGAAAATTTGCGGGGTGACAAGTCTGCCACGCCTTCCTTCAGCGAGGTGGCGAGCAAGTACCTCCGAACCAAGGTGGAGAAGGCCCCGAAATACCTGAAGCGGTATGGATATTCCATCAAGCGTTGGCTTAACCCTCTGATCGGAATGATACCTATCGACAAGGTTTCTCTCGATGAGTATGCCCGGATTAAGTCGCACTACCTTGATACCCCCTCGCCATTCGGCAAGCCGCATAACGACGGGGGTCTCCGAACGATCCTGATCGATTTCAGGACGACCATGAATTTCGCAGTCACGGCCGAGATCATCCCGAAGCTTCCGTTCAAGATCCAGCTGAACTCCGTCCAGGAAAAGCCGGTCAAGGCGCTCGTGGCCTCGCAGGCCGTGCCCTTCCTGAATGCCGTGGACTCCCTTACCAGGAGTGAGCAGGTCCGCCTGGGTATCCGCATCATGCTTCTTCTGGGCCTTCGCATCTCAGAGGTTACAGGCATGCGCTGGTACTGGTTCAGCTCTGACTTTAAGTCCTATACGCCCGGACTGACGAAAGGGAAGGAAGCCGACGCCCTTCCCGTTCCCGAATCCCTTGCCAATCGTTTCCGTGATTACAAGGAACAAACCCGGAAACACTGGCTTCTCATGGGCAGGCCGATGCCGCAGTGCGTCTTCTGGACCGATGAGGGCAATGACCGTTCTCCCAGCTTTGTCGCAAGCACCATTTCCAACGCGGCCAAGGCGATCGGATTAGAAGGCGCCTGGAGGCCTCACCGTCTCCGGGCCAGTTGTGCGACGATCCTCGCACAACTCGGGGTCTCTGCCCACCACATCATGAGGCTTCTCCGGCACAAGAAGCTGGAAACGACCTTGCGCTACGTTCGGGCCGCCCTCGAAGAGCTTCGGCCTTCCCAGGCACGCATTGCTGATCTGGTCGAAGGCATCGAAGTTGCTGCGCGCGGTGCTGCCCTTGTCCGGTCGCCCTTGGCCGTGTCGGCCGGCTTGCCTGAACTCTCCTGCGCCTCTCAGACTGTGATCCAGCTTCACTCCTCCTTCGCGGGCCAGGTTGGGGAGGTGCCTCTGACGGTCGGTGCCATGATGGCTAGCACTGACCTGATGCCTGGGCTGGACAACGTTGTGGGTTCAAGCCTGCAGGGCCTCGACGCGGGGCGGAAGATGCGGGCTGTGGCGCGGCTCCTGCTGGGCGAGCAACTTGACTCGGTCGCCCTGGAGATCAAGGTTCCCCCTTCAACCCTACTCGGCTGGAAGGAGGGGTTCCTGGAGCGAGGGGAGACCGCTTTCCGGTGACCACCTTACCGAACAGCGATCACTTAACCACCAGATCACACGGATCTGGATCCATCCATCTGCAAAATTCTTTCGGAGTTGACTAATGATAAAAACCTTCAACACACTCAAACGGGAGCGCTGTTGGGATGAACTCATTCCTGTCCTCCGCGATGAACTCTCAGCAATGCGCCCTGGGGTGAATCCCAGGTCAAGGTCGAGGGCTCTGAATCTCCTGGTCGACTCCTTGATGGAGATGGATCGCTTCTCAGAAGCGCTTCCCCTTGCCTGGTCGCAGGTGAATCTGCGTCGGCGTTGCCACAGCCTCCGAATTACTGTCCCCGGTGCGTTCTTCACCCTCGGAGTCTGCCTGGAATGCCTGGGCAGGCTTCCCTCTGCCTCCCGCGCCTACCGGATGGCCCTTGAGGTTTGCCTTGGATACACGGACTCCCCGATCTCACTTCTGTTCCGCGTTGCCCTGATTCGAACCGACCTGAAACTCGGTCTCTTGGAACAGGCCTCGATTCACGTTGCCGAGGCGCTCAACGAAGCACGCATGTATCCCGAGGAGTCGTTTGAAGAGGAACTGACCCGGCTTTCCAGGGAACTCAGTGCCCTACTTGGCCCGGAAGGAGCGACCAAGGCAAGCAGGAGAGTTCTCTTTCAGGAAATGGAAAAGGTGGCACAAAAGGTGGCACAGTCCTGCTTCACCCCTCTCAAGACTTGAAATGATTTAGCTTTGCCATGCCATGCACCCATCGCCGACGCTCTCATAACCCAAAGGTCGTAGGTTCAAATCCTACCCCCGCTACCAACAGAAAAGGGGTCCGACAACAGTCGGGCCCCTTTTGATTTACCAGTATTCATGCGGGTTTGTGTAAATTCAGGGGCATTCAAGCTGCTGGCATTGATTCCCGGACGGCCGTCGTGGTTGTCGTTTTGAAGCGGTTGTAAGTGTTGTAAAGCAGGCTAACGGCGGCATGATTTGTAACGGAATTTGTAATGGCCCGTCCGGATGGCCACCTGGGTCCTGCCGCCGGATCCGCGCCAAGGACGCGCCAGCCTTGAGGGCTGTCACGCCCTTGGCTGAGCGGCCCGGATCTTTGGATCGCTGAGCCTGAAAAAAGGAAGTGGATGCGGGCTGCGCCCGCGCCTGGGTCCCGCCCCTCACCCCCTTTTTGAGGGCGAGGGGCGGGACCCAAACAACGGGGCAATAGGATCCTGAGTAGACGGCTATGGCCGTCTACTGTGCATTGCCGGGCTCAGGGCTTCCCACCAACGTGGGAGCAATGACTACGCCATCGACAAGTGCAAACAGGACGTGACAAGCCTTCCCCGCATGGGACCAGTAGGCAGCCTGGGGTGCTGGGATTTCAAATCCGCATTCGAGGCGCAACGCGGCCGCGCCACCATGGGGGAGTTCACGAAGCATGACCATTTCCTTCGTGCGGACTGCCTGCTTGATCTGACCAGAATCGCCATGGATCAGTAGCAGACCGCATTCAGTCGTACAGGCCCACAGTGGCAGTTCGGCCGCGCCTTCCCGGGTGGGCGGCCGCGATGCCGATTCCAGTCCCTGTAATTCAATCGCCTGCCGATAGTCGGCCTTCGTTTGACCCTGCCGGTCACGCATGATTTCGGCAGCCCGGCGAATGCGCAAGGCCTGGGAACGAAGGTCCATCTTGTCTTCTGTGATCTTTCCCCATAGGACATCCCAACGTTGGCACCAGAACGGCGCAGCCCCAGGCGTCGCCAATGCACCAACGGGGGGCCACACAGCGCCGATTCCCCATTTCTGCCCGAGGTCGATGATCACCGGGTGAAGTTCGACAGGAAGGGGTCCAGGGTCTGATTCGCCGTGGGCCTTGGCCTGGGCAGCAAGGCTTTCCTGTTGGTCACGCCAGATCGGGTTTTCGTCTTCAATGGGCATAAGGTCTTGGGCCATGGTGATCTCCTAACGCCTGCGCGGCGACATGGGGGTAATTTCCTGCTGGATACCGGTGGGTCCCTGCGGGGGGATGGCCGGGGAAGCTGAATGAAAAGTCAACACCTGGGGCGCCAGCAGCGATTCAACGGCATTGGCTGTGGCTTGCCACATCCAGGACATGGCACGTGACCACCATCCACACCCGCCTGCCACGCCGGGATTCGGGCGCGACCTTAGGGCCAGAACGTTAGGCCGATAGGGCCTCGGGGCCCAATTCTGAGCGAGGCCAGGGCCGTGGTGCATTCCCGGAATGCCACCAATCGAACGCAACCAAGCTGCACCACCACCTAGGCCTAACCGCCCCATTGGGATGTGCTTCCCCGTTTTCTGATCGGTCCACACTAACCCAGATACGATGCCGCCGCGGCGCCACTTTACACATGGATCCCAACCTCGTTGTTGAATAGCCTGAAGCAATCGGTAGCCGCGGTAGCCTTCGGCTTGGCAATCAAGAATTACTTGTCGAAGTTGATCTTTCAGGGGGATCCGCCCCCGCCTAGGCATGTTACGTTCGCGACCCGATGCCTGCTTTCGGTGTGGGGCGCGCCCATGTGGTCCAGGCGAACGCGTTGGCCGAGAGGTGACCTTGAGGCCGAACCGCACTTCTGCTTCGGCTGCGATTCGTTCGACTATTTCGTAGTCCCTGAGTTTTTCCCGATTCGTGGTGCCGTTCCACCGGATTCTCGAGAGTGCATAGTGCACATGTGCAAACTTGGTGTCGCCGTGACCCACCGCAATCCAGGCATCCAGGCCGCCAAATTCTTCCGCAAGGCGGGATCCAATCCAGAGCCATGCCGCAATATCTAGGGATTCCCCTTCTGCACAGGACATCCAGATATGAATGACCGGCTTGGCGATGTCATTCCGCATCTCGCGAATAGCAGCGAAAGCATTGATGACTTCTTCCTTCGTCCCCGATTCACCGAGGACTGTTCCACCTAGTGGGGTCCCACGGCCTTCAGCGCATCTTAGGCGGCCATCGTAAAGGTACGACACCAGCCCACCAAACTGTGCGCCTGTTTCCTTTCCGCCGATCATCGGGGCACGTTCAAGAGCAGCCGCTGAAGTTCACGGGTGAGGGCCAAGGCATCAGCAAACCGTTCGGGGCTGAAACCATCTGCATGGGCAATACGCGCGATGCTGTTCAGGAGCCCACCTACGCGGCCGATGGCACCGATGAGGGCCATCGTGTCGCGGCTGGGCATGGGTCTGGACGCCATCATCAAGCAGTAGGACCAGCGCGATAGCGACAACCCAGCCGATTTGGCCTGGGTTCGAAGCATTCGGGCGTCGGCGTCCTTCACCGCGACGCAGATCTGAACGGTTCTGGCATCGGCTGGATTTTTTCTGCGAGGCATGCTGAGGATTCCTGGGTTGGGAAAGCGTTTCCATCCCAAGCCTGCCGTCGCGCAAATCCACGTCCAGGCTGCATTCCAGTCCCGATGCGACATGTGTTGACCAGCAAGATGAATTTTCACCGCAGCAAGGAAGGCTCAGTCCATGGGTATCCGCGTTGCGTCACCCTGGCTGTGCGATTGCCAGGCTTTAAGCCCGGATCAAGGCAGGTTTCACCGACAACGTCTAAATGTCTATTTTTGTCTAATCAACGCCCGTTAATGCCCGTTTTTGCCAGTAGAATGTCCAGGCCCCTTCCAGCCAATCTGCAGGACAAGGAGGTGCGCATGAGCCACCACGAAACCGAAACCCTGGGATCCATTGTGGGTTCCAATCTGAAGCGCTTGATGACTGCCAAGGGATTTTCCCCGGAAGACCTGGCGGGGCAAGAACCAAAAGGTGTCCAGGGGCCCGATGGCAAGCCCTCGCCCATGACGGAAACCACGAAGAAGAAGGTCGATGCCAAAACCATCCGCCGGATCCTGAATAACGAGAGCAAGACCCCCCAGCCCAGCACCCTTGCTTCCATCGCGGCTGCCTTGGGTGTACCGGTCGAAGCCCTTACCACCCCCCCGAAGCCCGTTCCGGCGGCAGGAGATTTCCCTGACGAATCGGCTGATGATCTGGTCGGAATGACCGACCCGGAAATCGAGGACCTTCTTTTCGGAGAGTCTTCCCGAGAAAAGGTGAGCCTGACCCGCATCACGCGCGTCCGGGATCTGGAAGAGTTCTTCGGGAGCGATGATGCTGATGTCCGAAAGCTTTTTTCCAGCGAACTGACCGAAGAAGACGAAGATTGGGCGGCCGAATTGATGGATGTCGTGGTCGTGTCCAGTCGGGAATTCAACCGCCGTCATTACCGTGATGCGGGTTTCGGAGAGGTTGCCAGACGCGAGGTCCTGAAGAAGGTCCTTGCGAAGATCCAGGAGAAGGCCGGGTTGTGCGTGTCCCTGGGAAATGGACGCAACACGTTTTCGGGTCCTGATGGTGATACCCGCTGGACCAGGGCCTTGATTGTGGCTGTTGCCCCTGCAGCTAACCCCATGACCAGTTGCCTGTTCTAGCGTCGAGGGAAAGGCCTGATCCAGCCAATTCCCTGACTATGAACTGAAGGCCGGGCGGTCCTGCATATGCAGGCCATTGGCCCGGGGCCTGCCCCGGCCTTCGTTCATGGCTGATCCCTTTTGGAGGTGTTATGCCTGTGACCTGGCATTGGGGTGAACCTGGAAAGGTCGCCCATGCCCAATCGCCCGATTCAATGAAAGGTGTGGCCCTTTGCGGTGCGCATCTGACAGTGCCCGCCCTGATGAGGCCACCCTTCATCGAGATCCGTTGCGCTGCTTGTGAAACCCTGCGTGGTAGCGCTGCGGAATGGCTGCCGAACAAGTTCAAACCAGCGGGCCGCGAGAAATGGTTCCTTACCCATGCCCCTGAATACGACCCCGACCTGCCAGAAGAACTGAACTACCTTCGCCTTGATCTTTCGGTCTTGCGTTCCATCGATCCTGAAGGGTTCGTCCCGTTTGTTCAGATCGTCCGCGATGAACGGAAGCGCTGGCCTTCCATCCTTGTCGATCCTGTCGACCTTCCCCCAATGCCCACGGAAAACCTTGCCATCGACCTGGCGACCGTCATGATCTGGAGCTTTCTCGACCAGTTCCCAGAAACGTCGAATGTCCTGATCTAATCGAACAGAATTGGGGCCATCGTCCTGCCGTCCTTTTCCTGTCCTTTGCGGCCCCCCGCTTGCCTTACCCGGCGCATTGGCGGCACGCCCACAAAAAAATAGACACGCGCGTTCTGGCCTTGCGTGCGATTTTTTGGTGAGCGACCTGATGAGCTCGGGAGGCTGCGCCCCTGGTGAGCCGCAAAGGCCAGGCAAAGGAGCCCCATGGACAACGAGTCCCGCAGCATCCCACTTTCCGAGGTCGTCGACCCCAGTGCCTACCGGGCCTTGGCCGCAGCCATCGAGCTGGCCACGTTGGAGGAAACGGCGGAAGCCTTCCTAACCAAGGTGACGTCCGAAGACTTGAATTCCGTGGCCGACGACGTCCTTCTGGCAGCCCAGATGGATATCCCAAGCCTGCCGAGGGCACGCCAGATCCTGGCGCAGTCACAGGGTTTGTACCCCCTGGTCATGGAGACCCTAGAAGCCCACCGGCAGATGGGATTGAGCACACTTGAAATCGCAAGGTTGCAGGTCTTCAGCGCCCTGGCCGCCCGGTTGGTCAACCGCCGCACCACCACCGAACCACGTCGCCTGACAACTGCCCATGCCCTGGTCGATGAGATCGCTGCCAAATCCTTGGGGTGGCAGGGAGAACGAATTGGTATCGTCGGCATCGACCACCGCGGGGACCGAACCTTGGACCAATTGATCTACCAGGGTACCGCTTCGAACTCCTATGCCAGCCCGCGCGAGATCATCAGGGAAGTTCTGCGGCGCAACGTCGTGACCTGGGTCTACTGGCATTTCCAACCGTACCCCGAACCGGCCTATGACACACCCCTGAAGCACCTGGTTCAGGAATTGAGGCTGCTGGGTGATGTCACCGGAGCCCGCCTTTGGGACGCACTGCTGATTGCCGAAAAGCAGGCCCTGTCAGTCAGGACCCATGAGGGCTGGGCAGATTAGACATATTTTGGCGCATGGCCGGCCACATGATGGGGTATCCCCCCCAACAACCTGTCCCGACCCACCCGCACATGATCGTTGCGGCGTTCCCGGGGCCTTTTATGGAGGTCCACCATGTGGATCGTTGAAATGCATCGTGTGCCCCGGCCTGCAACCGGATATGACAACTTCGATTGCCCGAGCACCCAATGGGAGGCATTCCTGGAGCTGGGCAAAGCCTACGGATGGCAGCCCAAGGGCCTGTTGAACCGAACCAACGACAATCGGGCAGGCACCCGTGACCTGAGGTACATCGCGGGCATGTATGGCGAACCGGGCGGGTGGCTGCCCTTGGTAGAAGCGGACGACGCCAAGGCCTGGGCTGAAGCCTTGGATCGTGCTGCAGCCCATATGGAAGCCCTGAACATCGATCTGCCGACGCCGAAGGGCCCCTTCCGGATCAGCGAAAGCCTGACCCCTGAACAGCACGAATTGTTGAACGGCGGCATCCGCGTCGATCACATCAGGGCTTTCACGGCCTACCTTCACCTGGGGGCCTTCGACTGCGCTTACGACGATTGACGGCCCAGGCCCCCATCTGGCTGAGATTAGACACCCCTTGTCGTAGGATTGGTCCGAATATCAGGGGGTTTCCTTCCGAGGTGGCCATGCCCGACACCCCCCAACCTGCCCCCTTGAAGGACAGCGAGCTGCCCGGGCCGAGGTTCATCGGGCCGCCTGAATACGGGATCATCGAAACGGGTCGGCCTGATCCGGAAGCCCTGTTCTGGGATTGGATGACCCCAAGGGATCCGACGGAATACGGCACGCGACCGCCATCCGACAACCTTCTTCGAATCCTTCGCAGCCTTCCCATAGGACAGCGGGACCCGGAAGTCATCCGATCCATCGGGAACGAGATCTATGAGGACTTTCCGGATGGCATCAACACCTTGGTGGCCACGAGTGCTTCAGCCCTATTGGTATGGGCAAGAGCCTGGGGAATCCTGGGGAACCCCGCTGGCCAAAACCTTCAAGTCCATGGGCGCTTGTTCAACCTATCAGCCAGCCATGCCGTATTCGGCCCCGAGATCAGTCTGCGGACAAAGCAGCGGCTGCCAATCCAGGACGCTATGGACATCGTGCGATCCATTCCACACACGGGCCCAAGCACCATCGATGATGGGCTTTGGCATCCACCCGAAATGTCGATTCGTTACGAAGAAGCTGGCGGGAAAAGCACCTTCATCCATTTCGCCATCCGCCCTGATGTGGACAGGAAGGATTCCTTCGTTGAAGGGTTGAACATCTTCGGTCGGTTGCTGGAAACAGCCCACCTGTTCACCATCGAGATCACCCGTCGGGAAGAGGCCAGCAAGAAGGCGTGAAAGGGCTGGAGTATCCCATCGGCCTAGGGCGCTGAACCGCTTCAGGGCACATAGAGGTCGACAGGACCCAGCCTGAAGGCCAAGAATGGAGTTTCCCGATCGCGAGATGACCTATGAGGGTTCCGACATTGCCTGTTCGTTCCAAGGCTGGAAATGGCCGCAGTTCAAATTCCTGCCCCCCGGGGGGTGGTTTCCCTGCTGCCACGGAAGTTCTTTTCGGATGTGACTTTAGCTACAAGGTCGATTCTAAGCCGTTCGCCGAGGTTGACGGACGGCGCCAAGGACGCGAAACTTCCTTCAACAACACCCACCACGCTGAGGCTTTCGGGCATGCGCACCCAGGTGGGTTACTTTTCTAGGGGCGGCTGATGCGATATGCGAAGCCGCCCCTTCCCTTTGGGGACCAGCTTGACCAGCTTGAAGCCCGGGGCTTGGTGATCCCCGATCGGCAGAAGGCCATTCAAGCCCTGTCCCACTTGAACTACTACCGCCTGCGAGCCTACTGGCTTGGCATGGAACTGCCGAAGGGTGCCAACGGCGAGCATTCCTTCGTGGCGGGTGCGAGTTTCGATACGGCCCTGGCCCTGTATGTGTTCGACCGGGAGCTGCGCCTTCTGGTGATGGATGCCATTGAGCAGGTCGAGGTGTCGGTCCGTACGCAATGGGCCCACTGCCTTGCGGTTCGCTATGGTGCCCATGCCTTCCTGGATCGGTCCCTGTTCTTCAAACCAGACCTATACGACAGGACCCTGGCGAACCTTCAAGAAGAAATCGGTCGCAGCCAAGAGACCTTCATCGAGCACTACAGGGCCACCTACGACGATCCACCGCTGCCCCCCATATGGGCCGTGTGCGAGGTCATGAGCTTCGGCCAGCTATCCAAGTGGGTTGGCAACCTGAAGAACCGTCCGGATCGCCAGGCCATCGCCGATGCCTACGACCTGGACGAAAGCATCCTGAAATCCTTCCTGCACCATCTAACCGCCATCCGAAACCTATGCGCCCACCACAGTCGGCTGTGGAACCGCCGCGTCACCATCACCATGCGAATTCCTGCTGTGCGACCTAGGATGGCCCGTTTCTGGTTCAACCCTGCGGCGGACAGACAGATTTACAACACCTTGACGATGCTTTCCGTCATGTTGAAGGCTATTGAACCAACCACAGACTGGTCGAAACGCATTCGTGCCCTGATGGAACAATTCCCAGCGGTTCAACCGCAAGCGATGGGGTTCCCGACCAACTGGAAGACCTTGCCACCTTGGATGCCCTAAACCAGCTTTGATTTTTCGAGTTGCCACATGCCCACATTGAACTGGCGCGGCAAAGATGCCGTGCTGAACCACCACCTGGAAGTCCCCTACCACTTGCTGAAGTGCGAACCCGAGTTGAGCGCCGGGACTGCGGGCAGCGGCAATCTGATCGTCGAAGGGGACAACCTGATGGCCCTGAAGGCCCTGCTTCCCTATTACAAGGGAAAGGTGAAATGCATCTACATCGATCCGCCCTATAACACCGGCCAAGAAGGATGGGTCTACAACGACAATGTCAACAGCCCTGAAATCCGGGATTGGCTTGGGAAAGTGGTTGGAAAGGAAGCTGAAGACCTGAATCGGCATGATAAGTGGCTGTGCATGATGTGGCCGCGGATCAAGCTTCTGCATCAATTCCTGTCTGAGGATGGGGTGATGTTTGTGAGTCTTGATGACAACGAATTTCCGAGGCTTCGCCAAATCATGGAAGATATTTTTGGTGAACAGAACTTCTTGGCGCAAATCATCATTCAGTCCAATAAGCGCGGCCAAACATACAAACAAATTGCTAAAACTCACGAATACTTGTTGTGTTATGGCCGTTCCAGCGAAGCAAAGCTTGGTGAGCTTGAGACCAATGGTTCCAATCTTCCGGAAGAGGATCGGTTCGGGAAGTATTCTTCAAGGGAACTGCGAAATCGGAATCCCAAATTCGGTCGTCACAATCGACCCAATCTGTTCTTCCCCATCTTCGCCGACACCAGCAAACCTGATGACCAGGGCAATTTCCCTGTTTCCATTCAGGGAGATCCTGGGTGCGTGGCGATAGAACCGTTCAATAGCACTGGAATTGAGAGCTGCTGGCGTTGGGGAAAGGAAAAGGTCGAAAAAAATACAACGGGATTCGGAACAAAAACGCTGTATGCCAAACAAACACGAGAAGGTGGCTGGAGAGTATTCGAAAAATATCGCAAAGAAACCGTGAAGGCTAAATCCATATGGTTCGACACCAAACACATCAGTGAACAGGGAACGAATGAATTGGGGCGCCTTGGGCTTGGCGATGCTTTTCAGTTCCCGAAGCCTGTAGGTCTTATCCAAGACTGTATTTTGCTGGCGACGGACGAAGATTCCATTGTGTTGGATTCCTTTGCTGGGTCAGGAACTACTGCCCAAGCAGTGTTGAATCAGAACGCTGAAGATGGTGGCGAACGTCGCTTCATCCTGGTTGAAATGGACCCAGCTATTGCCCGAAACGTCACAACGGAAAGGGTGCGCCGAGTTGCGGATGGCTACACCAACAGCAAGGGGGAGGCGATTCCCGGCCTTGGTGGTGACTTCCATTACTGCACCTTGGGGTCCCCCTTGTTCCGTGGGAACGGCAGTCTGAATCAAGACCTGACACCGGAGACCCTGGCCCGCCATCTTTACTTCACCGAATTCGGCGAACCCCTGAGCACGCCGCCACCCCAAGGGGGTGGGTTGATTGGCACCTACGGCGACACGGCGCTGCACTTGCTTTGGGATGCAGATGGTCCAGGGTTTTTGGATGCGACCACCCTTCGTGCGCTGCCCCCTTGGGATGGCGAACATGTGGTATTTGGCGAGGGCTGCGCCGTCCCCGCCAGTGTGCTGCAGGATCATCGGGTGTCATTCCGGCAGATCCCCTATCGGGTCAGGGGGTAGCCATGCGACTGAAGGACTTCCAAAACGATTCCTTGAAGACCCTGGATGATTATCTGAAGGTCGCAAGGGCCGAGGGCGCCAGGGTGGCCTTCGAGCGCGAAAAGGAACGCGGCGCCTACATCATTCCAGAAGACTGGCAGGACCTGGCCCCTCGCCATGATCCCCCTTATGTGTGCCTTCGGGTGCCCACCGGCGGCGGCAAGACCTTGCTGGCCAGCCATGCGGTTGGACGAACCTTCCGCAGCTACTTTGAGGCGGACCGAGGCTTCGTCCTTTGGCTGGTGCCAAGCACGGAGGTCGTCAGTCAGACCTTGAAGGCCCTTCGGGATCCCCGCCATCCCTACCGGTTGGGTCTACAGGAAGGCTTAGGCAGCGCCGCTGTGCAGGTGAAGTCCATGGCGGATGCGCTGTATCTGAACCGGGCCGAGGTTGAAGGCGAAACCATCGTCATCGTGGGCACCGTCCAGGCCTGGCGAACCGCATCGAAGGAGGGCCGGAAGGTCTATGAAGATTCAGGGCAGTTCTTAGATTTTCAGGGCAGCCTGAATGCCTTTGCTGCCGCCAATCCCGGCCGCATGCACCTGAACGATGCAGGCCGACCTGTGACCAGTCTTGCCAACCTGATTGCCAGCCGCCGCCCACTGATGATCCTGGACGAGGCGCACAACACCCGGACAGATCTGAGCTTCAAGTTCCTGCGAGGATTGAACCCGCGTTGCATCCTTGAATTCACGGCAACCCCGGACCGCGAACACCCCCCCAGCAATGTGCTGTACCAAGTCCGGGCCGTGGACGTAAAAAAGGAAGGCATGATCAAGCTTCCGATCGAGGCCGAGAGCGCGCCGACCCCGGAAGAAGCCCTGCTGCGAACCAAGGTCAAACGCGAAGCCCTTGAAGCCTTGGCGAAGCGTGCCCAGGACGAAGAAGGGCGCTACCTGCGCCCCATCGCCCTGATCCAAGCGGAAGTCGATCGTGAGGATGCCCCGGGTTCCTGGACAGTCGATGTGGTCCAAAAACACCTGATCGAGCACCTGAACATTCCGGCCGACCAGATCAAGATCGCCACCGGCGACCAGAAGGGACTGAAGGGTATCAACCTTTTCGAGCCCGGCCCGGTGCGTTACATCATCACCCAGAAGGCCCTGGTGGAGGGCTGGGACTGCAGTTTTGCCTATGTACTTTGTTCTCTGGCCGTCGCCCACAGCACCACGAATGTGGAACAAATCCTGGGCCGTGTGCTTCGCATGCCCCAGGCCAAGCCCTTCGCCATCCCCGAACTGAACCGGGCCTACGCGGTAGTCCGGAGTGACGCGTTCATGGAGACCATCCGGAAGCTGCGTGAATCGCTAGTGAATTTCCACGGATTCAGCGTGGTAGAAGCCAACAAGGCCGTTCAGCCTGCAGATACGCCCTTGCTGGACACCGAGTCTGAAGACCTGGCCTACCTGCAGGCCCCTGTGGTGCTGCCCGGCATCCAGGTCAGCGAGCTGCCGGAGCCCCTGCGCGCCCTGCTTCGCCAAAACGACCAAGGGCAATATGAAGCGCCCCGCAACGCCGTGCGCGCCTATGCCTGTGCCTTTGCCAAAGCCACCAGCGCCCCTGAAGCCTTAGCCAGCGTGTTGAGCCTTGAAACGGTTCGGTCTGAACGAGGCGTGCAGATCCGGATCCCCTGGCTGATGTATTCAGGAGAAAGATTCACGTCCCTGCACCTGAGCACCGACCCCCTTCCTGTGGACACGATCCCAGAAGAAGAACTGGCCAAGCTGATCTTCACCCCGCAAGGCGTGGTGTTCACCAGCGTATTGGACATCGACAAATATGGCCGCACCGTCGTCAGCGAAAACATGCAGGCAGAACTGCCGCTGCCCATGGACATGCCAACTTCCGAGACGCCGGAGCACCTGGCCTGGGAACTGGACGATGAACTGCACCGGGGCAGCGACAACATCGATATCAAATCGCGGGCTTCCAAGGCCTTCTGCCTGCGGCTGATCCAGCGCTTCATCAGCCAGGGCATCGCCTTGCAGGAACTGGACCGCGGCCGGTATCGCCTGAAGGATGCCATAGACCGGCTGTGGGATGACCTGCGGCTGAACCTGCGAAGGGCCAAGTTCACGGGCCTGCTGGATACGGATGCCTTCGCAGCCAACCCTGCCCAGGCCTGCGTGTTTGGCAATCCTGACTACTACTTGCCGAACAAGACCTGCCTTGAACACAAGTTCGACAAGCACCTGTTCCGCACGGTTGGCCATCTGAACACCGATGAACTGGCCGTGGCCAAGATCCTGGACCAGATGCCGCAGGTTGATGTGTGGGTCCGGAACCTAGATCAGGACCGGAACGCCGGGTTCTGGCTGCCCTACCCAGAGGATTCGGCCTTCTTCCCTGATTTCGTGGTCCAGCTAAAAAACGGGAAGATCCTTGTCCTGGAAGTGAAGGGCGAACACCTGGAAAACATCCAGGCTGCCGACAAACGGAAGGTCTTGGAACTTTGGGGCCGTGCCACTGGCGGCGTGACCAAGTGGGTCAGCGCCCCCGATGATACCCGCGGCCCCGGCTTGAACCTGCTGGCGAATGAACTGACACGGGACTTGGCGTAGATCCACCTGATCCCAGAAGCGGCTTCAATCAGGCAACTGGTTATTGGAATCCCTGCTGATCGGCGGGACCTACCGCATGTAGTCGTTGGTGTGCTTGAGGAAGTCGGCAATCATTGCCTTCCGAACAGGATCCAACGACCATGCCATGCGAACAGGATGGGCGTTTTCGTGGAGGCGATCAAACCCTTCAAAGTCCCATTCGCCACCCCCGAGCATGCCAACGATGAGGTAGGCCGCTAGTTGGAAGGCGCCACCTTGTTGCCGAGCCCAAGCCCAGAATTCTTCTTCGTCCTGGAATTTGGAAGCCCGAGGCAAGTCGAATCCCTTCCTCAGGCGGTTCCAACCACGGGTCGTCAAACGTCGCATATCTATTCCCTTTCTGCCCACGGAGGGCACTGAAACCGAGGTGTAGGCAAGGGGACTACACGATCCAACCCTGCCGGAGGCTTTACCGAAGTCCACTTCCACAAACCAGAAGGTGCAAGGTGAGGTTGTCCACCATGTCCTGGCAGAGGATTTGCCACAAATCCGCGAAGGCGGACATGCAGTAGAAGTCGTCAAGGAGGTCATAGAAGACGGCCGAACCTGGGGTGACTTCATTCAAATCAGGCAACCCACCCGGAACGATGAAGCACGCCGCCATCTTCGCCATCGAAATCTGACGAATGATGTAGCTGAGCTTCGTCACCACGGCGATATCGCGCTGGTTCTGGCCGTCAATCACAAGGTCACTGACATCCACCACCGCATTCGGAATCAAGGGGTGATGGGAATTCATGAGATCCAGATCGGCCGCGACCATGTCGCCCGGTCCCATGCGTGCCCCAGCGAAGTACATGTGGCGATGGACCACCATTGCGTTGACTGAGGCCCCGGATTCGACCGTCAGGGCGAGTGCCATGGCACCAGCACCCAGGTCATACACGTCGAGAATGAAGATCGTTTCCCTTTTTCCGATCGGGATGGTCTTGGATTGGTAGGTATGGATGACCCCTTCCTGGGGACCTGCCCCGATTTTCAAGCGACGCATGAGGTCGGTCGCGACTTCGTGATGGTTCATGATTAGTTCCCCTTATTGCTGCCGCCGTGTGCAGCGGAAGTGATGTGAAAGGAAGGGGACCGCACGCTGCAGCCCCCTTGCCAGGTGGACTTCCCTACGCGATGTCGACGCAGAACCCCACTTCGCCGATGGCCTTCGCCTGGACAGGGAAGCAGGGCCGGCAGGGTCCGATGAATCCCATGGGCCTTGTCAGTAATAGATGTAGGCGGCGGGCTCCAGAAGGAATTCGGAAATCATGGACCGCCGGACCCGATCAAGCGTCCATGCCATCCGAACAGGGTGTGCGTCTGCGCGGATATTGTCGAAGCCGGGGAATTCTTCTTCATTACCCCCAAGCATGCCGATGATGAGGTAGGCCGCCAGCCGAAAGCCGCTTCCCTGCTGCACGGCCCAGGCCCAGAAGTCCTTTTCGTCGGTGAAGGGCGAGGTGTTTTTGAGCCCGAAGCCCTGGTGAACGCACTGCCAGCCGAGGGGAGTCAGATGTCGCATGATTGATCCTTTTCGATGCTGCCATCAAGGACAGCAAGAGTGATGTGAAGGGGTGGAAGGGGACAGCACGATGCCACCCCCTTACCAGGTGGACTTCCCTACGCGATGTCGACGCTGAACCCCACTTCGCCGATGGCCTTCGCCCGGACTTCGAGCCAGAGCTGAAGCACTTCGATGAATTCCTTGCCGCGTTCGTTCTGGACGGCTTCATGGGGTGACCGGTCTTCTTCGGAGTAGGGCAGGCTGGCGTACCGGTACGGATCGGGTTCGTCCATCAGGATGTCGATGAGGTCATCGAGGCTCCAGCCCGGTTCGACACCGAAGTAGAAGACACGGTCACCGACCACGGTCGTCTTCTTGGCCATGAGTTCGTGGGTCCACGGCGTGGTGTAAGTCACCACGGCGAGGTGGTCCCCTGCGATGGTGCGGTAGACGTCCATCTGCATCTTGCGCCCGACCTGGTTGCCACCGCCGGCGATGACGGAGCACAGGCGGTGGCCCAGGAATTCCAGGGGCACGTCATGGGAAGGGCAGACCCGGAAGGTCTGCGGGGCAGGAAGGGTGGTAGTGCGACGGTTCATGGCCGTTCTCCTTGTTGGCTGCCCATCGGGGCCGCCAGGGTGAAGTGGTGCTGGGTAGGGCCTAGGCGGCCCCGGTAATGCCGGTGGATGCCGGCAAGGCTTGTTCAGGTTTGGCGCTAGCTGACGGCGGGTCCGCTTCCCCTAGGGCGATGTTCGGGACGATGAAGCCCTTATTCCGAAGGCCGCGGCGGTAGAAGTCGGTGGCTTGGTCGGCGCGCTTTCCGAGTTCCTGCAACCAGTCGTCCAGGGTCAGGGTGTGCATCAAGCCCTTCAGGTTCGGTGGGCGGGTGACCTTCACCTTCTTCTTGGTGGAAGAAAGGGCCTCAGACACCACGGGTGAAGCGCCGTCGTTTATTGGCGGTGAATCGAGCGAACGGTTCTTGGCATCTGCCGCGTTTGCCTTCGACTTCCCGAGGAGTTCGTCCCACTTTTCATCTGAGACACTGTCCAGACGTTCGCACCACTCAGGCGGAACCCACGCCCACCTGGCGGCCCCAACAGTCGCGAAGACCCTAGGGGAACGCCGCATGGCTTCGCTGCGGAGATGTTCTGTCGGGAGACCGCCGCGGACCCTTTCCCCATGGGGTCCCGTGATGTAGGAAGCCACATCCTGGGCTTTCGTCATGTACTTCAGGGTTTCCTTGACCGCACCTTCAAACGTCAGGGCTTCGGGATGTTCAGAAGCATCCTGGGATTGCGGGGCCCTGGGCTGCTTCTTGCGGATCGACTGGACTTGGACACACGCCTTGATGGCACGCCCGAGGGCTTCCCTGGTGGAGTAAAGATCTGAAAGGTGGAACCCGTATTCCTTCCATGTCGCAGCGCAGAGGCATTCCCACCATTCAATAGCCAGGACATCCTGTCTGATCCTTTGCGCCCACAAGAGGGTGTGGAGGTGTGGGTGGAACAGGATGACGAGGTCAGACAGGACCTTCCGTGTGATTTCGTACCCACGAACGCCACCGAAAACACGGCGCTTGAACAGTTCCCGCTTTCGCAAGAGTTCCCAGGAGGCCAACAACCGTCGTTCTTCCCGAGCTTCGCTGACCCCCTGCACGACTGCAGGATCCAGCGTCGGAGAGGTGAGGGTCATAGCCGCAGGGCGGATATCTCCACCACAACCCTTATCTGGGCCTTCACCCCATTTCTGGCTGTATTTCACTGCCGCCAAGCGAGCCCTGATCCGGCGAATGCAAGCGCGGAGGATGGTTCGGGATTTGGCCGACCGACGGTTCTGAAGGGCGCAGGAGAGTCTGATCCCACCGACATACGCCGCGCTGCCGATACCGTACTTACGCCCATCCTTGGTCGTTCCGATGGCCATGCAGGTTGTCAGCCCTTCCATGGCCGAAATGGCAGCAAGGCGGAGGTGGATACCTTCACCAGGGGCCGCCTGGAGGACTTCCCCGCCTTCGCCAACGAGACGCCACCGACCCCAATGGTCCTTGGTGAGGAGGACTGGCATGCCAGCAAGTCCTTCCGCCAGGGCTTCAGCAAATTCGGACCCCCCCACCGCCTTCCGGAAGGCTTCACCGATAGCATCCGATTCCGGGGTGAGGGTGAGGCCCGAGTGAGGGTCCATAACGCTGAGGCCAGCATCGTCCTGGATGACTACGGGGAAGCGGCTACCCATGGCCGGCGAACGCCCCCATGGGTCTGTGAGAAATCGGCGGGTCCCCTTCCGGGAGGAAGGCCCCTTGAATCCATCAGTGCTGGTGGCCTGGTCGCTGCTGGTGTCGCCGCCTACAATGGGCAAGCGGATGTCATCCGTGGCTGTCATATCGTGTGTCCCGTGCTAGGGCCTGGCGACAGTCGCGCGGGGGGTGCCAGCCCCCCGTGCCCAGGGCGTGAAAGAAGGAACCCGCCGCTGTTCATCCGGCGGGTGCAGGGCTATGGCTTCTGATGGCGGAGGCGCGGGTCGGTCACGATCCGCTGGCCGGTGTTCCGGGCAACCTGGGGCGCTGGACGGCTGACCGACTGAGCCCGGATCCAACTGAGGACATCCTGAACGTCGAAAAGGATCGTCCTTGCGCCGAGGACGATGGTGGGCATCCCCTTCGTACGCCAAACCCGGATGAGATCCCGCGAAGGGCGCTGGCCAATAAGACCTTCCAGGGCGTCTTGAAGGCCTTCCGTGTCGACCAGTGCGGAACTTGAAGGGGATGGGGGTTGAGGGGACTGTGTGGAACTGTGCATCGGTGCTCCTTGTCGTAGTCAATGTTCCCTATCGGAACACCATCGGTTCCCCATTAGCTGTTTTTGTGGAATTCGTTAAAAAACATTTTAAATATTTGATTTTATTGTTATTTATATGACATTATTTGTTAATTGTTTCCATTTGTGGAATCTATTCCCTTGAACAATCATGGTGTTTTTAAGTGTTTTTTTTTAATTTTCCATATGCTACTGAACTTGACGTGTTCCGATAAATGAATCACCATTCGGATGGAGGTCCAGATGCAACCCACCAAGAAGGCCGACGTGAAATCCAGAGGCGTCCAGGAGCGCTCCAACCCTTTGAAGGCGAAGTCCAAAAAAGACGCAGAAAAGGCGCGGTCAATTCAGCTTGGCAGCCGGCTATCTGAGGTTCGGGAAGCGCTCGATATGTCCCAATTGGAACTGGCTAAGCGGCTACAAGTCCCGCGCAGTACGATTTCGAAATGGGAAACGGGTATGACCGTGTTGCCAGCCATCCACATCGCACAGATCTGCCAGGCGCTTCAAGTTGGACCCCGCAAATTCCTGGGGTTAGAAGAAGAACAGCTTCCTGATTCCGCCTTTGACCGCTTCAACAGAGTATTGGAGGCGGAGGGAACAGCGCTGGCTTCGAAAATCCTACAGGTGCCCGAGGAGGTATGGCCCGCGGTTCTCGAAGGCAGTCTCAGAGTATCCCCACCCCAAATGGAGGAGCTTGCCCGCGCCTACCGCGTCCCGTTCACGTGGTTAAGATCGGGCAGTCCAGATGACTGGGAACCTGATCTGTCCAATGGAATCTCGGTACGCCTGAGGTTCCTTAGGATCTGTCTTGGTCGCCCGATTGCAGACACTGATGACATTTGGGCCGCCGTTGAACTATCGGAAAGGTACGCCAAGGAACACGCGGAGGAAGCTTATACCTTGGTCGCCCAGACCCGCGCCCTGACAGCAATGGACGAGGAAGAAAATGGAAGGTTGGCAGCCCATTTCCCGTTTGATTTTGATTGGGTGATGTCGGGGAAAGTGACGACTATCCAAAAGCTCACGAATTGAGGAGGAACAATGTCTAAGCGCGATTATCCCTTTGAGCCCGGCTGGGTTAGTAGGCCCTCATTTGATGGCCTCGGAGAACCCAATGCGGAAAAAGCAACGCAATACCAAGCCTGGTCAGAAGGTGATCGATGGACTGTGGCTGCACGATGACAAGGACTGGCGCTACCGCTTCATGCGGAAGGGTCGCCTTTACACGGGAAACACCAAATGCAGTGACCTGAAGAAAGCCAGAGACTTCCTGGCTGACTTGAAGGCATTCCTTCGCCAAGAGGAACGCGGGCAGGTTCCGCCCCAGCCACCTGCGCCCCCCACTCCGCCACCGCCGACCACACTGCGTGAGCTTGTGGAGTTGTGGGAAAGGACCAAGGCGAACAGGTCCCAAAGCCACCTCCAGACGACGGCTGGAAGCATCAAAAATCATTTCGGCGGGTTGATGGACACGCCTGTCGAGGCCATCACAACCCTGGCGGTCAACGAAGCCCTGTACACCTACACGCATTCAAAGGGGTTGAATCCTGGGCGTGGCGGAAAGCCTTGCCTGCGAGACCACACCGCCCGAGGGGCCAACAAGCTGTTGGAACGCTTGCGCGATGTTGTTCGATTTGGCATCAAGGAAGGGAAGGTCAAGGAGATCCACTTCCAATTCGAACGCCTTCAGCCAGAAGTGGTCCAGAAGCACACGCTGAGGCTTCGCCTGACAGCCAAGTTCTTCGAGTTGGCGGACCGTGCCAAGAATCCGCACATGGGGATGCTGATCAGACTCATGGTGTGGATGGGATTCCGGGAAGCGGATGCCCTCCACCTTTCATGGCAAGGTGTGAATTTTGAGACCAACCAGTGCGTGCCTGACCAGTCCAAAACGTCTGATGTAAAGGGTGGGGTGATGCCCCCTGAACTTCGGAACTACCTTTGGCATCACCCATCGAGGAAGTCGGCTGGCCTTTTGTTTCCATCCCTACGAGGGTCGACGGAAGAACAGGAGGCCACCTATCGCCCTGGGATCACAGCCAACATCGTTCAGGCAGCAAGTTGGAAGCTTGCGTTCGATGAAATGACAGAGCAAGACACTACGAAGCTGTTTTCCGTGATTGATGCGCACCCCGACCGCGATGTCCACACCCTTGCGCGCCTGATCTTGTTCTTCGGTCTTCCCGAATCTGAAGCCCGGGCCATCGAATGGAAGGCCCTGGACCTTTCAGATGGCACATTTGCCATGCCGGTTGAAGGTGGTGAATGCAATGTCGTTCCGATTCCCTGTGAGTTGCTGAACTACTTGAGGTCGCTTTCCATCACCGGAACTTCGGGCAGGGTCATTTCTGCACCTATGGGAAGGCATAAAGGGAATGGCCAATTCGCCGCTGGTGTGACGACTAGGGCCATCGCCGATGCCTGGAAAACCCTGGAATTCTATCGACTGACCCCGCATCGCCTGCGCGCGTCCTTCGCATCAATCCATGCCAAGGAGTTGAAAACGCACATTTCTATCATCCAGCAGATGATGCGTCACCAGAGCATCACCACGACCATGACCTACATCAACATCGATGCTGAAGACCTTCTGGAGGCCCAAGCGGCCTGGCCACAGTTGGTGGACCCGCTTCCCCAATCGGGATCACCCATGGCAGATGCCACGGATGACCCGGGCCCATCCACGGACCAGTGAAGACCAGCGACCTGCAAGGGCCTGCGATGGCCATTTGTAACGAAATTTGTAATCCCACGGGATCTACGAATTGCATTATCCCTTTTTTCAGCACTTGCAAATATATTCTTTTTGGCTCATAACCCAAAGGTCGCAGGTTCAAATCCTGCCCCCGCTACCAATGAAAGAGGGCCCCAACGGGCCCTTTTTCATTGGTAGAGCGCGGGGGCAGGGTTTGAATCTGCGAATGGGATTTCGGAGACGCGGCTAGATGCCGCGTCGGAGAAAGACCGGGGGACCGCGCAGCGGGACCCAGTTCAAATCGAGTCCGGATGGGTCGCCACGAGAGGCGGATGACGGCCAGGGTTTGAATCTGCGAATGGGATTTCGGAGACGCGGCTAGATGCCGCGTCGGAGATAGACCGGGGGACTGCGCAGCGGGACCCAGTTCAAATCGAGTCCGGATGGGTCGCCATGAGAGGCGGATGACGGCCAGGGTTTGAACCTGCGAATGGGATTTCGGAGACGCGGCTAGATGCCGCGTCGGAGACAGCCCGGGGGGCTGTCGCAGAGGATCCAGGCGCGAGTCGTTGGCGGCAACACTTCAAATCCAGCCCACGCTTCCATCAAGAAAGGCCCGTCATCATTGGACAGGCCTTGTTTTTTCAGCAGGTATAAGGGACGCAAAAATGGCCCGATGTCCTAGCTATAGCCTAGAGCTTCAAAATGGCGATTTCACGACACCCATGCAGGAGGGTTCTTGCACCAAACAAAGTGGGCCTGCTGCCTGGGGGGCGGCAATCCTGTGATGGTGGGTAAAACTCGGCCAGTGAAGCCACTCGGGTCTGCGAGTCGCTTGTCAACCTTCACTGCGGTCCGTGGTTCATGTAGAACCAAGCCCGGGTGAGCGCCGGATCGGGCCCGGCCAGCCACAGGAAATCCCCCGCTTCCAGCACCCGCTCCATGTCTGGAGATGCCTTAACGCGATCTCGTTCTGCGGCCTCCACCGTGACATTCATGGACCGGAAGTCCAAGTCCCCCAGCCGCCTTCCTCGCGCCCACGCTGCGGGAAGCACCGCGAACCGAAGGTGTGACAGGCGGGACACGCTGAAATGCCAATGACGCTCCGCGAGCTGGACATCCAGGTCGTCTGGTTCCCCGGGTACCACGAGAAGACCCTTGAGCTTGACCTCGCGGGTGGGCTCGAAGTGGGATGACCCAGCGGCGTAGGAGTAGCCGAGGGTGATCTTTTCATTCTCAATCACCAGTTCCTGGGACGCGCTACAGGCGGGGCAAACCAGGTTGGTGTGGCCCGAGGAACCCACGCCGTCCAAGGGCATGGCATCCAGCCATGCTGAGAGATCGAAGGGTGCACCACACTCACAGAGGCGAAGGATAAGAGTCTCCTATCGACGCAATCCAGGGTTCACCAGATCTCTCTGGTGGAGGTGCTTGAGGTGACTGCCTTGGATCAGCCAATGGCGCCCAGCTCCGTGCGGCATTGGTTCAGGATCTCCTCGACGCCAGGGGCTTCCGGTCGCAACTCCAAAGCCTTGGCTAGGGACTCGGCTGCCATCTGGTACCGCAGGCCAGCCGCCGGGTTCCCCTCCGCTTTGAGCGCATTGGCCCACTGGAAATTGGCGATGCCCTTGCCCATGAGGGCGCCAGGATAGATGGGTGCAAGCGAGAGCGCCCGGCCGAAGGCGAATTCCGCCAGATGCCATTCGTTCGCATCCAAACGGCGCGAACCTTCTGCAAGCCAAGCCTTGGCCTCCCAACCCTTGCCCTCGATGAGAAGCCGGTCTGCTTCCTGGCAGAAGGCGCGCTGCTGTCGCGGGGCCTCCGCGCCGGGGGCCAGCTTGATGGCTTCGTCCCAGGCGGCCGTGGCCTCATCGAACCGCTCGACTTCCTGCAGGGCCGCTGCGAGGCCGACCCAGGCCTTCAGCTCGCCGGGATCCCGCATGACCGCCAACCCGTAGACGGAGATGATGTCCTGATCCGGTGCTTCCACCGCCACCAGGCTGGTGGCAAGGTGCAGCCAGAACGATCCGTTTCCCGGCTGTCCCTTAGCAGCACGCTCGAAGCAGACCTTGGCGTGCTGTGGATGCTCTGCCAGGAACTGCATACCCAGGTCATCCCAGCCTTCGGGAGAGAGCGACCCCGCCGGTGGCAACTGGCTCGCGGGGCCGTGCACCTCCCCTTCGCCGGTCTGCTCGAAATCGGCGATGACCTTGCGGATCTTCTCCCCCCGCTCCTGATTCTGAGGTCGGTCTTTGTCTTCCTCGAGTACGGCCAGAGCCTGCCGGAAGATGGGGATGGCCTCGGCCTTTCGGCCTGGGGTGGTGAGGAGGCGGCTGGCCTTGTGCACCAGGGCCTCCAGGCGGCCCTCGCGCTCCTGGATCCGCAAGGTCTGTTCGAAGGCCTGCCGGGCACCCAGGGCCAGGATCTCTGCCGTGGCGTTGATCCGCTTCAGCTCGGCGAACACGGCCCGCGCTTCGCCGAAGTGCCGGGCCACCTCCAGCCAGTTCTTCTGCCCAGCCGCTGCGAGGGCCTGCTGGCAGCACGTGGATGCGCTTCCCATCCGGGTTGGACCGGCCACCTGCAGCAGGCCCTTCAGCCAGCTGTCGGACATGGTGGCCAGGATCCGGTGCAAGTCATCTGGATGCACCTCGAGGTAGATACGGGCCACCGAGCAGGCCACGGTCGACTCCTCACCGCGGGCCATGGCCTGCTGGGCGGCGCCCATCAGCTTCACCACCGCCGGCATGGAATCCAGCGGCTCCGGCGAGGTAATGGGTGCCGGGGTTATCTGCCCGCCGGGTGGCGCTTCGGTGCCGCAGTAGAGACACGCCTTCCGGGCGTCGGGCACCGGGCGAGCGCAGCGGGGGCAGGGGCGCGGCATGGTGCGGATAGGGTACCACCCCTCGCCAGCGAGAGCCGCGGAGAAACAACCATTCAGCCGGGCCGCCAAGACCTGCCTTGAGCTGTGTTTCTCAGAAGTGATCAGTGTTCATCGGTGAACCATTCTCCGTCCCCAGCGAGGCATACACCTGCACCCGCTATCCACAGGGGTGCTGACGGGTTCGAACTGCCGACCTACACCTTGTAAGGGCGCCGCTCTTCCGACTGAGTTAAGCACTCCGGTCGATGTTCGTCGGGCGCCAGGTGACGGGGTGCCTTCGGGAGTTTCAGTTGAGGTGGTCCCTCAGGCCCTTGCCCGGACGGAACCTGGCCATCTTGGCCGACTTAATCTTGATCGCTTCGCCCGTGCGGGGATTGCGGCCGGTGCGCGCGGCACGCTTGGTCACGGTAAACGTGCCGAATCCGACGATCGTCACACTTCCGCCCTTCTTTAGCGTCGTCTTGACACCACCGATCACCGCTTCAAGCGCGCGAGTGGCGGCGGCCTTGGAGATGTCGGCCTGGCGGGCGATGTGTTCGATCAGTTCTGACTTGTTCACGAAGGAACCCCCTCTCGGGAATTGGCGCTGGGAACCGTTGGGAAGAGGTGGACCGCTCGACCAACCACCGGTGGCCTCCCGGTCTGTTTCTGGGTCAGTTTCGGCGTGAAGCGCTGCCGTGGGTCATTAAGGACCCGGCGGCTGGCGGGTGTCAAGCGAGTGCGGGATTTTATTCGCAATCCCGCCGCCCCCTAGGCCTGAATCCCTTCCCTACTGAACCTCCGCCCCACCTTCTTCTCGATCACTGCCAAATGCGCTTCCTCATCCGGCCCCACGAGGCTGATGGCGACGCCCCTCAGCCCAGCCCTTCCGGTCCGCCCACTGCGATGGACATAGTCCTTGGGCGACCGTGGCAGGTCGTAGTGGATGACACAGGCCAGGCCGCTCACGTCGATGCCCCGGGCGATGAGATCCGTGGCCACGAGGATGCGGAGGCGGCCGCTGCGGAACTGATCCAGCGCGTCGGTGCGAGCGCTCATGCTCTTGTCGCCATGCAGCGAGAGCGCCCGGATGCCGCTGTTCCCCAGCTTGCGGACCACGTTGTCAGCCCGCCGACCCGAGGCCACGAACACCAGCACCTGGGGCCAAGGCTCCCGGGCCAGGAGCTCGCGCAGGAAGGGACCCTTGTGCTCCTGAGGCAGGAGGTAGGCCCGCTCCTCGAGGGCCACCGCCAGCGCCGGCGAGGCCTCCACGAGGACGTGCTGCGGCGTCCTCAGGAAGATCTGGATGACCTCCTCCACGGCCGTGTTCATGGTCGCGGAGAACATGAGCGTCTGGCGCCGGGCGGGCAGCTGGCGCAGTACATCCTGCATCTCATCGTGGAAGCCAAGCTCCATCAGCTTGTCTGCTTCGTCGAGGACCAAATGCGTCAGGCCCGCTAGGCTCAGGGCGTTGTTCCGCACGAGCTCCAGCAGCCGCCCCGGAGTGGCGATGACCAGATCGGCCCCGCCCCGCAGAGCCAGCATCTGGGGATTCACGGAAACACCACCGAAGACCGCCTGGACCTTGAGGGGCAAGGCCAGGTGCTTCGCCAGCTCTGCGGCCCGCTCCCGGACCTGCGCCGCCAGCTCACGGGTCGGCACCAGGACCAAGGCCCGCGTCTGGTTGCCCGGCAGGCGTCCTTGGCCGCCCTTCGCCAGCAGGTGCAGCAGTGGCGCAAGGAAGGCCAGGGTCTTCCCCGTCCCGGTCGGCGCCTGCACCACCAGATCCTGGCCCGTGAGTACGAGCGGAACGGTCTGTTCCTGGACCGGAAAGGGCTGGGTGTAGCCCAGGGCCTGGAAGGCGTGCTCAAGCTCGGGGCCGAGCAGCAGGGGGGAGAAGGGCAAGGTGGGGACTCCTAGGGGCAAACCAGATCCTTCACAGTAGCCTGCTCGAGCCTGTCGGACCCTACCACCCCTCGAGGACCTGCCCCGCCCGGGAGCTGGTGATCCCCAGCACCGCTGCAGCGGCCTCGGTGGTCCACCCAGCGACGATGGCCTCGGCGAGGAAGGCACGGCGGGCCTCCAGCAGGGTACGGGGAGTGTGACCCTGCCCCTGCCCATCCTCGGCAAGGAGGGCCTTGAACAGCAGGCGCTCCAGCACCACCCCCAGCACAGGGGAGGCCCCGCCCCGGGCTTTGGCGGCCACCGCCAGGGAGCGGACCACGCCCGCCTCCTGGGCAACCAACCCCCGCCGCTGGAGCTTCACCAGCGATCCGTAGAGGCGTCGGGCCAAGCGGCCCTTGGCGCCCCTGCTGGACCGCTGGGAGACCAGGACGGCCGCAAAGTGATCCAGCAGGTCCCGCCGCACCACTCCGGCCGGAAAGACCTCAGTGAGCACCTGGCGCACCCAGGCCCCGCTCAGTCGCCCGACGGCCATGCCCGCCCCGGCCGCACCGCCAGCTGATAGAAGGGTAGGCCCAGCAGCACCAGCACCAGGCCGGGCCAGGTGTAGCTGGGACGGTAGAGCAGCAGCCCCACCAGGATCGCGCTGCAGCCGGCGATGTAGAGGGCGGGCGTAAAGGGGTAGCCCCAGGTGCGGTAGGGGCGTGGGAGTTCGGGCCGAGTGTGGCGCAGCACGTAGACACCGGCCACGGTGAGGACGAAGAACAGCAGCTCCGCAAAGATCAGGAAGTCCAGCAGCTGGTTGTAGGTGCCGGAGAGGGCCAGGACCCCCGTCCACAGGGCCTGGATGATCAGCGCCGCTGCCGGCACGCCCTCGGCATTCAAGCGCTCTGCAGACCGAAAGAACAGGCCGTCTACGGCCATGGCCTGGTAGATGCGCGGCGAGGACAGGATGGCCCCGTTCAGGTAGCCCACCATGGAGACCAGGACGGCGGCGGCCATGATCATGGCCGCCCGGGGGCCAAGCAGGATGCGGAGGGTCTCGGTAGCCACGCGCCCAGCGGGGGCCGTGGCGATGCCCGTGGGGCCCAGGACGTGCAGGTAGGCCAGGTTGGCCAGCAGGTAGAGGGCCACCACCAGGCCCACCCCCAGGGTGAGGCTGAGCGGCAGGGTGCGGCCCGGTTCCCGCACCTCGCCGCCGATGTAGGGCAGGTAGTTCCAGCCGTTGGTGGCGAACAGGCTGCCCACCTGAGCCACCAGAAAGGCCCCCAGGAGCGGCAGGCTGGGTCCCCCGCCCGTGAAGGGCCCGGGGTCCGGCGGCCGGGTTGGCGTCATGAGCAGACCGATCAGGATGAGCCCCGCCAGGGCCGCCACCTTGGCCACCGTGACGATGCTTTGGACCCGCGCCCCAAGGCGGATGCCCTGGAGGTTCACCCAGGTGAGGAGGGCCACCAGCACCAGGCCTGCGGCCCGAGCGGAGGTGAGGCCCAGGGCCCAGGGACCCAGGGTGAACGACCCCACATGCATCTCGCCGATGCGGACCGGAGGCAGCAGCCAGTGGGCGTCGCTGAAGAAGGGGAAAAAGGTCCCCAGCACATAGCCGAAGGCGCTGGCCACGGCAGCGATGGAGCCGCACTCGATGATGGCAAAGGTGGTCCAGCCGAACAGGAAGGCGGTGCGCGGCCCAAAGGCCTCCTTGAGGTAGAGGTAGGGGCCGCCGGCTTCCGGGAACATGGCGGCCAGCTCGCCAAAGGCCAGCACCCCAGCCAGCGTGAGCAGACCCGTGAAGGCCCATGTGAGCAGCAGGAAGCTACCGCTGCGCCCCGTCTGGACAATCTCGGAGGGCACCACGAAGATGCCGCTGCCGATCATGCAGCCGGCGATGAGCATCGTCGCCGAGAAGAGGCCCACTTCCCGTCGGTAGCCCGTGGTCATTGGCGCCTCTGCCCATCCTGAAACGGGATCCCACCATGGGAACCGGAACCGTGAGGGGTTGGTCTCAGGATCTGGTCAAGGTCCTTGGCGAGTCAAGGCATGGCCGTGTCCCCGGCGAGGAAGGGCAGGACCGCCGCCAGCAACTCCTCCGGCACTTCCTCGGGCAGGTAGTGGCCACAGGCGAGGGAGGCGCCCTGCACCACCCGCGCGGCCTGGCGCCACTCGGCCAGGGGATCAAAGCAGCGGTGCACGGCCCCCTGGTTGCCCCAGAGGACCAACAACGGCGCGGCCACCCGATGGCCGAGGGTGCGATCCTCGCGATCATGGTCAAGGTCCACAGAGGCCGCGGCCCGGTAGTCTTCGCAGAGGCCCCGGGCTGCACCGGGCGCGCTCAGGCAGCGGGTGTACTCGGCCAGGGCACGGGGATCGAAGGGGGCCAGGCCGGCGCTCCGGCGCCCCATGACTTCCCGGATATAGGCCGCGGGATCCGCCTCGATGAGGCGCTCGGGCAGCGGGGCCGGCTGGATGAGAAAGAACCAGTGCCAGTAGGCCCGGGCGAAGGCCTCCGTGGTCTGCTCGTACATGGCCAGGGTCGGGGCGATGTCCAGCAGCACCAGGCGACTCACCGCCGCTTCGTGGTCCAGGGCGAGCCGGTGCGCCACCCGCGCGCCGCGGTCATGGGCCAGCACGGCAAAGCGGGCATGGCCGAGGGCCTGCATCAAGGTGAGCTGGTCCTGGGCCATGGCGCGCTTGCTGTAGGCGAGGTGCCGCTCGTCTCCGAAAGGCTTGGAGGAATCGCCATAGCCTCGCAGATCGGCCATCACCAGGGTGAAGCGCTTGGCCAGCTCCGGAGCCACCTTGTGCCAGATGGCGTGGGTCTGCGGGTGGCCGTGGAGCAGCAGCAGAGGTGGCCCCGAGCCCCCCCTGACAGCATGGATCGCCACACCCTCGTCCGTCGGCACCGACAGCGACTCGAAACCCGGAAAAAGCGTTGGATCGCCGCTGCCCATGGCCAGACCTCTGAGCGTTGATTCTCTCCCCTCCGCGCCGCCTTAAACATGAGAAAGAACTCGTTATCAGGAATCTCGCGGTGCCGTAAGGCCCTCTGCGGGCCTTGGGGCTCGGCCGGAAACCTCCGCGAATGGATTGTGGAGAGGGCCTGCCGGACCGACATTGTCCCTGCCCTTTCCCCGAAGGAGGCAGCGATGCTCACTCCCCGCCTGAAAGCTTTCCTGGAGAATCACCACGTGGCCTACAGCGCCATGCCCCACCGTCCCGCCTACACGGCCATGGAAGTGGCCCAATCCCTTCACGTGGCGGGGCAGGACATGGCCAAGACCGTGATCGTGGACCTGGACGGCCAGCTCGCCATGGCCGTGCTCCCCGGCACGCGCCACGTCAGCCTGGCCAAGCTGGAGCACTCCACCGGTGCCCAGCATGCCCGTATCGCCCGTGAAGGCGAGTTCCGCTTCGAATTCCCCGACTGCGAGGTGGGCGCCATGCCGCCCTTCGGCAACCTCTTCAACATGGAGGTGCTGGTGGATCCGCAGCTGGCGAAGGACAAGGAAATCGTCTTCAACGGCGGTGACCACACCGAGGCCGTGCGGATGTCCTACCAGGACTTCGCGCGCCTGGTGCACCCCCGGCTCATGGAGATGTAAGCGGATTGGGGGCCTTCTTGCCCCTGCCGCTTGAGTGATCGGATCCGATAGCGCAGGCCCGACCGCCTTCCCCCACGAAGGGCGGTCGGGCCTGCACTCGGTAGCGGCTGACCGCCGAGGGTTTGACACAAGGCACCGGCCCCGCGACCATTCCCTTCCCTAGCACCAAGGAGTCCTGCCATGAAGTACAACCAGTTCGGCCGCACGGGAATTTTCGTCTCGGAGATCTGCCTTGGCGCCATGACCTTCGGCGGCAATGCCGACGCCGGCTTCTGGAAGGCCATTGGCCAGCTGGGCCAGGCCGAGGTGGACGGGCTCGTCGCCCGGGCCCTGGCCGCGGGTGTGAACTTCTTCGACACTGCTGACGTGTACTCCTTCGGCCACTCCGAGCGGCTGCTGGGCCAGGCCTTCAAGAACCTGGGGGTCGTCCGCAAGGACGTCATCATCGCCACCAAGGTCTTCGGGGAGATGGGCTCCCGGCCCAATGACAAGGGCGCCTCCCGGGGGCACATCATGGACTCGGTCCAGGCCAGTCTGGAGCGCCTTCAGACGGATCACATCGACCTCTACCAGATCCACGGTAACGATGCCGTTACCCCCATCGAGGAGACCCTCCGGGCCCTGGACGACCTGGTCCGCCAGGGGCTGGTGCGCTATGTCGGCGTCTCCAACTGGTCCGCCTGGAAGATCGCCCGGGCGCTGGGGGTCAGTGAGGCCAAGGGCTACGCCCGCTTCGAGACCCTGCAGGCCTACTACTCCATCGCCGGCCGGGACCTGGAGCGGGAGCTGGTACCCATGCTCACCGAGGAGAAGCTCGGCCTGATGGTCTGGTCCCCCCTGGCGGGGGGCCTGCTGTCGGGCAAGTTCGGCCCCGGAGCCCCCACCGCCGAGGGCGCCCGCCGCACCGCCTTCGACTTCCCGCCCGTGGATACGGAGCGGGCCTGGGCCTGCGTGGCGATCATGCGCGAAGTCGCAGCGGCCCACGGCGTGTCCGTGGCCCAGGTGGCTCTGGCCTGGCTGCTGGCCAAGCCCCAGGTCATGAGCATCATCATCGGGGCCAAGTCGCTGGCGCAGCTGGAGGACAACCTGGCCGCGGCGGACCTGGTGCTGACTGCAGAGGAACTGGCTCGCCTGGACGAGGTCAGCGCCCTGCCCTCGGAGTATCCGGGCTGGATGTTCGAGCGCCAGGGGAGTGACCGCAGGCCGAAGCCCTTCGTGCCGACCAAGGCCTAGAGAAGCCCGCCCCCCACGGTCCGAGATCCCAAGACCCGCTTCGCCAAGCGCGGAGCCGGGCGGGGATCCATACTTGCATGGCCGGAGGAACGAATCTTTGGCCGAACGGATTTGTGACGATTTATTCATATTTCGGACTGTCGTATCCTAGATATACTTCCCCCCATGGAGGCCCTCATGTCGCTGCAGCTCACCAGGCGGACTTTCCTCAAGGCCGGTTTCACCACGGCCGCAATCGGGGCCACTGGCCTGCCCCTTGAAGCCCTGCCAACCGAAGCCAAGGGCTGGAACTGGGAGCGGGGCGTCTGCCGCTTCTGCGGCACCGGCTGCGGGATCCGCATCGCCTCCAAGGAGGGCCGGGTCGTGGCCGTGAAGGGCGACCCCCAGAACCCCGTGAACCGGGGCCTGCTCTGCGCCAAGGGCTATGCCTGCGCCCAGATCCTCTACGGCGCCGACCGGCTGAAGCGGCCGCTGCTGCGCAAGAAGAACGGGGTGTACGACAAGCAGGGAGACTTCGAGGAGGTCACCTGGAAGGAGGCCTTCGACGTCATGAAGGCGCAGTGGACCAAAGCCCACCAAGCGTTGGGACCCACGGGCGTGGCGGTGATGGGGTCGGGTCAGTACACGATCATGGAGGGATACGCGGCCGTGAAGCTGGTGAAGGCCGGCTGGCGCTCCAACAACCTGGACCCCAACGCCCGGCACTGCATGGCCTCAGCGGTGACGGCCTTCATGCAGACCTTCGGCATCGACGAGCCCTCAGGCTGCTTCGACGACATCGAACTCACGGACGCCGTTATCACCTGGGGCGCCAACATGGCGGAGATGCACCCCATGCTCTGGGCCCGGGTCATGGATGAGCGACTGCGCCGGCCCGACTACCGGGTCATCAACCTCACCACCTATGCCAACGCCACCTCCGAGGGCGCGGATCTGGAGATCGTCTTCAAGCCGAATACGGACCTCGCCATCTGGAACTATCTGGCCCGGGAGATCGTCAAGCGCGGGGCCGTGGACCAGGACTATGTGGCGAAGCACTGTGTGTTCGCGGCAGGCGCCGTGGACATCGGCTTCGGCCTCCGGGAGGACATCCTGAAGGCCTACCCCGCCGAGAAGGACACCCTGGCCCGCCAGAAGACCGTGGTGCTGACCCGGGACGAGGCCATTGCCCAGGGCCTGAATCCCGATGCACGCCACGAGCGGCCCCAGACCGCCTCCAGCACCCCACAGCAGCACTGGCTCATCACCTACGAGGAGTTCCAGAAGGGGCTGGAGCCCTACACCCTGGACTTCGTGGCGAGGGTCGCCAAGGGCGATCCGGACGAGTCCATAGAGGCCTTCAAGGCCAAGCTCGTGCAGCTGGCCGACGATTACGCCAACCCCAAACGGAAGCAGGTCTCCTTCTGGACCATGGGCTTCAACCAGCACACCCGCGGCACCTGGGTTAACGAGCAGGCCTACATGGTGCACCTGCTCACGGGCAAGCAGGCCCGACCCGGCGCGGGGGCCTTCTCGCTGACAGGGCAGCCCTCCGCCTGCGGCACGGCCCGGGAGGTGGGCACCTTCGCCCATCGCCTGCCTGCGGACATGACCGTGGATAATCCGGCCCATCGCAAAGACGCGGAGGCGATCTGGAACCTGCCGC
Organism: uncultured Holophagaceae bacterium; assembly: GCA_903843705.1. Lineage (GTDB taxonomy): Bacteria > Acidobacteriota > Holophagae > Holophagales > Holophagaceae > Geothrix. Next base: position 5,662 of record CAIMQW010000167.1, on the reverse strand, counting down.
CGAACACGATCAATCCCAAGGTCGGCAGCCACATCGTGCAGATGATGCGGGATCTCGAAGACGGAAAGATCCGCTGGCTCTGGGTCCAGGTCACGAATCCCTTCCAGTCTTCCGCGAATGCCAACCACACCATCGAGGCGGCGCGAAAGCACGACAACTTCATCGTGGTATCGGATGTGTATCCCACCCTCTCCGCAAAGGTGGCGGACCTCATCCTGCCCTCGGCCATGATCTATGAGAAGTGGGGCGGCTATGGCAACGCCGAGCGCCGCACCCAGCTCTGGCGCCAGGTCGTCCTGCCGCCGGGCGAGGCCCGCAGCGACGTGTGGCAGATGATGGAGTTCGCCAAGCGCTTCACCCTGGCTGAGGTGTGGGGCGAGCAGCCGATACCAGGTCTGGAGGCGCCGGGCTTCACGAAGGGCAAGCTGCCGGACGTGCTGGCCGCGGCAGCGGCCCAGGGCCTCAAGCCCGAGTCCACCCTCTACGACGTGCTCTTCGCCACCAATGCCGCCAAGGCTTGCGCATGGCCCGATCCGGTGGCCTTCGACAAGCCCAACTCCACGGTGGTGCATGCCAACATCCGCTGGTTCCCGGAGAAGGCCCTCTTCGAGGAATACCGGCGCTTCGGCCTGGGGCATGGCCATGACCTGGCGCCCTTCGACACCTACTTCCAGCGTGACGTGGCGGGCCTGCGCTGGCCCGTGGTGGAGGGCAAGGAGACTCTCTGGCGCTTCAACGATGAGTACGACCCCTACGCCAAGAAGGGCTCGGGCATCGACTTCTACGGCACGGCCATGAAGAAGCTGCCCTCCGGCGACCTGACGGGACCCAAGCCCGGCGAGGCCAAGGCGCTGCCCGGCCGGGCCAAGATCTTCTTCCGGCCCTGGCAGGAGCCGCCCGAGTCGCCAGACGCCACCTATGACCTCTGGCTCTGCACGGGGCGGGTGTTGGAGCACTGGCACTCCGGCAGCATGACGCGGCGCGTGCCCCAGCTGCATGCCGCGGTACCAGAGGCCCTGCTGTTCATGCACGCCAAGGATGCCGAGAAGCGCGGCCTGAAGGTTGGCGAGCTGGCCTGGATCGAGTCTCGGCGGGGCAAGATCCAGGCGCGGGTCACCCTGGGCGGCCGGAACAAGGTGCCGCGCGGCCTCGTCTACGTGCCTTGGTTCGACGAAGGCGTCTTCATCAACAAGGTCACGCTCGACGCCACCTGCCCCATCTCCAAGGAAACCGACTTCAAGAAGTGCGCCGTCCGCATCACCAAGGTCGTCTAGGGGAGTTCGCCATGCGCCATTCCATCCTGCTCCTCACCCTCTGCGCCGCCCCTGTGCTGGCGGGTCCCCCGGTCAAGCCCGTGCCTGACCGCGACTTGGGGTTGTCCCGCACCTCCGTGTTCGAGGTGACTCCACCACCCCTGTTCCACGACGAGGCCTCCGCGCCCGGCGAGAAGTCCCTGCCGAAGCGCATCAACAAGGAATACCCGCCAGTGATCCCCCATGCGGTGGCGGACTTCCTCCCTATCACGCAGAGCGCCAACGGCTGCGTGGACTGCCATGCCGTTCCTGGACCCAAGCAGAAGGGCGAGGCCACGCCCATCCCCGCCAGCCACTACGTGGACCTGCGCCGGGTCCCCGTGGTCAAGGGGGAAGCCCTGGTGGGCGCCCGCTACGTCTGCCTGTCCTGCCATGTCCCGCGGACCGACGCCCCGCCCCTGGTGGCGAGCACCTTCCGACGTTAAGGCTCCGTCAGTCCTCGAGAAACTGCGCGAACTCTTCCACGGGGACGCGATCGGTGACCAGCGTGTTTTCCACCGCCGCGGGGTCGGCGTAGCCCAGGGCCATGCCGCAGACCACCATCTGCTCGGGCTTCAGAGCCAGTTCCTCGGCGAGCACCCGGTGGAACTGGGTGAAGGCCGCCTGGGGGCAGGTATGCAGGCCGCGGGCCCGGGCCGCCACCATGACGTTCTCCAGGAACATCCCGTAGTCCAGCCAGCTGCCCTGCTGCATGATCCGATCGATGGTGAAGATCAGCCCCACGGGTGCGTCGAAGAACCGGTAGTTGCGGGCGTGTTGCTGGTGGATGCGGTCTTTGTCGCCCTTGGCGATGTCCAGCAGCCGGTAGAGGTCCCAGCCGATCTTGCGGCGACGGTCGACGTAAGGTGACACCCACTCCTTGGGGTAGTAGTCGTACTCGTCCGTGTGCTGGGCGAGCTCAGCGGGATCCTCGAAGATCGCGCAGATGCGATCCGACACCCGCTGCCGGACGGCGCCCAGCAGCACGTGGACCTGCCAGGGCTGCGTGTTGGTGCCCGAGGGCGCCCGGGAGGCCACCCGGAGGATGTCCGCCACGGTCTCCCGGGACACCGGCGTGGGCAGGTAGGCCCGCATGGACTGGCGGGTGGTGATCGCGGCATCAACTGCGGCGGTCTCGGCCTCGGTGGGCAGGTCGAACAGGTTCATGGGGTCGGTCCTTTCACGGCTGGCGGTGGGCGGGGAGGCAGTCGGTGGCGAGGAGCGGAAGTCCCCGAGCCCCACACGGGCCCAGGAGGACGGTTATACCCGCCGCCCGCGCCATTCGTAAAGGTTGCCTTTGCCAACAACCCTGAAGTTCTGGAATTGCTTTGGAGCGGGATCAGATCTGGACGGTAGGATGGAAGGAATATGCCCTCAACCATTGCGCTCCCCCTCGCGGAAAGAAAGGCTCCCTGGAGCCTCTCCCTAGCCCTGCCGCTGCTCGCGGCGTCCCTCCTGCTGGCCTGTGGCGGTAAGGGCCGCCCGCCGGCGGCGCCGCTGCAGGTGGGTGTGCAGCCGACCGTGCAGATGGACGTGCCGCTGACCCATGAGTGGGTGGGCACGCTGGATGGCTTCGTGAACGCCGAGATCCGCCCCCAGGTGGAGGGCTACCTGCTCCGCCAGGTCTACCGGGAGGGTTCGGCCCTGCGCAAGGGCGATGTGCTCTTCGAGATCGACGCCCGGCAGCTCGCCGCCGCCGCGGACCAGACCAAGGCCGCCCTGGCCCGGGACCAGGCCACCCTCGACAAGACCAGCCTGGATGTGGCGCGTTTTGCCCCCCTGGTGGCCGAGCGGGCCATTTCCCAGCAGGAGCTCGACAACGCCCGGGCCTCGCTGCGCCAGGCCCAGGCCAATGTGGACGCCGCCAAGGCCGCCCATGACCGGGCTCTGCTCAACTTCCAGTGGACCCGCGTCACCTCGCCCATTGACGGCATCGCCGGCATCGCGAAGGTGCAGGTGGGCGACCTGGTGAACCCCCAGAAGGTCATGACCACGGTATCCACCGTGGATCCCATCAAGGTGTACTTCAGCGCCAACGAGCAGGAGTACATGGGCTGGGCTCGCCAGTGGGCCACCAAGGGCGGCGGCAAGGGCACCCTCACCCTGGTGCTCTCGGACGGCACGACTTATCCCTTTCATGGCGACCCCTTCATGGCGGACCGCAACGTGGATGTGAAGACCGGCACCATCATGCTGGCCGGGCTCTTCCCGAACCCCGAGCACCTCCTGCGTCCGGGCCAGTTCGCCAAGGTCGCCGCGGACGTGGGCCTGCGGAAGGGCGCCATCCTGGTGCCCCAGCGGGCTGTCTGGGAGGTTCAGGGCAATTCCCAGGTCGCCGTGGTGGGCGCCGACAACAAGGTGGAAATCCGCCCGATCCAGACGGGGCCGCGCCTGGGCACCCAGGTGGTGGTGGAGAAAGGTCTCTCGCTGGGAGACCGCGTCGTGGTGGAGGGTACCCAGAAGGTCAGCGCCGGCCAGGTGGTGAAGCCCGTTCCCGCCACCCCCCCAGCCGCCGCCCCGGGCCGCTAGCGCATGGTCAAGTTCTTCATCAACCGCCCTATCGTGGCCATGGTCATCGCGATCATCACCCTGATCGCGGGCCTGGTCTGCATGCGCGGGCTGCCGGTGGCCCAGTTCCCCGAGATCGTCCCGCCGCAGATCCAGATCTCGACCACTTACACCGGCGCCGATGCCGTGACCATCGAGCAGTCTGTGGCCGCGCCCCTGGAGCAGCAGCTCAACGGCGTGGACAACATGCTCTACATGCAGTCGACCAACGCCAACGACGGCACCATGAGCGAGACCGTCACCTTCGATGTGCAGACGGATGTCAGCCTCGACCAGGTCAATGCCCAGAACCGCACGGCCCAGGCCCAGCCCTTCCTGCCGACGGACGTGACCCAGAACGGCATGGTGATCCGAAAGTCCACGGGCATGGCGCTGATGCTGATCACCGTCTACTCGCCCAAGTCCACCTACGACTCTCTGTTCCTGGCCAACTACGCCACCATCAACATCGTCGATCCGCTCTACCGCATCCCCGGCGTGGGCCAGGTGATCATCTTCGGCGCGGGCGACTACGCCATGCGGATCTGGGTGAAGCCCGACGTGCTGGCCAAGCTGGGCATCACGGTGCCCGACATCAACAAGGCCGTGCAGCAGCAGAGCTCCGTGAACCCCTCGGGGCAGATCGGGGCGGAGCCCCTGCCCAAGGGCCAGGAGATGACCTACACAGTCCGCTCCCAGGGCCGCCTCCAGACGCCGGAAGAGTTCGCCCGCATCGTCGTGCGCGCCAACTCGGACGGGTCTGTGGTCCGCCTGGGCGACGTGGCCCGCATCGAGCTGGGCGCCATGAGCTACAAGCAGATCAGCCGCTTCAACCAGCAGCCCGCCTGTGTCATCGCCATCTTCCAGGCCCCCGGGTCCAACTCCTTGGCTGTGGGGGATGCGGTCAAGAAGGAGCTGGAGAACCTCAAGCTGCGCTTCCCCACGGACCTGCAGACCACCGTGGCCGTGGACACCACGCTCCCGGTGAGAGAGGGCATCAAGGAGATCCTCTGGACCCTCGGCGAGGCCATGCTGCTGGTGATCTTCGTGGTCTACATCTTCCTGCAGAACTGGCGCGCCACCCTGATCCCCATGATCGCGGTGCCCGTGTCGCTCATCGGCACCTTCGCCGTGTTTCCCCTGCTGGGCTTCTCGATCAACACGCTGTCCCTCTTTGGCCTGGTGCTGGCCATCGGCCTGGTGGTGGATGACGCCATCGTGGTGGTGGAGGCCGTCGAGCACCACATCGAAGAAGGCATGGCGCCGCGGGAGGCCACGCTCCAGGCCATGCGGGAAGTGGCCGGTCCGGTCGTGGGCATCGCGCTGGTGCTGTCCTCGGTGTTCCTGCCCGTGGCCTTCCTGGGCGGCATCCAGGGCCGCCTGAACAAGCAGTTCGCGGTCACCATCGCCGTCTCGGTGCTCATCTCGGCCTTCAACGCCCTGACCCTCTCGCCAGCTCTGGCCGCGCTCATCCTGAAGCCCCGGGAGCAGATGTACGGCCGCATGGCCCGGTTCTTTGACGGCTTCAACCACTACCTGCACAGGGCCACCCACGGCTACGTGACCCTGTCCCACCGCCTCATCCGCAAGGCCGCCATTCCTCTCGTGATCCTTGCGGCCTTCGCCCTCCTGGACGGCGTGCTCGGCAAGACCCTGCCCAGCAGCTTCGTACCCACGGAGGACAACGGCTACTTCTTTCTCAATATGCAGCTCCCGCCCGCGGCCAGCCTGCAGCGCACGGACGAGGTGGGCAAGAAGGTGGAGAAGATCCTCTCGGAGACCGAGGGCGTGCGCTACATCACCAACATCGAGGGCTTCAGCCT
>CAIMQW010000166.1 GCA_903843705.1 uncultured Holophagaceae bacterium | reverse complement strand
GGTCGCCCGTGATGCTCCCCATCCCCGGGACCTCCTCCCTGGCTCACCTGGAAGAGAACTGCGCCGCCAGCCGTCTCCGCCTGACACCCGAGGAGGTTGATAGCATCGCCCAGGAGGCGCGGGCGCCGGGGGTGTAGAGCGAGCTTGAAAGGTGGGGTGAGAGAACAGCTGTCTGGAAGAGGAAGGGCGCGCTCCATGCCAGAGAGAACCTGAGCGCTGGGTGGGTCATCGTTTCAACCGTGTGACTTCGTCCTCCAGCGCCGCAATCCGGTCATGGAGGGGGCGAATGGCAGCTTCCACTTCCGCTTCAGTGAACCGTGGCGTGATGTACTTGGGGCAGTTCCAATCGAACCCCTCCACCTTGAACCGGAACAGCCGCTCGGTGTCCCGTTCCATTCCTGGCGGGATGAGCGCCTTGGCCAGAGAAGGCTCTGCTGTGGTCTCCAGGAGCTCCACATGGCAGAGCAGCTTCAGCCGGGCCTGCCTTGGGTAGCTCATCAGGAACAGGCAGACCCGCCCATCTCGAGCCACATTCCCCGTGGTGAGGAGTTGCCGGTTGCCCTTGAAATCGGCGAACCCCAGCTCTGCCGGACTCAGTACCTTCAGGAAGCCCTTGGGGCCACCGCGGTGCTGGAGGTAGGGCCAGCCGGCCTGGTTCACGGAGGCCAGATAGAAGCTGTCCATGCGAGCGATGAACTCGGTCTCCTCTGGCCCTAGGCGATCCTGTCTCTCAGTTGAAGAGAGGGCCAGGCTACGGCCGTAGTAGCGCTCCTGGGCCGCCTTCACATCGGGAGTCACCACCAGGTTGAGGAAGCGCATAGCCATGGAACAGCCTCTGGTTATTTCATCGGGGGGCAGGTGTAGCGTGGTGTTTTGTGAAGCTACTTCGCCGGCACGCGCTTGAGGGCCTCGAGGACCCGTGCAGGGGTGAAGGGCACGTGGGTCACCCGGGCGCCGGTGGCGTCGAAGACAGCGTTGGCCAGGGCCGCGGCCACGGGCACCACGGGGGGCTCGCCGATGCCCTGGGTGGTCGTGGTGCCGCTGTCCGCGAAGACGACCTGGATACGGGGGATGGCGGAGAAACGGGGCAGGAGGTAGGTGTCGAAGTTCTTGTCGAGGATATGGCCGCCCTTGAAGTGGATCTCCTCGCTGAGGGCCTGCCCGAGGCACATGGTGATGGCGCCCTCCACCTGCTGGCGGGCCCCGTCGGGGTTCACCACGAGGCCCACGTCCACGGCCTCCAGGAAGCGCTCCACCTGGACCTTGCCGGTGGTCTTGTCCACAGCGACCTGGGCCACGGCCACCACCAGGGCCTGGCGCCAGGCGCCGCAGGCCAGGCCGATGCCCCGGCCCGTGGGCCCGGGGGCGGGCTCCCAGCCGAAGGCCTCCATGGCCAGGTCCAGGAGGCGCAGCAGGCGCGGGTCGTTGGCCAGGCGGCGGCGCAGGGTCACGGGATCCAGGCCGGCCTTGGCGGCCAGCGCGTCCAGCTGGCACTCCCGGGCAAAGGCGTTGGTGTGGGCGTTGGGCGCGCGCCAGGCGCCGACCTTGAGTGGGTGGAGGTCCGGGACGGCCGGAGCCTGGTACCGATTCGTCTGCATGTCGTAGGCGAACTCGGCCTCGCCCTGGGAGACGCCGGCGGCGATGTTGTCCCAGAAGGTGATGGCGCCGCGCCCGGCGTCCAGGCCCGAGCGGATCTTCACCACCGCGGCCGGCCGGTAGCCGTCCAGGAGGAAGTCCTCCTCCCGGTTCCAGGCCACCTGGATGGGCACGCCGGGGACCTGCCGGGCGATGCGGGCGGCCTCGACGGCCGCAGGGGCCACGAGCTTGCCGCCGAAGCCGCCCCCCACGAAGGGCGTCACGATGCGGACCTTGTCCTTGTCCAGCTTGAGGGCCTCGGCCACGGAGTCGCGGAAGACAAACGGCGACTGATTGGAGGCCCACACCGTCATGCGGCCCTCTTCCCACTTGGCGACGGAGGTGTGGGGCTCGAGCGTGGCGTGGCCCTCGTAGGCGTTGCGGTATTCCCCCTCCACCACGGTGGCGGCCCGCTTCTCGCCGGCGGCCACATCGCCGCGGGCGATCATCACGCGCTGCCCGGGCGCCGCCTTGTCCACGAGGTACTGGTAGATGCGGACGTCGTCCACGTCGGGCTCGGTCCCCTCGAAGGTGCCCTTCACCAGGGCGAGGGCCTTGCGGGCGGTGTCGGGCTGGGCGTGGAGCACGGCCAGGAGGGTGCCGTCGCGCACGATGCGCACGCCGGGAACCCGCTCGGCGGCCGCCGTGTCGGCGGTGGCCAGCTTCAGGCCCTGGGCCGGGGGCCGCAGGATGCAGGCGTGGAGCGTGCCGGGCAGGCGCAGGTCGCCGGCGTACTTGGCGGCGCCGGTGATCTTGGCGAGGGCGTCC
>CAIMQW010000165.1 GCA_903843705.1 uncultured Holophagaceae bacterium | reverse complement strand
TGTCGCCCTAACGGGCAAGCCCTGGGAATCCGGGCTGCGTGGAGCCGACCTCCTGCCTCCGGGCAGGGGGGCGGCGTAGAAACGCGAAACCCCTTCCAAGCCGTCTCGGTTTGGTGGGGGTAGTTCATGGTCTTGGGGCCGTTGATCTTGCCGTAATCGGCCGGCTTGCTCAGGGCCTTGGCCTCCTTGTCGCACATGGCCTTCTGCTGCTCGACGGAGAGGACGCGCTTGGACACCGTGCCCTCGGCCACCACGGTGCCGCCCTTGGCGGCCATGGGGAAGGCGATGACGCCGTCCTCGACCTTGAACATGATCTCCTTCTTGTCGGCGCCGATCTTGATCCAGCACCCACGCTCTTCGCAGACCTCCGTCACGAGGCCCTTCACGCGGACCTTCTTGCCAGCGTAGGCATCGGGGTTGGCGAGGATCTCGGCAACCTTCACCTCGTCCTTGAGGGCGAGGGGCTGGCCATATTTGCGGGCCCCGGCAGCGCTGAGGCAGGCGGGGAGCAGGAGCATGAGGGCGAGGGCGGCTGGGGTGCGCATGGGACCTCCGGGGAGACCCCGATAACAACCTAGCAGTCGTTAATGGAGCCCGGAATTTGCCAGGCCGCCCCTATTCGGGTGAAGCGAAAAAGGGATGCGTCGCCGGTCAGGGTTTCCGGTTCCGCGCCGACAGACGGTCCAGCAGGTCCCAGAGCTGGTGGCACTCGTCACAGGATGCGCGGGGTTCGCCGCAGGGAAAGCCCTCCACGCCCATGCCCTGGCACTTGGGGTTGGTGAAGAAGAAGAGCAGGTGGTCCATGGAGGCATGGAGGCGGGCCTGCAGAGCCGGGTCGGGCAGGTTGCGCAGATCTTGGATGAGCTTCCACTCGGCAGCGTTGAGTTCGGGGTGATCGATGGTCTGGGACATAGGCGCTCCGGGAGGCCAGTATACGGTTTCCCCGGGGCGGGTCTGCCCCGGGGAAACCGGCGGGCAGTGCTCCCGCCCGGAAGCCGGAGGGCTCCGGTCACCCTGCCATCTGGGCACGGGTGAGCCACTGAAATGGCCAGGGTAATTAGGGTGGATTCTGTAAATTAAATACATTTGTAGGGAATGGAAAGGCGCATGTATGGGTGATTTTATCCCTTAGTTGTACGCAAAATCGATAATTAAGGATTGACCGGTCCTAATTGTTAACTCATCCTTCCAGGTGCTGGGTGAGTGCCCAGTCCCACCGATGGATGATCCGTGAGCGGAAAGCGCCGATTCCTGTTCTTCAGCCTGGCGGCCAGCGTGTTCCTGGGGGTGCTTCTGGGCTCCGGGGCCTACACCTTCGTCTCGGCCCACGGCACCTCCTACCTGTCCAATGACCCCGCGGTCTGTGTGAACTGCCACATCATGCGCGAGGACTTCGACGGCTGGCAGCACAGCTCCCACCATGCCGTGGCTGTCTGCAACGACTGCCACCTGCCGCACGACAATGTGGTGAACAAGCTCTTCGTGAAGGCCAGCAACGGCTACCACCACTCCAAGGCCTTCACGCTCCTGAACTTCGCCGAGCCCATCCGCATCAAGCCGGGCAACGCCAAAGTGCTGGAGGCCAACTGCCTCCGCTGCCACGGCGAACTGACGGACGAGATCACGGCGCATGGAACCCTGGGCGTCCCCAGCGACCCGGGCCAGCAGGCCGACCTCTACGGCTGCGTCCGCTGCCACCAGGGTGTGGGCCACGGCCCCACCCGATGAACCCCTCCAACAAACGGCATCCCTTGACCCCCAACCCGACGATGCGTGTCACCCACGCGGGAGGAACCCTCCAATGACCGATCAACCCACCCCCCTGTTCTCCCGTCCCTGGGCCCGCATGGGACTCCTGGCCATCGGCGCTGCTGTGGCAACGGTGCTGATGATGACCCTCTACTCGAGCATCTCCAGCCGCAAGGCGGAGGCCCGCCAGACCAGCCTCAAGATCGTGGACCTGGACGAGAAGACGGTGGATCCCGAGATCTGGGGCAAGAACTTCCCCCGGCAGCTCGATGCCTACAAGCGAAACGCCGAGAAGTACAGCACCAAGTACGGTGGGGCCGGCAGCGAGGGCCTGCCTAAGAGCCGCATCCAGGAAGACCCCCGCCTGGTCAGCATCTTCGACGGCTACGCCTTTGCCATCGACTTCAACCAGCGGCAGGGCCACGCCTACATGCTGGAGGACCAGCGCAACACCAAGCGCGTCACCACCAAGCCCCAGACCGGCGCCTGCATGCACTGCCACGCGTCCAACACCGTGGCCTACCGTGAGGCCGGCCTGAAGGGCGGCGCGCCCGGGACCCTGGACGAAGCCTTCTCCAGCCCCAATGCCCAGTCCCAGCTGATGGCGGGCTTCGAGGCCATCTGCAAGCTGCCCTATGCCGAGGCCTCCAAGCTCGTGAAGCATCCCGTGGCCTGTATCGACTGCCACGATCCCAAGAACATGACCCTGCGCGTCACGAAGCCCGGCTTCATCCGGGGCGTCGTGGCCCTAGCCAACAGCGCCGAGCCCGTGCCGCACCTGCCCTCCATCGAGAAGTGGCGCAAGGGCGACAAGGCCATGCCCTATGACGCCAACCGGGACGCCTCGCGCCAGGAGCTGCGCTCCATGGTGTGTGGCCAGTGCCACGTCGAGTACTACTGCGGCCCCAAGGCCACGCTGTTCTTCCCCTGGAACAACGGCCTGAAGGTGGAGCAGATCGAGGCCTACTACGACAGCTACAAGTTCGCCGACGGCCACCGCTTCTTTGACTGGAAGCACGCCAAGACCGGTGCCGAAGTCCTCAAGGCCCAGCATCCCGAGTTCGAGATGTGGAGCCAGGGCGTCCACGCCCGCTCCGGCGTCTCCTGCGCCGACTGCCACATGCCCTATGTCCGCGAGGGCGCCATCAAGATCAGCAACCACCAGGTGCGCAGCCCCCTGCTGGACGTGTCGCGCTCCTGCCAGACCTGTCACCGCTTCCCCGAGGAAGAGCTCAAGGCCCGCGTGACGGCCATCCAGGACCGCACCAAGGCCCTCATGGATCGCGCTGAGGATGCGGTGGTGCAGCTGATCAGCGACATCGTCGCCGCCAAGCAGGCTGGAGTGGACGACGCGAAGCTGCAGCCCATCTTCGAGCTCCAGCGCAAGGCCCAGTGGCGCGTGGACTTCGTGAACGCCGAGAACTCCATGGGGTTCCACGCCCCCCAGGAAGCCGCCCGTATCCTGGGTGAGGCCATCGACTACGCCCGCCAAGGGCAGGTTGTGCTCCGGGATCTCTCCAAGGCGAAGGTCGCGAAGAAATAGAGACCCCAGCAAGAAACGAGAAGGGCCGGCGCTGCCGGCCCTTCTCGTTCAGCGGTACTTGGCGGCCATGGCTTTCAGCGTCGCCACCAGCTGAGTCCGGAGGCTCTTCGGCTCAAGCACTTCGGCGTCGGCCCCGAACTGCAGGATGAAGCGCATCGGACCTGAGGGCTCGGTGGCCTGGAAGCGGAGCAGCACCGTGCCCCCCTTCTCCTTACGGACCTCGATGTTCGGCAAGGCGGGGGGCGCGTCCAGCAGGGCCTGGGGCCAGTTGGTGCCGCTCACCCGAACCTGGATCTGGAAGGGCTCCGTGAGGCTGAACCAGCCGCCGATCTGCAGGTCCCGGGCCCGCTCCATGGGCTGCTTGTCCGGGATGAGGCCCCGCCGGGCGAGCGCCTTGGCCTCGACGATCCGCGCCAGGCGGAAGTGCCGCGGCTCCTGCTTGGCCGCGTCCCAGGCCAGGAGGAAGGCGCCACCGGAGAAGACGTCGTGGACGAGCGTGAAGGGCACCACGGTGCGGGCACTGGTGCGGCCCGTGGAAGCGGCCTGGTAGGTCAGCTCCAACTCGCGGGGGCCCTCGGGGTGACCCAGGGCCAGCAGCACCTGGGTGAGCATCTTCGTGTCCAGGGCCTGCTGGTCATCGGCGCCGCCCCGCACGCAGACGTGCTCCTGCAGGGCCTTGAAGAGGTCGCGATCCCGGGTGCTCAGGTGACTGTCCGCCAGGGCGCGCAGGCCCTCCAGCTGGTCATACCAAAGCTCCGTGGCCGTGCCCTCCAGGGCCATGAGGGCCACCTCCAGGGCCATGCGGGCGTGGGGGGTGATGCGGCTGTCCCAGTCGGGCCCCTTCTCCAGGGTGAAGTGGATGAGTGCGGGCCGACCCTGCCGGGCCTTCCCAAAGCGGGCGCCCTGCTCCTCCAGGAGCTGCACGGCACGGTCCACGGTGCGCATGGCGACGCCCCCCAGCTTCCGCGCCAGGCCCGCCTTGGTGATGCCGCGCTCGCCGGCATCACGGATGGCCTCAAGCACCTCCTGCAGCCGCTCCGGCTTGACCAGGTGCCCGCCGTCGGGGCGGGGGGATTCAAGGGCTTTCCGGGACGCGGGGCGGGCCATGGCGACCTCCTGGATACAGGATTGGTCAGCAACTGTCCAAAGGCAAGGGGTCAGAGTCGTTCGGCTGAGCTCCCACAACTCAAGAACAGGGGCTCTTCCCAGGAGGCGCCGGTCGAAGGCTGTCCCAGCACCGCGTGGGCGCCGGCGTAGAGGGCGCTCCAGAGGGCATTGCGGACCGGCGGCTCAGCCAGGCGCGCCAAGGGGAGGCAGACCCGGGTCTCATGGTCCCAGCCAAGGCGCCGGTTCAGGGCCTTGAGCCTAGCCAGGTGCTCGGCCTGGGTCTGGCCGCCCAGGAAGGGCGTGTCCTCATGGATCTGCTTCTCCTGCTCATGGAAGGGGCCTCGGCCTGCTTCCGCGTTGAACAGGCTCCCTCCCAGGACTTCCAAGGGCAGGGTGGCCCGGGCGGGGTCCCAGACCAGCCCTGAGGCGGCGGCCGCAACCTCTGCGACCCAGCCCCAGGGACCGCCGGTGGTGCACCCCACGGCTTCGGGCGGGGGGATCTCGGCCAACAGTCCCCGGGCCACGCCTTCAACCCGATTCCGGAACTGGGCGTAACTCAAGGTACCCCAATCTGGGGCCGAGACCGCCGGCCGCTCCTGGAGGCGCGCGGCACGCTGGATGAGCAACTCTCGGAGGTTGGTGGCCATGCCGCCCAGTGTGGCCACCCCCCGGGGGGCTAGTTAAGTAAAATTACGGGTCAACCCCACCCGGGGCCTGCGGGTCTGTGGGGGTATTGGGTTCCCCGCGCCACACCCTGAGCTACCCACCCCAGGAGACCTCCATGCGACCTTCGCTCCGCACCCTTTCCCTGCTGGCCGTTCCGGCCCTCACAGGCCTGGCCTTGACCCTCGCCTGCGGCGGATCCGCCAAGTCTTCCTCTGACACTCCCTCGCTGGTCGCTCCGGTGACGGGTGGGACGGCGATCATCCTCACCGATGCGCCCTCGGACCAGTGGTCTGCCGTGGAAGTGGTGGTCACCAAGGTGACCCTGCTCAACAAGGCGGACCACACCAAGGAAGTGGTGGCCTTCCAGGGCACCAGCGCCAAGATCAACCTGGTGGACCTGGACAGCGTGGGCGAGTTGCTCGCCACGGCCCAGCTGCCCGTGGGTACCTATGACGCTGTGCGCGTCACCATCGACCCCGGCACCGTGAACCTGGTGACGGCCGGGGGAGTCACCATCCCCAGCAGCCAGATCCACGTCCAGGGGGCCAGCGTGCTGGTGACCCTGAGTGCCGACCTGGTGGTGACCGCTGCCGGCAGCAATGCGGTGCAGCTGGACTTCGACCTGGGGCATCCCCTCTTCCTAGTGCAGCTGCCCAACAGCGACTGGGCCCTGAACCTGCAGGTGAAGCACCGGCCCAACACCAACGGCATGATGGGCATGGCCCAGATGGTCCTGCGGCACCGCCGCGGCACCGTTACTTCCGTCGCGACCAGCAGCTTCGCACTGCACACGGACGCCGGCAACGATCTCACCGTGCACGTGGACACCAACGCCTGGTTCTGGAATGTGGACACCAAGGCTCTGGGGAGCTTCGCAGGCCTGACGGCGGGCAAGAATGTGCTGGTGTCCCTCCGCCTGCAGCCGGACGGCTCGCTCTGGCTGGTGCGGGCGTGGTACAGCACCAGCGCCCTGCAGGAGTGGACCCCCGAGGGCCACGTCACCAGCGTTGATCTCGTGGGCAAGCGGCTGCTGGTCAGCACCAATGCCGCCGTGCCGAGGGCCTTTGCCATCGACACCGACACCACTTTCACCTTCCAGGGCGGTCAGAGCCTGGGCACCGGCCAGGCGATCCTTTCGAACCTGTGGGCGGGCTTCAAGGTCCAGATCGAAGTGAAGGATCCTCTGGCCGCCCCGATGCACGCCAAGTCCGTGGACATTCAGCGCGCCGTGGACGGCGGTGTCCTCAAGACCGCCACTGCCACGTCCTTCACTTACCAGCACGCGCAGGCCGTTGATCGCCTCCACGTCTACGCCAGTCCCTTCTCCTGGTGGTACCTGGGCTTCCCCGGCACTGCCTTCGCAAGCCCAGGCACCTTCGCGGCGGCAGTCGCCGGGGCGGGGGACGTGAAGTCGCAGGGGGTGAGCGACCTGGTCTGGAACTCTGGCACCAGCGCCTGGGATGCGAGCACTGCCATCTTCCTGCCCGTGAACCTGCCTCAGGGCACCATCAGCAGTTCCTACAATGGCGGCCAGTTGGGCTTTACCTTCGTCAACAGTGCCAACGCGAGCCAGGCCATCACCGTCAGTCTCAACACCACGGTCGGTGCCCAGCCCTCGGTGCTTGAAGTCGTAAAGCAGGGCAGCGTGGTGACGGTCGTCCCCATCGACGTGAGTGCCTGGGGCACCAAGCTGGTGGCTCCCGCCAAGGTCCGGGTGGCCGTGGTACCCAAGCCTGACAACAGCTTTGCGGCCTACGCGGTGGTGATCTTCACCGGGTTCTGAGCCCCGGGTCCGCAACAACGCAAACAGGCGGCACCATGGGTGCCGCCTGTTTGCGTTTCAGGCCTGTCCGGTGCACCCGATCAGTCCTCTTGGAAGGTGCCCCAGCCCGCCCAGTCCAGCTTCTTGGCGGCAGCGTCGAGGGTGCCATCGCGGCGCAGCGAGACCACGGTGCCCTTCTTCAGGGCCTGTCCCTGGTAGGTGGTGTCTTGGGCCAGCATGGCCTGGCGCAGCCGACCATCCCCGTAGAACCACGCCATGGCCTGGGCACCGAGCTTGACCGCAGTCCAGGCACCCCGCAGCACCGGTAGCGTCGAGGCACAGGGCAGTCCGTCGATGGTTTCCTCCTCGGCCAGCCAGACCGCGCGCAGCTTGCCATTGGCATGCAGCATGTGGCCCAGGTAGCCCGTGTAGAACCGCCCCATGCCCCGGAGGCGATGGCCTTCGATGGTGGCCTCCTCCTGGAGCCAGAAGTGGCGCATCCGACCTACTGGATCGAAGAACAGGGTGGCCTTGGCTGGCAGTAGCTGGCCGCTGACCAGGGTCGGGGCGCTGAGGACGGCCTCGGCAAGCTCCCCCGTCTTGTGGAAGGTGACCAGGGAACCGGCTGGGAGCGTGACTTCGCCGTGGCGGTGCGCCAGGGCCAGCGTGCACTGCTCGACCTGCCCATTGTCGAAGCGCTTGGGGGTGCCTCCGCAGGGGACCTCTGCTTGGGGTGTCGGACCCTCCGGCAAGTTCCGTGCAGCCTGCAGGGAGCTCAACCCGAGGGTCAGGGCCAGGACGAGGATCGACTTCCGATTCAGAATCGAAACAATACGAGTCATATTCATGCCTCGCTTTCTGTTTGGGATGCACCCAATGGTAGTTCGGCATGCAAGAAGGCGAGGGCGGCGTCTACCACCTCCCCCAGAACCGACCGGTCCGGGCGAAGGCCGCCGACTTGGCGCGCGGAACCTTACACCGTGGCGGCGATGGCCCCCACGGTGAAGCCTGGGTGCCGGTCCATAAGCGGCCGGGGAGGTGGCACGAACTGGAGGTCGCTGAAGCCTGCATGGAGCAGGGCCGCCTCCCAGGCCTCGGGAGTGAGGAAGCCATGGCGGGGCCGCCAGCGGGGATCCAGGGTGACTTCCGTGAAGCTCTTGATGAATCCGAAGAAGAACTCCAGGTAGAGGGGAGTGCTCAGGTCGGGTTTCATGCACTCGCCAATGACCAGGCGGCCGCCGGGCTTCAGATGGCCGCGGAGGTTCACCAGGGTGCGCTCCAGGTCCTGGGCTACGTGCAGCACGTTGATGCCGATGATGGCATCCAGGCTCTGGGGCGCGATGCCCTGGTCTCCCAGCGGACGGTTCAGGTCCAGGGACTGGAACTGGAGGGGCAGGCCGGGCGCGGCCGCCTTGAGCTCCCGCTGGGCGCGGCGAAGGAAGGTCAGGGCGACGTCCGTAAACCGGTACTCGGCGATGCGGTGCGCCCAGCCCTCCTCGGCGCCCTGGTGGGCCACCAGCTGGGCGAAGGAACCGGCCCCGGCGCCTAGCTCCAGGATCCGGGCCCCTTCCGGCAGACCCTCTCGCAGGGCAAGCAGGGTCAGCAGGTTGTTGGGAAAGTAGCCCAGGTTCTCGTTACGGAAGTAGGCCAGCCAGAGCGGATACAGCGTCAGATCGAAGAGCAGGCCCTCGCCGGGCTTCCCCTCCGTGAAGTACGGCTGGATGTGCGAGCGTACCCCGTCGAGCAGGTCAAAGTTCCCGGCATGGCCCGGCACCTCCTCCTCTGCGATCCGACGGAGCTCCGTCAGGTCCAGGTCCGGGTCCCCCTGAAGCTGATAGCCCTCGCCCACCCTCGCGAGCAGGCCCTCGATGGCCAGGAAGGGCAGCATCCAGGCCAGAGGCTTGCGGCACTGAGCCGGCAGACCCGCACAGAGGTCCTCCAGGGTGGTACCGGAGCGCAGCCGCGGCTCCCAGCCGAGATCCATCAGGAGCAGCATGCAGGTGCGCGCGGTATAGAGCTCCGAGGCCCAGTGGAGCAACAGGAAGGGGCGGGTGAAGAGGCGCGTGATGTCCGCACCATGGGGGCCCAGGAGTTCGAGGCTGGGAGGAACCTCGAAGGGGCCGCAGTGCAGGGCCATCAGTCCATCATCTCGCTGATGCTCCGTCCCCCGTGGATGCGCAGGATCGCGTCGCCGAAGAGGGCAGCGGTGGAGAGGACCTTGAGGAAGGGCAGGGCCTTCGCCGTCGCGGGCGAGACCGGGATGCTGTCCGTGACCACAAGCTCGTCGAGGTTCGCGGAGTTGAGAGTCTCGACGGCCTTGCCCGAGAGCACGGGGTGGGTGACGCCCACCCGCACGGTGCGGGCGCCGAGTTCACGCAGGATGCGGGCCGCCTCTTTGATCGAGCCGCCGGTGGCGATCTCGTCGTCGTAGATGATGGCGTCCTTCCCCTCCACGTCACCGATGAGGGCCACGCTCTGGGCCTGTTCGGAGTCGTCGAAGCGGCGCTTGTCGATGATGGCCATGGGCACCGAGAGGCGCTTGGCGAAGTGGCCGGCGAACTTGGCGGCGCCGGCGTCCGTGGCCACCACGGCGGCGTTCGAAAGGTCCTTGGTCAGGAAGTAGTTGGTGAGGATGGGCGTGGCCAGCAGTTGGTCTGCGGGCTTGCGGAAAAAGCCCAGGATCTGCGGCGCGTGGAGCGTCATGGTGAGCACGCGGTCGGCGCCGGCGGTCTCGAGCAGGTCGGCCACCAGGCGGGCGGTGATGGAGATGCGCGCCTCGTCCTTCTTGTCGCTGCGGGCGTAGGGGAAGTAGGGCAGCACTGCGGTGATGCGGGCGGCCGAGGCGAACTTCAGCGCGTCGATGAGGATCAGCAGCTCCATCAGATGGTCGCTGACGGGCGGGCAGGAAGACTGGATGACGAAGACATCGGCCTCGCGGACGTTCTCCTCGACCTTCACCTTGATGTTCTCGTTGGAGAACCGGGTGACCTTCAGGCGACCGAGCGGCATGCCCATGTGTGTCGTGATGCCCCGCGCCAGATCCGGGTGGCTGCTCCCGGAAAAGACCTTCATCTCGCCAAACATGGATCCCCCGATGGTGGTCTTAGTGTAGCCGACCCGTCCGGGGGGTGGGCATCACATGGGAGCGCCTTGAGAGCGAACGGACCCTAGACCCGTCCGCCGCCGACACGCTCGATGTGTGCGCCCACGCCCTGGAGCTTTTTTTCCAGTCCCGAGTAGCCCCGGTCCAGGTGATAGATGCGGTCCACTACGGTCTCACCCTGGGCCACGAGGCCGGCGATGACCAGGGCGGCGCTGGCCCGCAGGTCCGTGGCCATCACCGTGCAGCCGGTCAGGTCCGCGGGGCCCGCCACGATGGCCGTGTGGCCGTCCGTGCGCAGGTTGGCGCCCAGGCGCTCCAGCTCCATGGCGTGCTGGAAGCGGTTCTCGAAGATGCCCTCATTGATGACGCTGATGCCGTGGGCCTGGGTCATGACCGCCATCACCTGGGCCTGCAGGTCCGTGGGGAAGCCTGGAAAGGGCAGGGTGGTGATGTCCTTGGAGCGGAGCTTCTGGCTGGCCTCCCGCTGGATGCGCAGCTGACGGCCCTCCTGGCCCTCGCGCTCAGTGATCACGCAGCCCGAGCGCTCCAGCAGGTCCAGCAAGGAGCGCAGATGCTCGGGCTCGCAGCGGTCCAGCACCACGTCACCGCTGGCTGCGGCCACGGCGCAGAGGTAGGTGCCGGCCTCGATGCGGTCGGGAATGACCACATGCTCGCAGCCGTGGAGGCGCTCGACCCCGGTGACAGTGAGGGTCCCCGTGCCGATGCCCTCGATCTGGGCGCCCATTTCCACCAGGAGCTGGGCCAGGTCGCCAATTTCCGGTTCCTGGGCGGCATTCCGGAGGACGGTGACCCCTTCGGCCAAGGTCGCGGCCATGAGGATGTTCTCCGTGGCGCCCACGCTCACCTTCTCGAACAGGTGGTCGATGGCCTTCAACCGGCCCTGCACCGAGGCGTGGATGTAGCCGTGGCTGATCTCGATGACCGCACCCATGCGCTCGAGGGCCTCCAAGTGCAGGTTCACAGGCCGCGCGCCGATGGCGCAGCCGCCGGGCAGGCTCACCGTTGCCTTGCCGAAGCGGGCCAGGAGGGGGCCCAGCACCAGGATGGAGGCCCGCATGGTCTTCACTAGGTCGTAGGGGGCCTTGGGGTCGTCGCTGCCCGCGCAGGCCAGGGTGCCCTTGAGCTCAAAGCCTTCGCCCTCAGGCTCCAGGCTGGCCTCGGTGCCCAGGGCCTGCAGCACCTTGACCATGGTGCGGATGTCGGCCACGGCGGGCAGGTTCGACAGGACCACGGGCTCCGGGGTCAGCAGGACCGCCGCCAGACAGGGCAGCGCCGCGTTCTTGGCACCCGACACCCGGATGCGCCCCAACAGGGGGTGGCCGCCTTGAATCACCAGTCTGTCCATCGAATCTCCCGCCATCCAGCGTAGCCCATCCAGTGGGGCCGAAGACCCGCGCTCGGGGTACCGAGACGCATTTCTTGTCCCGGAAAGGCGCCGTTGGCCTGAAAATCCCCCCATGTCCCATCCCGCGATGCGTCCCCCCTGTGGCACCCGGCTGCTCCGTTTCGTGGGAGACCGGGCGGTCTTCAGCCTCGACCATCCGGATTCCGGAGCCTCCGGCTGGCGGGCCTACCTGCGCACGAACCTCACCCGCGGGGCGCGGATGCGGGAGGAGACCCTGAGCCTGCTCGGGGAGAAGCTGCGCGATCCCGCGGGTTCCTCCTGGCGGGACATCCCCCTCCAGCCCACCCCCGGTGGCTGGACCCTGGACCTGGCCCTCACGGAGTCTGGTCCATTCCTTGCCAAGGCTTACTGCGTGGACCCCGAGGGCTTCCAGCACTGGCCCGAGGGCGAGAACGTGGGGATCACGGTCCATCCGGATCGGCTGCGCACCGCCAACACTCTCTATTGCGCGTTCCCCCGGATGTTCGGCGGCGCGGCCGGCCGCCAGCGGGCGGAGCTGGCGGAGACCATCCTGGAACTGGACCGGGCGGACTACACGGTGATCCCGCCCTCGGGCCGGCTGCGGGACCTCACGGCCGAGGTGCCCCACATCTTCGAGCGCCTGAGCTGCCGGATCCTCCACCTGCTGCCCGTGGGCCCGGTGCCCACCACCCACGCCCGGATGGGCCGCTTCGGCAGTCCCTACGCTCAGCTGGATCTCACGGCCATCGATCCCGCCCTGGTGGACTTCGACCAGCGGACCACGGGCGAGGACCAGTTCCGGGAGCTGACCTCCGCCGTCCACCAGCGGGGTGGCCAGGTCTTCCTGGACATCCTCGTGAATCACACCGGCTGGGGCTCCCGCCTGCTGGAGCACCGTCCGGACTGGTTCCGCCGGAATCCGGACGGGACTTTCCACAGCCCCGGCGCCTGGGGCAACACCTGGGCGGACCTGGTGGAGCTGGACCAGGGCAGCCCTGCCCTCTGGGATACCGTGGCCCGGGCCCTGCTGGTCTGGTGCGGGCGCGGCGTGGACGGCTTCCGCTGCGATGCGGGCTACATGGTCCCGCTGCCCGCCTGGCAGTACATCACGACCATGGTCCACCAGGCCTATCCCGAGGCTGTATTCCTGCTGGAGGGACTGGGTGGCGCTTGGGAAGCCACCGAGACCCTGCTCACCCGGGGCGGCATGCACTGGGCCTACTCCGAGCTCTTCCAGAACTACCGGCCCACCGAGGTGGCCACCTACCTCGACCACTGCCTCCGGCAGGGGGAGCGCGCGGGGCTGCTGGTGCACTACAGCGAGACCCACGACAACCTGCGGCTCGCGGCCCAGGGGGCGGACTGGTCCCGCCTGCGGAACCGGCTCTGCGCCCTGGCCAGCCAGAACGGAGGTTTCGGCTACACCTCCGGCGTGGAGTGGCTGGCCACCGAGAAGGTCGATGTCCACGAGGCTCGGGACCTGGCCTGGGGCGCAGAGCCCAACCTGGTCGAGGAGCTGGCGGGCCTCGGCCGCCTGCTGGCTGAGAACCCCTGCTTCTTCGATGGCGCCGAGGTCCACCGTCTGAGCCTCGCAGAGGCCCCGGTCCTGGTCCTGCTGCGGACCTCCGCCGAAGGCCTCGATCGGACGCTCGTGCTCGTCAACCTGGACCTGGAACAGCCTCAGCCCTGTCGCATCGAGGCCCCGGTCTGGGCTGACTTCGGCGATGCCTCCGTGGACCTCCTGGGCCAGCCCGGCCCTGTCCGGAAGGTAATGCTGGGCGGGGCGCGGCGGCTCCTCCTGCCGCCCGGCGGCAGCTACTGTCTTGCTGCCCAGCCAACTCCCCGGGGCCTGGCGGGCGAGGCCTACCGGGAAGCCCGGGCCCAGGCGGCCTGGGCCCTCCAGGCCATGGCCGCAGTCCATCCAGCGGAAGCCCTCGGCCCCGGGGACTGGCGCGAGCTGGCCGGGCGCGTCGCCCGGGATCCTGCCGCTTTCCTGGCCGCCCTGCCCAACTTGGAAGCCGGCCTGCTCCGGCAGGACCTGCTGGCCGCCCTGGACCAGGCCCAGCGGGCCGGGGCCTTCCCCCGGGTGACCCTCTGGCAGGCCGAAGACCTGCGGCGGGTGAGTCTCGTGGCCCCGGACCACTGGCTGCTGCTCTGGGAGTCCACACCCTTCGAGGCCACCCTCGACATGGTGGGCCACCCCAACCTGCACCTGCGCAGCATCTCCGTGGCGGGCGGCCACATCGCCGCCGTGCCGCCCCAGCCCGCGCGGGCCGGGGATGCCACCCTTCAGCTGCGCCGCCACCGGGCGGGTGAGGGCCTGCTCCAGGCGGACCTCCGGTTCTTGCCAGTGGTGCCGGAGCCCATGTGGCTCGGCCGCGAGGGGCTGGCGCTCCTGACCAATGGGCGCGGCGGCATGGCCCGGCTCCCCGCGGATCTCGGTGCCATTACCTCCAAGTACGACTGCCTCCTGGCCGCGAACCTGCACCCCTCGGCCCCCTCGGACCGCCACGTGCTGGTGAAGCGCTTGCGGGCCTGGGTCAATGCCGACGGCTTCATCAGCCCTCTGAACGGCCTGAACCTCACGCACTTCGAGGCGGGTCCGCCGGTCCGGTGGACCTTCCTGGCCAGCGCCGGGGATGGGTGCCGGGTGGAACTCCACCTCGAGGCGGAGATGCTCCCGGACCAGAACACGGTGGCGCTGCGCTGGTCCCGGCCCGCCCAGGACGCCGGTGCCAGCGACCTGCCGGTGGACCGCCAAGTGCGGCTCACGGTGCGGCTGGACCTGGAGGACCGCTCCTTCCATGGCGAGACCCGCCTCGACCCCGCGCTGGAAGCCCACTTCGCGGCGTCTACCCAGAGCCTGGAGGATGCCGTCGGTTTCGCGTTCACGCCGGCTCCGGGCCGCCAGCTCCAGGTGACCGCGGACGCCGGGAGCTACCGGTCCCAGCCCGAAGCCTGCCGGGGCATCCAGCATCCTGTGGAGGCCTCCCGGGGGCTCTTCAGCATGGGAGACGCCTGGAGCCCCGGCTGGTTCGACCTGTCCCTGCCCCCGGGCGCCGAGGTGTCCCTGCGCATCGATGCCGAAGGACCCAGCGCCGAGGAAACGGTGTCGGCCCCGGCTCCGCCGGCCCGCGACCTCCCCGAGCGGCTCCACCTGGCGCTCGGCGCCTTCCTGGCCCGCCGCGAGGCGGGTCTCACGGTCATCGCGGGCTACCCCTGGTTCCTGGACTGGGGCCGGGACACCCTCATCGCCAGCCGGGGTCTGCTGGCTGCGGGCTGGGCCGAGGACGCAGGGCTGATCCTGAGGACCTTCGCGGCCCTGGAGGAGGGCGGCACCCTCCCGAACATGCTGGGCGCCGACTCCACCGCGGACCGGGACACCTCCGACGCGCCCCTCTGGCTGGCTGTGGCCTGCGAGGAGGCCGCCGACCAGCTGGGCCTAACCTTCTTCCAGGCGGATGCCGGGGGCCGGACCGTGCTCGAGGTCCTCACCTCCCTGGGCGAGCACCTGCGCAAGGGGGCCCTGAATGGCGTGGGCATGGATCCCGGGTCGGGCCTGCTTTGGAGCCCCGCGCACTTCACTTGGATGGACACCCGCTACCCCATGGGCACGCCCCGGGAGGGCTACCCGGTGGAGATCCAGGCCCTCTGGGTCCGGCTCCTGCGCCTGCTGGAGCGGCTCTTCGCGCCCAGCGATGGGGAGCCCTGGGCGGACACCGCCGCCCGGGCCGAGGCCTCCCTCGACACCTTCTGGCTGGAAGACCGGGGCTGGTTCGCCGATGTCCTCCTCGCGGAGAAGGGGGTGCCAGCGGCTCTGGCCGTCCCCGCGGATCACCTGCGGCCCAACCAGCTCTTCCTGATCTCCCTGGGCCTGGTGGCTGGCGACCGGGCTCGCCGGGCCGTGGCCGCCTGTGCCCGCCACCTCCTGGTGCCAGGTGGGTTGCGCAGCCTGGCGCCACTGCCTGTGACAGTGCCGCTGTCCATACCGGCCCCCTGGGGCGGCACCCTCAACGACCCGCTGCAGCCCTACTGGGGCCGCTACGAGGGCGACGAGGACACCCGGCGCAAACCCGCCTACCACAACGGTACGGCGTGGGTCTGGCAGCTGCCCATGCTCTGCGAGGCCATGGACCTGGCCTGGGATGGGGATGCTGCGGCCCGTGCCACGGCCCGGGCCTGGCTGGCCTCCGTCGGTCCGCTCCTGGATGTGGGGTGCCTAGGGCAGTTGCCCGAACTCCTGGATGGTGACGCGCCTCACCATCAGCGCGGCTGTGACGCCCAGGCCTGGAGCGTCAGCGAGGCCCTGCGGGTCTGGAGGGTGCTGCATCCCTGAATCAAGTGTCATGGTTCATCGGTTTAGGCCCTAGAATGGCCCATGGTATCTCCGCGTCCCGCCTCCTTCCTGGGCGATCTGGATCTGCACTTGCTGGGCGAGGGTACCCACCTGCGGGCCTACGAGAAGCTGGGTGCCCACCCCTGTGAGGTGGATGGCGTTGCGGGCGTGAATTTCGCAGTCTGGGCCCCGAACGCCCGGTCCGTGAGCCTGGTCGGCGACTTCAATGGCTGGGATGGGCGGCAGCAGCCGATGCGCCAGGCGGGCCCCAACGGGTTCTGGGAGACCTTTGTTCCGGGCGTGGGTTCCGGTGCGCTCTACAAGTTCGAAATCCACGGACCTGAAGGTAACCTGCTCCCCCTGAAGGCCGATCCCTTTGCGTTCCGCTGTGAGCGGTCACCGGGCACTGCCTCCATCGTCCACGGCCTGCCGGAGCGCCCCTGGGGCGACGGGGCCTGGATGGAACAGCGCCGCCGGACCCAGGCCCACGCCGCGCCCATGAGCATCTACGAGCTGCACCTGGGTTCCTGGCGCCGCCGGCCGGACGGCACCTTCATGAGCTACCGGGAGATCGCCGCGGAGCTGGCGCCCTACGCGAGCTGGCTCGGCTTCACCCACATTCAGCTGCTGCCCATCATGGAGCACCCCTACGATCCCTCTTGGGGCTATCAGCCCCTGGGTCTCTTCGCGCCCACCAGCCGCTTCGGCGGACCCGAGGACTTCCGGGAGTTCGTGGACACCATGCACCAGGCGGGCCTGGGGGTGATCCTCGACTGGGTGCCCGCGCATTTCCCCGAGGATGCCCACGGCCTGGGACAGTTCGATGGCACCTACCTCTATGAGCATGCGGATCCGCGGCAGGGGCGCCACACCGACTGGGGCACCCTGATCTACAACTATGGGCGTACCGAGGTCCAGAACTTCCTCTTCGCCAACGCCCTCTTCTGGCTGGACCAGTATCACGTGGACGGGCTGCGCGTGGACGCAGTGGCCTCAATGCTCTACCTGGACTACAGCCGCGAGGAAGGTCAGTGGATCCCCAACCGCTACGGGGGTCGGGAGAACCTGGAGGCTGTCGCCTTCCTGCGCCGCCTGAACGAGGTGGTCTACAGTCAGTTCCCGGACGCCTTCACCGTGGCGGAGGAATCCACAGCCTGGCCCGGCGTGTCTCGGCCCACGGACCAGGGTGGCCTCGGCTTCGGCTTCAAGTGGGACATGGGCTGGATGCACGACACCCTGCGCTACCTGGGACAGGGCATGATGGCGCGGCCGCACCACCACGACGACATCACCTTCTCGATGCTCTACCACGATGCCGAGAACTACGTCCTCCCCCTCTCGCACGACGAGGTGGTCCACGGGAAGCACAGCCTCTATGGCCGGATGCCCGGGGATCCCTGGGAGCGCCTGGCCAACCTGCGGCTGCTCTATGCCTGGCTCTACGCCCACGGCGGCAAGAAGCTCCTCTTCATGGGCGGCGAGTTTGCCCAGGGGCTGGAGTGGAACCACGACACAGCCCTGGACTGGGGCCTCCTGGAGAGGCCGGACCACAAGGGCATTCATGACCTGCTGAGGGACCTGAACGGGCTCTACCGCCGGATGCCGGCCCTGCATGAGGGGGACTGCCAGGGGGGTGGCTTCGCCTGGATCGACTGCGGCGACCGCTTCAATAGCGTGCTCACGCTGCTCCGCCGCGCCTCGGACCCCGGGGACTTCGTGGCTGCCGCCATCAACTTCACGGCTCTCCCCCAGCATGGCTACCGCATCGGGGTCCCGGCAGCGGGCGTCTATGTCGAGCTGCTCAACACCGACTCCACCCACTATGGTGGGCGCAACCTGGGCAACACCGGGAGGATCCAGACCGAGCCCATTCCCGCCCACGGCTTCCCGCAGTCCCTGAACCTTACCCTCCCACCCCTGGCCGCCCTGTTTCTGCGGCCTGAGTCTGCCTCTTCTTTGCCTCGCACCTAGGACGCTTCATGGACAAACTTCTCCCCAAGCTGCAGCAGCTTACCCAGAACCTCTGGTGGACCTGGAAGCCGGAGGTCCGCACGATCTTCCGGGACCTCGACATCGACCTCTACCACCGAGCCCACCAGAACCCCATGTCGGTCCTGAAGCAGATCACGCCCGAGCAGCTGGAGCGGCGGGCGGCGGATGTGGACGTGCCGGCCCGGGTCGATCGCGCCCTGCGGCAGCTGCAGGAGTACCTCACACCCGTCACCACCTGGGGTCTCACCCACGCCGGGGCCATGCGCTCCCGGCCCATCGCCTACTTCTGCATGGAGTTCGGCATCCACGAGTCCCTGCCCATCTACTCAGGTGGTCTCGGCATCCTGGCGGGCGACCACCTGAAGTCCGCTTCGGACCTGGGCATTCCCCTGGTGGGCGTGGGCCTGCTGTATCACGAGGGCTACACCAGCCAGGTGCTGGACGGCAACCTCTGGCAGCAGGATGTGGTGGAACCCTACGACATCGCCGATCTGCCGCTGGTCCATACGGTGGACCGCCATGGCGAGCCCGTGTTTGTCTCCGTGGAGCTGCCGGGACGCCTCGTGCATGCCGCAGTGCTGGAAGTCCAGGTCGGCCGCATCCGGCTGATCCTCCTGGACACCCGCGTCAAGAAGAACGCCCCCAAGGACGTGGCCCTGGCGGCCCGCCTCTATGGCGGCGACCAGCGCATGCGCATAGAGCAGGAGCTGCTGCTCGGCGTCGGCGGCGCCCGGGCCCTGCGGGCCCTCGGCATCAACGCAAGCGTGTTCCACCTGAACGAGGGCCACTCCGCCTTCGCGCTGCTGGAGCGGGCGCGGTACCGCATCCAGCACGATGGCATGGATCCCCACAAGGCCCTCCAGGAGGTGGCTTCGGCCTCGGTGTTCACCACCCACACTCCCGTGGATGCCGGCCATGACCGCTTCCCTGCGGAACTGGCGGCGGAGCACCTGCATGCCCTGGCCGAGGGTCTGAAACTGTCCCTGGACGAGGTCATGGGCCTGGGCCGGGTGAATCCCCATGACCACGGCTCCCCCTTCCTGCCCACGGTGCTGGCCCTCAAGCTGACCCGCCGCGCCAACGGGGTCTCCGCGCTGCACGGCGTGGTGTCCCGGAAGATGTGGAACCACCTCTATCCCGGCCTGCGGGAAGAGGCCGTGCCCATCGGCCACGTCACCAATGGCGTCCATTTGCCTTCCTGGCTCGCCACCGAGATGCACCACCTCTACGAGGCCCACCTGGGCGTGGCCTACCAGAGCTCCCTGACGCGGCCTGACACCTGGACGAAGATCATGTCGGTCTCCAACGCAGAGATCTGGGAGACCAAGCAGGTGCTGAAGGCTCGGACCATCCGCTTCATCCGCGGCCGCTCCGCCAAGATGCGCGAGCGCCTCGGCCTGCCGGCCATCGAGCCGCCGCCGCTGGATCCGGATGCGCTGACCATCGGCTTTGCCCGCCGCTTCGTGCCCTACAAGCGGCCCGACCTGCTCTTCACGGACCTGGAGCGCCTGGACCGGCTGGTGAACAACCCCGAGCGGCCCGTGAACCTCATCTTCTCCGGCCGGGCCCACCCTGCTGACCAGACGGGCAAGGGCCTCATCCAGAAGGTGTCCCAGCTCCTCGAGGACCCGCGCTTCCGCCACCGGATCCTCTTCATCGAGAACTACAACATCC
Source organism: uncultured Holophagaceae bacterium (assembly GCA_903843705.1). Taxonomy (GTDB): domain Bacteria; phylum Acidobacteriota; class Holophagae; order Holophagales; family Holophagaceae; genus Geothrix. The sequence goes on along the minus strand of CAIMQW010000165.1, from coordinate 63 downwards.
GGGTGGGGCGCATGCTCTACCAGGGCATCGACGGCTGGCTGTACAATCCCCAGCGGCCCCTGG
>CAIMQW010000164.1 GCA_903843705.1 uncultured Holophagaceae bacterium | reverse complement strand
TCGTCCGTGAAGTAGATGCGGTCGAAGTCCACGCCCATGGCCTCGGCCTTCTCGCGGCTGGCGGTGTTGGTGTCCACCTTGAGGCGGCCCTGGATCTCACCGTTCAGGCACTTCATGGCCGCCGCGGAGAGCACGCCCTCGGGGGCGCCGCCCGTGCCCATGACCGCATGGATGCCCGTGCCGCTGACCGCAGCGCTGATGGCGGCGCTGAGGTCGCCGTCGCCGATGAGCTGGATGCGGGCCCCGGTCTTGCGGATGTCGGCGATGAGCTGCTCGTGGCGCTCGCGGTCCAGCACGCTGACCGTGATCTCGGAGACCAGGCGGTTGAGGGACTTGGCGATGATGTTGAGGGTGTCTCCCACGGGTGCGTCGAGGCTGACCTTGCCCTTGGCGGAGGGGCCGACCACCAGCTTCTCCATGTAGAGGTCAGGGGCGTGCAGCAGGCCACCCTGCTCCGTGGCTGCCAGCACCGCGATGGCGTTGGGTGAGCCCGTGGCGCAGAGGTTGGTGCCTTCCAGGGGATCCACTGCGATGTCCACGGCCGGGTTGTCGCCATCCAGGTCGGCGCCCATGCCCACCTTCTCGCCGATGTAGAGCATGGGCGCTTCGTCGCGCTCACCCTCACCGATGACGATGGTGGCATCCATACGAACGGACTCCATGGCCTTGCGCATGGCCTCCACGGCCAGTTTGTCGCTGTGCTTGCGGCGACCGTGGCCGATGGACGTGGCACAGGCGATGGCCGCTTCTTCAACCACCCGCAGGAATTCGAGCGACAGGGTCTGTTCCATGGGTTGAGCTCCTGGGAAGGTGGGGTGGAGAACGGTCAGGCCAGGCGGTTGACGCTCTGGCGGATCCAGTCGACAAAGGCCTCAGAGCCTGCCTCGACCGGGAACATCAGAATCTCGGGCACTTCGTAGGTGTGCAGGTCAGTGATCACTTCGGACACCTGGGGAAAGAGCTCGATGGTGGTCTTGATGATCAGCATGACCTCCTCGTCGAGGTGGGTCTCGCCCTTGAAGTAATAGTAACTCTTGACGCTGGGAATGATGTTCACGCAGGCGGCATAGGCCTGGTCCACCAGCGCGGCGGCGATGGTGAGAGCTGTCTCTTCGCTTCCGCAGGTGGTGACGATGGTGCAGACGTCGCTCATCGAGTGAACTCCCCGCCCGGCGGGCGGAACTCCTCATTGTAGCTTGGGATACCTTGCGCTGCAGATCACGAAACGGGGACAGCCATCGGGATCTTCGGGATCCTGGTCTGACCAGGGGCTGCGGAGTGAGCCCGCTCGGGGGTCCGAATCCTCTCGCCCGTCTCGACCATCAACAAGGGGTGCCGACCCACCTGGGCCCCGGATTCGAACCGCGTCTGGCTGCGCCAGCCGCCGGTCCCGCTTCGGCGAGCCATCTAGGCACGCCTCGGGCGGTCCCACTCGGAGGTTCGAATCCTCTCGCGCTTTTCCGACCAATAACAAGGGGGCCGACGGCCCCCTTTTTCTGGAGTTTGGACATTTGCACTGCCAGACCTGTGAGCTAACGATTACCTTTGGCTCTATTGTGTGTAATACAGAGCATCTGGCAATTGCTGGCTGATGTCTTGCCACCCTTGCTCCAGGCGGCAACATGGTCAGCGTCCATTTCTTCGAACTTATAGATTCTGCCCTTGTTCGCATTGTGTCCAATGGCGCAGTGTGGGCAATTTGACTTTCCCTTGCCCTGAGCTACTTTAGTCTG
>CAIMQW010000163.1 GCA_903843705.1 uncultured Holophagaceae bacterium | reverse complement strand
TGCCGCCTTCCTTGCGGGGGGTGTTGACCCAGGCGAGGTGGCTGAACTTGGAGTCGACGCTGACGCCGATCACCTGGGTGTTGCGGGCCTCGAACTCCTTGGCGGCATCGGCGAAAGCCAGGATCTCGGTGGGGCAGACGAAGGTGAAGTCGAGGGGGTAGAAGAACAGCACGACCTTCTTGCCCTTGTAGTCGGACAGGGAGACTTGCTTGAACTGGCCGTCGACGAGGGCGTCGGCCTTGAAATCGGGTGCGGGCTGAGTGACGAATGCGGCCATGGTTGCCTCCATTTGCGGGGCATCGCCCCGGGGTTTCTCTGTGAATATCCAGGCTAAGGCGACTAAAGCGTGCATTCAAGCGAAATATCCGACTAAATCGGTAAAGAATATGGAACCCGGGGGTCAACAGCGGCGTGCAGATGCAGGCCCACCGGGCTTCTGTGCTAACCTCCCGGGTCCGCAAGCCCGAGGTCCCATGCAGCCCATCCAGCTATCGGTCTTCTCTGAAACCGCCCGCCTCCGACAGGTGGTGGTCCACGATCCGGGACCCGAGATCGACCAGATGGTGCCGGGGATGATGGAGAAGCTGCTCTTCGATGACATCCTCCATGGCGACCTGGCCCGGCAGGAGCATGGGCAGTTCCGGCAGGTGCTGGCGAAGGTGGCCGACGAGGTGCTGGATATCCAGGACCTCTTCATCGAGGCGCTCCGGGTTGAGGGTGTCCAGTCGGCCTTCTTCACGGACCTGCGGCGCCTGACGGGCCTGCCAGAGGCGACCTGCGACTTTCTCCGGGAGCTGCCCCCGGCCCAGGCCGCCGGCGCGGTCATCGGCGGGCTGCCTTGGGAAGACGCGCCGGCCCACACCCACTGGGAGCAGGAGTTCGACTACCGCGTGCGGCCCATCCCCAACCTGCTGTTCATGCGGGACCCCGCCTCGGTCATCGGTGCGGGCTACACCGTGAACTCCATGGCTACCTGGGCCCGGGAGCGGGAGCCGCTGATCCACAGCTATGTCTTCCGGCACCACCCCCGCCTGCGGCAGCACACGGACCGGGAGCGGTGGTTCGATCAGGTTACGCCCCTGGTCCGGGGGGAGATCAAGGCCCCCGTGAGCCTGGAGGGAGGAGACATCCTGGTGCTCAACCCGCGGGTGCTCGCCGTGGGCTGCAGCGAGCGGACCCAGGCGGACGCCATCCACCTGCTGGCTGAGCGCCTGCGGGCCCACCGCGCCGGGGACACGGCCAGCTTCGACCACCTGCTCATGGTGCTGATGCCCAAGAAGCGCAGCGCCATGCACCTGGACACGATCTTCACTCGCATCAGCGAGGGGGAGTGCCTGGTCTATCCCCCCTACTTTCTCAAGGGCAGCCGGGAGCTGCTGAACGTCACCCGCATCGACCTGCGCCACCCGGAGCTGCGCATGAGCACCCAGCCGGGCCTGCTGGAGGTGCTTCGGGATCTGGGCATCGACCTGGAGCCTCTCTTCTGCGGCGGGAACGACCTGATCATGCAGCAGCGGGAGCAGTGGACGGACGGGGCCAACGCCTTCTGCCTGGCCCCGGGAGTCATCACCAGCTACGGCCGGAACATCGCGACGGCCGAAGCCCTGGCCCGGGCCGGCTACGAGATCCGCGCCGCGGCTGAGGTGCTGGTGGAACCCGGACTCGACCTGCTGGATGGCCGAAAGGTGCTCATCCAGATCGAGGCCGGGGAGCTGAGCCGGGCCCGGGGCGGCCCCCGCTGCATGACCATGCCCCTCTCCCGGGTGAGTGCCTGACGCAAGTGTTGGGAATGAAGCAGCAGGCCCGAAGTTGTGGTTCCTGCTAAGATCTTCTTTCGCGCCTCGTCCCCCGAGGCGCCCCTTTTTTTAGGGCCCTCATGACCTCCTCCCCCGTCCCGAGCCTTCGGCACCGCCTGGAATACGGGCTGTTCCGACTGCTCGACGGCATCCTGGGGCGTCTGCCCTGGGCAACGGTGCAGGCGCTGGGTGAGGCGGCGGGTTCGCTCTTCTACCTGCTGGACCCCCGGCACCGGCGGGTGGTGCGCGACAACATGCGCTTCGCAGAGCTGGGCCTCAGCGAGGCGGAGACCCGGGCCCTGGCCCGCGCCTGCTTCCAGCACTTCGGCTCGCTGTTCATCAGTCTGCTGCGCCTGCGCTCCGCGACCCCTGAGGAGGTGGATCGCTGGATCAAGGTCGAGGGACTGGAACACTTCGATGCGGCCCAGGCCAGCGGCAAGGGCTTCATCCAGCTGACCGGACACTACGGCAACTGGGAGGCCATCGCCCTGGCCCAGAGCCGCCATGGCCGCACCCTGGACGCCATCGGCCGGGAACTGGACAACCCCCTCCTGGAGCCCATCTCCCTGGGCTTCCGCACCCGCTTCGGGAACCGGGTGATCCTCAAGGCCGGTGCCATGCGCGACACGCTGAAGGCCCTGAAGGCAGGGCGCGGCGTGGGCTTCCTGCTTGATCAGGACGCGCTGACCACCGGCGTCTGGGTGCGCTTCCTGGGCCAGTGGGCCTCGACCTTCGGCACCGCTGGGAGCCTGGCGGCCCGCTACGGCCTGCCGGTGCTGCCCGTGTTCAGCTGGCCCAATCCCGACGGCACCATCACGGTGCGCTTCGAGCCGCCTTTCCAGGTGCCCGTCACCGGCGACCCCGCCCGGGACGCCTGGGTGGCCACCCAGCTCATGACTGCCCGCATCGAGGCCCAGATCCGCAAGGATCCCCGCTGGTGGTTCTGGATGCACCGGCGCTTCAAGACCCGGCCTGGCGAGGGCAATCCCCTTCCGGCCCCGCTTCCGCCCCAGGAGTGGGTAGAATCAATTCAAACCTCTCCTGTATGACCGGGCCCCATCGGCCCGACTTTTTTTGACCCTCCTTTTCCGGACCCCCCCATGCCAAAGCACGTGCTTGTGAAGCTCGAACAGGAACTCAGGGCCATCAAGCAGGCCCTCTTGGTGGAAATCCCCCTGGAGATCGCCCGGGCCGCCGGTCAGGGTGACCTGTCGGAGAACGCTGAGTATGAGCAGGCCCTGGCCAAGCGGGACATGTTCCAGAACAAGCTGGTGACCCTCGAGAAGCGCATCGCCGAGGTGGCCAGCCTGGACATCAGCCGACTGCCCAAGTCCCGTGCGGCCTACGGTTCCAAAATCACGATCCTGGACCTGGACTCCGAAGAGAAATTTACCTACACGCTGGTTCTTCCGGAGGAACTGGATGGCCATCCCCAGCATCTCAGTATCAGTTCCCCCATCGGCATGGCGCTCGTGGGTCAGGAAGAGGGCAATGAAGTGCGGGTTCTGATTCCCGCGGGGGTTCGCCGCTTCGAGATCCTGGCCCTCAAGACCATTCACGATGTAGCCTAGTCACGTCCCCAGGAGGGGAGTAAGCAATGAACAAGTACAAGCGCGAACAGAAATGCTCTTTCTGCGGCAAGGAACCCCACGAGGTGGAGCAGCTCCTTGCGGGGCCGGAAGCCTTCATCTGCAATGAGTGCCTCGAGGCCGGGCAGCTGCAGCTGCGCATGAGCCGCCAGGGCAAGCCCCTGGGCAAGCATGAGGCCCGCCTCAGCCGGCCCAAGGAGATCAAGACCTTCCTCGACGACTACGTCATTGGCCAGGAGGCCGCCAAGAAGCGCCTGAGCGTGGCGGTCTACAACCACTACAAGCGCATCCTGACCCCCCGGAAGGCCCTGGGCGCCACGGAAGTCGAGCTGTCCAAGAGCAACATCCTGCTGCTGGGCCCCACGGGCACCGGCAAGACCCTGCTGGCCCAGACCCTGGCGCGGTTCCTGGATGTGCCCCTGGCCATGGCCGACGCCACCACCCTCACCGAGGCCGGCTACGTGGGCGAGGACGTGGAGAACATCCTCACCAAGCTGCTCCAGGCCGCCAACTACGACGTGGAGCGGGCCCAGCGCGGCATCGTGTTCATCGACGAAATCGACAAGGTGGGTCGCAAGAGCGAGAACCCCAGCATCACCCGCGATGTGAGCGG
>CAIMQW010000162.1 GCA_903843705.1 uncultured Holophagaceae bacterium | reverse complement strand
GAGGGCCAGGGCGAGAAACACACCGAGTCGGAGCAGGGCTGAGAGTTTGGGCATGGGCTACTGTAAGGCATTTGAACGGGTTGCATAGCCGCTGGCCCGTCCTGCCGGGGGGTTCCACGCTGCACGCCCACCCCTGCACTCGCCTCGCGCGGGGGCTGCTTAACGATCTGGAGCAGCAATGGATCGCGGAATTTGTCGATGCCTGGTTCTCGATGGGTCAGGTCGATTCCTGGGCCGGGGCTTTCGTGGTGGCGAGTTCCAGGAAGGTTCGCGCAGTACGCCCCTGACTCTGCGCAGAGGGCTGCCTTAACCAAGGGTGCGTGGCCTACCGACGAATGGTGGGACCGCCTGCAGTGAAAGGGCGGGGACCATGGCGGGCATCCTCGCCCCCCCCGGCCCCTGCCCACCCCGCATGCCCCCGTCGCCCGCTTAGGGTTTCGACTGGTTATGGCATCGTTCCAGGGTGTATAGCCAGGACGATTCACCCAGCCATTCTTCTTGGCCTTACTGCGACACCCGAGCGAGCCGATGGGGTCAGCTTCTCCCCCTATTTCCACATGCGGATTGACGGTTCCCCCGCCGTGGAACTGCGTCTCTGGAAGGCACTGGACGAGCAACTGCTTTCGCCCTCTGAGTACTATGGCATGACCGACAACACCGACTTCTCAATCGTGAGGTGGAGCCAGGGACCGGAAGTGGCCGATCTGGACAAGATTCTGACGGGGGACCACATCCGGGCGCGGAGGATCGCCTAGGTCTTTCAGAAATACTCATCCATGCCAGAACAGGCGCGGACCCTGGGCTTTTGCGTGAGTGTCCGCCATGCCGAATTAATGGCCGAACAGTTTCGGCAAGCTGGCTACAAGGCGCTCGCCGTGACAGGAGCCACGGACCGAACCTTGCGCGAGCGAATTCCCGGGATGTTGGCGCGGCAGGAGGTCACCGTCGTTTTTACGTGCGACCTGTACAACGAGGGCATCGATCTTCCGGAGGTGGAGTGCCTGTTGTTGCTTCGACCCACACAGAGCCCTGTCTTGTTTCAACAACAGATCGGCCGAGGCCTTCGTTTGGCCAGAGGCAAAACCAGCTGCTTGATCCTTGATTTTGTCGGGAGGCACAGGGTTGAGTTCCGATTTGACAGGCTTCTTCAGTGTTTGACTGGCCTGTCCAAGCGAACATTAATCGCCGAAGTCGAGGCGGGCTTTCCCACACTACCTCCGGCCTGTCACATCCAATTCGAACGCGTGGCAAGGGAACGCGTCTTGGAGAATCTCAGGGCGGCGACCACCTAAAACTGGCGGCGGCTAACCCAGGAGTTCCTGGCCTATCGAGCCCTTCCCGGGCATCGATCACCTCGAATGGGCGAATTTCTTGTAGATCAGGGGTTGACGCTCGCGAAGCTCTATCGGAGCCAGGAACCAAGTGGCTGGACCGGGCTTCGGAGGGCTTCCGGCATGGACCTGGGAATCTGCGGCCCCAAGGAGGGTTGGCTTGGGAAGAGGTTTGGCAGTCTGCTTCATGCCAATGACCCTGACTGCCTCAACCTGTGGAGCCGTGTCGCAGAAGAAGCCTTTTGATTACAGCACCCTGACCAAGCTGGATCGGCAACGGGTGCAGATGCTGGCCTACCAACTTTTCCCCGACACAAAGGACACCTTCGACGGACCGGAATTCCTGCGCCGACTTCGTGCCCACCCACCAATGCTTGAAGAGCTCACCGAAGTCGCTGATTGGTTGGCGGGGACCAGCGGGCTTGAAGCACGTGATCTACCGGGTGCGCCGTTGGACTGGCCGCTACGCTTACATGGCGCCTACGACGTCAGGGAAATACTTACTGGAGTTGGGTGGCTCGGCGCGACAAGGCGCGTCCCGTTCCAGGCAGGAGTACTCGCCCTCACGGAGGAGCAAGTTGAGTTCCTGTTTGTCACGCTCGACAAGCGTGAAGGATTCCACTCAGGGATTACTTATCACGACTACGCCATCAGCCCAGAACGCTTCCATTGGCAGACACAGAACTCGGCGGGGCCCAAAACAATGGCGGGGAAGCGATACCTGGAAAGTCGCACCAATGGCTGGAGGTTTCAGCTGTTTGTGCGGGAAGCCAAAGGGTCCCCATATGTGGCTTTGGGGGGGGGTCGAGCTTGAGGGGGTTGAAAGCGATCGACCCATGTCTATAACCTGGAAGCTCCAATGCCCCATTCCCCAAGAGCTGTTCCGTAGGTTCAGCGTCCTCCGCGCCTGATCCCGAGGGTCGCAGAAGCCTGCATCGAGTACTCAAACGTAAATTCGGGAGTCTGCATGTCTGTCACGCCGCTTCGTCGCTTATTGACCCTGCCGCTGGCCCTGCTGGCTGGCCTATCCCTGCCCGCCCAGCAGCCCACCCTGCCCCGCGAGATGCCCGCAGAGTTCAAGGTCGCTACGGGGACCTGGGACCACGAGCGGCGGGTGGTGATGATCCCCATGCGGGACGGGGTGAAGCTGAAGACCATCATCCTGGTGCCCAAGGGTGCGCAGGGGGCGCCGATCCTGCTCACGCGCACGCCCTACAATGCGGCGGAGCTCACCGCTCACGCCGCCAGCGCCCACCTGGGGCCGGTGCTGCAGGGCTACGACAACGTCACCGACCTCACCCTGGAGGGCGGCTACATCCGGGTGGTCCAAGACATCCGCGGGAAGTATGGCAGCGAGGGCGACTACGCCATGACCCTGCCCCTGCGGGGGCCCCTCAATGCCTCAGCGGTGGATCACGCCACCGACACCTGGGACACCCTGGACTGGCTGGTGAAGAACCTGCCGGAGAGCAACGGCCGGGCGGCCATCCTGGGCATCTCCTACGACGGGTTCCTGGCTCTGATGGCCCTGGTGGACCCCCACCCGGCCCTCAAGGCCGCCGTGCCCATGAACCCCATGGTGGACGGCTGGCGCGGGGATGACTGGTTTCACAATGGAGCCTTCTCGCCGTCGTCCCTGGTCTACTTCTACGAGCAGCAGGCCTCCCGCGGCAACGAGCACAAGTGGTGGACCAGCCACTTCGACGACTACAACCTCTACCTGCAGGCGGGGTCCACGGGTGATCTGGCCCGGAGCCGGGGCATGGAGCAGCTGGGCTTCTGGCGCAAGGTCGTCGAACATCCCGCCTACGATGCCTTCTGGCAGCAGCAGGCCATGGACCGCGTCCTGGCGGCGCGGCCCATGGTGGTACCCACCCTGCTGGTACACAGCCTCTTTGACGCCGAGGACATCTACGGTGCGGTGGCGGTGTGGAAGGCCCTCAAGCCCAAGGACCGCAAGGGGGATCTGCTCTACCTCGCCATGGGGCCCTGGAACCACGGTGGCATGATCAAGGAGGGCAGCAGCCTGGGGCCCCTCCGCTTCAGCCAGGACACGGCTCTGCAGTTTCGCCGCGAGGTGCTGAAGCCGTTCCTCGATCAGCACCTCAAGGGCGGCCCGCCCTCTGGCCTGCCCCCGGTCAGCGCCTTCGAGACCGGCACCAACGCCTGGCGCAAGCTGCCCGGCTGGCCCCTGGCGGGGGAGGGCACCCCGCACCCCGCCACCCGCTATCACCTGGGGGCGGGCCTGACGGTGTCGGCCGAGGCACCCAAGGCCGGGGTGGCACCCTTCGAAGAGTTCGTGTCGGATCCCGCGAAGCCTGTGCCTTTCCGCGCCCGGCCCATCCAGCCCGTGGGCTACGACAATGGCCTCACCTGGCCCCAGTGGCACACGGACGATCAGCGCGAGGCCTCGGGCCGGACCGATGTACTGGCCTTCGTCTCCGAGCCCATGAAGGCCCCCCTGCGCATCAGCGGTGAGCCCGTGGCCAACCTCGTGGCCTCCACCACGGGGACGGATGCGGACTGGGTGGTGAAGGTGATCGATGTGTACCCGGACGAGGTCCCGGCCCAGCCTGGCCTGGGTGGCTACCAGCAGATGGTCTCCGCTGACATCTTCCGGGGCCGCTACCGGGAGAGCCTGGAGCAGGCTGTGCCCATCAAGCCCGGGGAGGCGCTGCCCTACCGCTTCGCCCTGCCCACGGCCAACCATGTCTTCTTGCCGGGCCACCGGATCATGGTGCAGGTGCAGTCCAGCTGGTTCCCCCTCTACGAGCGGAACCCCCAGACCTTCGTGCCCAACATCTTCCTGGCCAAGCCCGCCGACTACCGCCCCGCCGCCCACCGCATCTGGCACGCCCCCGGCAAAGACAGCTTCGTCGAACTGCCGGTGGTACCGCTGGCGGTTTCTGGGAAGTAATCCGAGTCAGAAAAACAGGTTCATCCGGGAATCCCGGGGGAAAAGAACTGCCAACCACAGAGAACGCGGTGTATATCGGCTCTGGCTCAAGTGGGGTCAACCGGACCCAGGAGCAGCGGCCAAACTGGGTCATTTTCGCGCCGGCCAGGGCCCGTTCTCCCAGCACCCGCCAGCAAGATTCTGCTAGGCCCCAGAAGGCGATTCACGGTGAGGGCAGCGGAGGAATTTCCCGGGTAGCTGGAGGTTCGACTTCCTAGACTCCTGCGACTCCCCTAGGATCGAGTCCCACCCCGTACCAAGCAGGCAAGCCAGCGGAGGTCCCTCCCATGAAGCTCTTCCCAGTGATCGCTCACGCACTCCTGATCACCCTCCCGGCGCTAGCCCAGTGGACCTATCCACCATCCAAGCAGGTGGAAGCTGCCGACACCTACTTCGGGGCCACCTACCGGGACCCTTACCGCTGGCTTGAGGAACTGAAGGGTGCGGATGCCACCGCCTGGTTCAAGGCCCAGGCGACCTTGACCGATGACGTGCTCGCCAAGCTCCCCGGTCGGGAGGCCCTGGTGCAGGAATGGATGG
>CAIMQW010000161.1 GCA_903843705.1 uncultured Holophagaceae bacterium | reverse complement strand
CTGGACCCTCAATGTCCGCCCGAGGAAGTCCCTCGGCTGGAAATGCCCCGCAGAGCTTTTCCTTCCAGAAGGCGCTTTTGATTTCCAGGCCTTCTGGTCAAACCCACCCAAGCCTGTTGCACTTGGAACTTGAAACCGCCGTTTATCAAGGGCAAGATCAATAATTGCTGATTTTGAATTGATCCCCATTCTCAATGTCGCTACATAGAAGTATCTAGTGCTTAGAAAAAAACGAGTATAAATTAATACACACAATCGGTCCCAGCCTGGGCAGTCTGGTGGTGCACGCTGGTCCCCTTGAGCGCAGTCCGTCAGAGGGCATCTCGGTGTGTGACCCCCATCCCAGGGACTTGAAAGCACCCAGAGATCTTCACACTTCTGGACGCCCCTTCCTGCCCCCCCTCCGCCACGCTGCCTGGGCTTCGCCCCAGGACTCCCTTTCCCGAGGCCCCATGCTGCGCCGCACCATCGACGTCGACGAACGCCTGCCCATCCTGCAGACCCTGCCCCTGAGCCTTCAGCATCTCTTCGCGATGTTCGGGGCCACAGTGCTGGTGCCCTTCCTCTTCAAGGTCAACCCGGCGACCTGCCTGCTGATGAATGGCGTCGGCACCCTTATCTACCTGGCTGTGGCCAAGGGCCGCATTCCCGCCTACCTTGGCTCGAGCTTCGCGTTCCTCTCCCCGGTCTTCGCCGTGCTGGCCTCGGGTCTCAGCTACTCTGCGGCCCAGGGCGGCTTCATCGTCTTCGGCCTCATCTTCATCCTGCTGTCCCAGGTGGTCCGCTTTGCTGGCACCCGCTGGATCGAGGTCATCTTCCCGCCCGCGGCCATGGGCGCCATCGTGGCCATCATCGGCCTGGAGCTGGCCCCCGTCGCCACCAACATGGCGGGCCTGACCGCCAGCAGCACCCCCCTGGGCATGTCGGTGAAGCTGGCGCTCACGGTGTCTCTCTCCACCCTGGCTGTGACCATCCTGGCCTCGGTGCTGCTGCGCGGCTTCATGGCCGTCATCCCGGTGCTGCTGGGCGTCATCGCCGGCTACGTGCTGTCCCTGGGGCTGGGCGTCGTGGACTTCGAGGCTGTCCGCCTGGCCCCCTGGTTCCAGGTCCCGACCCTCTACGCGCCGATCTTCAACGTCCAGGCCATCCTCATTATCCTGCCCGCGACCCTGGTGGTGCTGGCCGAGCACGTGGGGCACCTGGTGGTGACCGGCAACATCGTCGGCAAGGACCTCGTGAAGGACCCGGGCCTGCACCGCTCCCTGCTGGGTGACGGCATCTCCAACGTGCTCTCCGGCCTCGTGGGCGCCACGCCCAACACCACCTACGGCGAGAACATCGGCGTCATGGCCATCACCAAGGTCTATAGCGTGTGGGTCATCGCCGGCACCGCCATCATCGCCATCGTGGTGTCCTTCTCCGGCAAGCTCGCCGCCATCATCCGCAGCATCCCCGTGCCGGTCATGGGCGGCGTCTGCATGCTGCTCTTCGGTGTCATCGCCGCCGCCGGCATCCGCATGCTCATCGAGAAGAAGGTGGACTACACCAAGTCCCGCAACCTGATCCTCACCTCTGTCGTGCTCATCAGCGGCATCAGCGGCGCCGCCGTCAAGCTCGGCACCGTCGAGCTGCGCGGCATGGCCCTCGGCACCGTCGTCGCCATCTGCCTCGCCCTGCTCTTCTGGTCCTTCGACAAGATGGGCATCAGCACCGACGGCGGCGCCCACTAAGCCTGAAACCAAAACCCGCTAGACTGGACCTGCGTGCCCATAGCTCAGGTGGATAGAGCAGCAGCCTTCTAACCATGACTTGGCGACCCGTATGACCCGTTGATCGATCCATGGAAACCCTTGGTAGCACTAGCTTCCAGGGGTTTTCTCGACCCTTCCAAAGATGATTCGTTCACCCGCAAGTGAGCCTCTATTATAGGTCTTTTTCGGAGTCGAGGCACAACATGGGCACAACTCCCGGTGCCGTCTTCGATGGTGTGTTTCTGAGGCGCGCCCCTAGGGTCACTCACAACCTCGAGGGCGCTGGTTTTCATTCGCTCATTCGATTGTCAAAGAGTGTCCAATGCCCCTCAGGGCAGATCAGGAAGCCGCTTCGAGGGCAGCGTTCGCTATCGCATGTACGTTTCCCGGATGCCACGCCTTGCCCCTGGGCATGTAGCCTTCGTTCGTCAGGATGGAGGCAATGCGCCGCCCGCCGAATCCAGACCGACGAAGCTCTAGGATCCGAGCCAGCGTGGGCTGTTCCGTCGGGTTGGGCTCTAGATGGATGGCATCGGCGGCAAGCTGGAATCCGAAGGGGCAACTCCCTCCGGTCTTCTCTCCCCTGGCTCGTTTCACACCCAGAGCAGCCTTGGTCCGAGCCGCAATCATTCGACGCTCAAATCGTGCTGCGGCATCCATGACGGTCGCGGCGAGTTCCTGGAACGGATCTGTCCCGCTGATCCCTTCAACCAGCACAAGCGATGCCCCAGCGGAGAGAAGCGCCCTCTTCACGCACTCCGCCACGTAGACGTCTCGAGCGATCCTGTCCGCCTTGTGGGCTACTAGCGATCCCGCCCTGTGCTCACGGATGCCCTCCAGAGCCGCCAGAAGCCCTATGCGGTCCTCAAGCTCTGCCCCGCCACTGATCCCGAAGTCCTCATACCAAGCCGCAATCCTGACGCCATGGAGATCAGCCCAAGCCTTGATGGCGTTCCGCTGTGCCTCCATGCCCAGCCCTTGCTCCTCGGTCGAAACCCGGAGGTAGGCAACGATGGCTTTGGGATCCAGGTTCTTGGCTTTGCGTTCTGGCTTGGAACGAAGGGAGAACGCTTGAGTAGATCGGCGCATGACAAAGCACCTCCTACTACTAGCCAGATCCCCCAAATGCATAGATCGGCAGCAAAACGGCTTGTCCCTATATCTGTTGATGGGGTGGGGGTTATTTGATTTCGATTCCCCTCCCCAGATACCTATGGGGTGGAGCACCTTCCTTCAAAGAGAGACGGGGAGGGAATACCGGCGACTAGGGTGTAGTGCCATACAGCAGGTCGCCAACATCGATACCAGCCTCTTCCGTAGCCTTCGAGAGTTGCTTCCCGTCAAAGTCAAGT
>CAIMQW010000160.1 GCA_903843705.1 uncultured Holophagaceae bacterium | reverse complement strand
GGTAGTCCTTGAGGCCGTCCGCCTCCTCCTGCAGGTTCACGCGGAAGACCTTGGCGCTGAGGAGGATCACCAGCATGGGCACCAGCACGCCGATGGGATACGCGATGGCCGAGGCCACCGTGGGCTGGGCCAGCTCCAGGGGGCTGGCCCCGGAGGCCTTCACCCGCTCGATGACGCCCGCCAGGGCCGGCATGTTGGTGAAGCTGCCCGTGAGCAGGCCCGCGGCGTAGCGGGCGTTGAAGCCCATTACCCGGGCCAGGATCATCACGAAGCCCGTGGAGATGAGCATCACCAGGAACACCACCGCATTCTTCTTCATGCCCTCGCGGCTGAAGGCGGCCCAGAAGCTGTGGGAGATCGAGAGGCCCATGGCGTAGACGAACACCGCCAGGCCCAGCTCGTAGACCAGCTTCATGTCTTTGGAGATGTCCTGCTTGAGGCTGGGGTCCAGGCCCGGCGCCATGACCAGGGCGCCCAGGGCGATGCCCGCGAAGAGGATGCTGGCGATGCCGAAGGAGGCCCCCGCCACGCGGATCTTGCTGATGGGATAACCCAGGGCCACGACGGCGAACAACAGCAGGAGCGGGTTGTGCGCGAAGAAGAAGAGGACCTGTTCGACCATGCTCACTCCATGCCCAGCCCGGTCTTCCAGGACTTCATGTCAACCGCTTGATGGCCGCCACCAGGGCCTCCACCTCGCTGGGCTGCGTGTCGGGAAGCATCGAGAAGCGAAGCACCGAGCGCGCGTCCTCGATAGTATACCCCAAGGTCGTGATCGCGTGACTCGGTTTCACGGAGCCGCTGTGGCACGCGCTGCCGGTGCTCACGGCGAAACCGGCGAGATCCAGCGCCACGTGCAGAGCCTCGGCGCTGCGGCCCCGGAACAGTACGCAGCTGGTGTTGGGCAGCCGGGGCTGGCCGTGGCCGATGACCTCCAGCTCCCGGCGCAAGCCCAGCAATTCCGCCTCGAAGGCCTCGCGCAGCGGGGCCAGGGCCGCGTTCTGGTCGAGCCGCTCGGGCAGGTGCCGCACCGCCGCGGCCAGGCCCCGAATGGCGGGCAGGTCCTCGGTGCCACCCCGACGGCGGCGCTCCTGGGGGCCCTCCATGACGGGCTCCCAAGGCAGGCCCGGCCGCAGCCACAGCAAGGCCACGCCCCGGGGGCCGCCGACCTTGTGGCCGCTGAACACGGCGGCGTCGCAAGCCGTGAGGGCCACGGGCACCTTACCCCAGGCCTGGGCACAGTCCTGGATGCGCACCGCGTCCAGCACGGTCGGCAGCGCGTAGAGGAGGCCCGTCTCGTTGTTCGCCACCATCTGGACCACCGTGGCGCAGCCCTCGGGCAGCTCCGGCAACCAGCTCACCCGGCTCCAGTCCCGCAGCGGGTTCAGGCAGGCGCTGTGCTCCCCTGGGAACACGGCGGCGGGGCGGTGTCCCAGCGCGGCCTGGAGGCCCCGCAGCAGCAGGTGCAGGGCCTCGGTGGCGCTGGCGCAGAAGACCAGCTCCCCCGGGACCACGCCCAAAGATTCCGCCAGCTCCCGGCGGGCCTCCTCCAGCAGGAACCGCGCCCGCTGCCCCTCCCTGTGGGTGCTGGTGGGGTTGGCCCAGTCCTCGGCCAGGGTCCGGCACACCGCCGCCGCCGCATCCGGATGGGGCGGGGTCGTGGCGTTGGCATCGAAGTAGAGGCGGGCCATCCCTCAATGTAACCTGAGGGCATGACCCGATCCCTGGCAGGCAAGCTTGTCGTCGCCATTTCGTCCCGCGCCCTCTTCGACTTCGAGGAAGAGAACCGGGTCTTCGAAGAGTCCGACGACCGCGCCTACATGGAGCTGCAGCTGGCGCGCCTGGACCAGCCCGCCCAACCCGGCGTGGCCTTCCCGCTGGTGAAGAAGCTGCTAGCCTTCAACGCTGGCGGGGCCTCCCGCGTGGCCGTGGTGATCCTCTCCCGCAACGATCCCGTGAGCGGCCTGCGGGTCTTCCGCAGCGCCCAGGAGGCCAACCTCCAGCTGGAGCGGGGCGTCTTCACCCGGGGCCGGAACCCCTATCCCTACCTCACCTCTCTGGGCGCGAACCTGTTCCTGTCGGCCAAAGAGGAAGACGTACGCGCGGCCCTGCTGGCGGGCTTCGCCGCGGCCCGGGTCTATCCCGACAGTACCGTGGCCGCAGACCGCCACCCCGAGGAGATCCGCATCGCCTTCGACGGTGACGCCGTGATCTTCAGCGACGAGGCCGAGCGGGTCTATGACAAGGGCGGCCTGGCCGCCTTCCAGGCCCACGAGATCGAGCGGGCCGGGGTGCCCCTGCCGCCGGGCCCCTTCAAGCCCCTTTTGGAGGCGCTGCAGCCCCTCCAGGCCCAGGGCGCCGGCGCGCCCATGCGCATCCGCACCGCCCTGGTCACCGCCCGCAGTGCCCCGGCCCACGAGCGCGCCATCCGGACCCTCATGGCCTGGAACATCCAGGTGGACGAGGCCATGTTCCTGGGCGGCCTCGAGAAGGCCGACTTCCTGCGCGAGTTCGAGCCCGACTTCTTCTTCGACGACCAGACCGGCACCTGCGACACCGCCTCCCGCGTCAGCCCCACCGGCCACGTCGTCAGCGGCGTCAAGAACGAACAGCCGTGATCGACTTGAGTTCATAGCAAAAGAAAACTGATTCAACGCGAAGACGCGAAGACGCAAAGAAGTGCGAAGAAAAACAGGTTAATTACCCCTGTGGATGAACCCGGGTGGTCGGCTGGGCTTGGGGTGGCCAAGGGGTGACCTTTTTCACCTACCCTTTTCATTTTTTGCCCTTCTTCGCTTTTCTTCGCGCCTTCGCGTTGGATATTTTTTTCCCTCCCCCCAGAAAATGCCACCCCCTAGCCACTGGTAGACTCTCTGCGGTGGAGGATCCATGTCCCGCAGGCTGGTGGAGTGTGTGCCGAACATCTCGGAGGGCCGGGACGCGGCGAAGATCAAGGCGGTGACGGACGCCATAGCTGCGGTGCCGGGGGTGGAGCTGCTCGACGTGGATCCCGGCGCGGACACGAACCGCACGGTGATCACATTTGTGGGGGAGCCCGAGGCCGTGCTGGAGGGCGCCTTCCGCTGCATCGCCGAAGCCACCAAGGTCATCGACATGACCCAGCAGCACGGCGCACACCCGCGCCTGGGCGCCACGGATGTGGTGCCCTTCGTGCCCGTCGAGGGCGTCAGCATGGCGGACTGCGCGGAGTTGGCCCGCCGCCTGGGCCAGCGCGTGGGCGCCGAGCTCGGCATCCCGGTGTATCTCTACGAAGCCGCCGCCTCCCGGCCTGATCGCCGCAACCTGGCCGATGTGCGCCGGGGCGAGTACGAAGGCCTGGCTGCCAAGCTGCGGGATGCCCAGTGGCAACCGGACTTCGGCCCTGCGGCGTTCAACGCCTGTGCCGGGGCCAGCATCATCGGCGCCCGGGAGTTCCTGGTGGCCTACAACGTCACGCTCAACTCCGGCGACAAGGCACACGCCACGGACATCGCCTTCGAGCTACGGGAGAAGGGCCGGGTGGCCCGCCGCGGCCGCATCCAGCCCTTCTACCAGACCGGCGAGATCCAGCTCTATGCCGAGGGGTCCTTCCCTTGCGGCAACTGCGACTTCACCGGCGCCACTTTCGACGAAACTGTGGCCCACTGCGCCTCGGCCCACGGCTACGACCTGCCGGAACTGCTGCGCCTCAATGACGCGGATCCCACCTGCCCCGTGGGCCAAAAGGTCCGCCGCCGGGGGATCTACGGCCACTGCAAGGCCATCGGGTGGTATGTGGACACCTACCGCCGGGCCCAGATCAGCATCAACCTCACGGACTACCAGCAGACGGCCCCACACACGGTGCTGGAGGCGACCCGTCGCTTGGCCGCAGAACGGGGCCTGGTGGTCACCGGCAGCGAGATCGTGGGCCTGGTGCCCTTCCAGTGCCTGCTGGCCTCCGGCCGCCACTACCGGAAGGCCATGGGCAAGTCCACGGGGGTGCCGGTGCCAGACCTCCTCCAGACGGCTGTCTTCTCCATGGGCCTCAGTGACGTCGCACCCTTTGACCTCGAGCAGAAGGTCCTTGGGTTGCCGAAGATCGATCCCAAGGCTCTGGTGGCCCTGCCCGTCCACGCCTTCACGGACGAGGTCAGCCGGGACACTCCGGCCCCGGGCGGCGGCTCCATTGCGGCCCTGGCGGGTAGCCTGGGCGCGGCCCTGGCCAGCATGGTGGCCAACCTGGCCCACGGCGGGCCTGACGCCGCCAAGAACGAAAGCCTCATCGCCCTCGCCGAGCGGGCCCAGGTGCTCAAGGACCGGCTGATAGCCGCCGTGGACGCGGACACCCAGGCCTTCAACGCCTACATGGACGCCCGCCGACTGCCCGAGGCCACCCCCGAGCAGAAGGCCGCCCGCCAGGCTTCCCTCCAGGCCGGCCTGAAGATCGCCATCGAGGTGCCCATGGACACGGCCCAGGCCAGCCTGGAAGCCCTGGTGCTAGCGGGGGAGGCCGCCCGACTCGGCAAGGTGGCCAGCATCAGCGACGCGGCCGTGGGAGCCCAGATGGCGTATGCCGGCGTGCGCGGCGGGGTCTGGAACGTGGTCATCAACCTCAAGGACATCTCCGACCAGGCTTACGTGGACCAGATGCAGGCCCAAAGCGCCGAGCTGCTGGCCCGCGCCACCGAGCACCTAGCGGCCATCACCGCCCTGGTGGACCAGAAGCTGCAGGACCGCATCCTGAAGGCCCGGAGGTAGGGTTTCTGAAGCCCCGGACGAGGCCGGTTCGGAGCGGCCAGCCCTCGAGAATGGCGCCACTTAATCCACCTTTTGGTGCAATTAGATAAGTCTGGACAAACCCCTTTTCGGCCCGCCGCGATTCAACGCCGCGACCCGAGGGGCCGAAGCACACCTCGGGCGAGATCCACTCCCCCAGAGGAGCTGCAATCCATGAATCGCAAGGGACTGTCTTTCAAATTCATCCTTCCGGTGACCTTGGCCCTGGCCGGCCTGCTGGGGGCGGTGATCTGGGGTGTGAGCGCCTACCAGACAGCCCAGTCCGAGCAGGCCTTCGAGGATCTCCTGTCCTCACTGGCGGTGGCCTCCCGCGTCATGATCCACAGCGAGGCCGAGGCCTACTGCAAGCGGCGGGGCATGACCTTCCACCGCGTCCTGGAGGGGAGCCTCTCCAAGGACCCTGCGGCGGAGCCCTTCGAACGGGCCAGCCTGAGGCACTTCGCCGAGCATCCCGAAGCCGAGGCGCGAACCGGCCGCTTCGAGGATGCCAAGGGGGACTCCCGCGTGTACGTTCTGAGTCCCGGCCGGCAGCTGGATGCCAACATCGAGTCCACAACGGGCCACGGCCGCGAGACGGGCCTCTGCACCCAGGAGGCGTGCTGGACACGGACCGCAGCGCTGAGACGGGTCGGGCCACCGCCCGCGGCATGGAGGCCATCCAGGAGGCCACCTCCCGCATCGTGGAGATCGTCAAGGTGATCCAGGACATCGCCCGGCAGACCAACCTCCTGTCGCTCAATGCCGCCATCGAGGCCGCCACGGCCGGGAGCATGGGCAAGGGCTTCGCCGTGGTGGCCGACGAGGTCCGCAGCTGGCCGAGCGCAGCGAACAGAGTGCCCAGGAGATCGAGGCCACCATCCAGGCCATGCAGAACGCCGTGGCCCAGGGCTCCCAGAGCGTGGACGTGACGCTCCAGCACCTCGTGGCGATCCGTGACCAGATCTCTCTTGTGGCCAGCAGCATCGAGGAGATCGGGTCCCTCAGCCAGGGCCAGGCCAGGAGCAGTCAGGAGGTGGGCCGGAGGATGGGCGAGACCACCCTCCAGCTGGACCAGAACGCCACGGCCACCCATGAACTGGCGGCCACGGTCGTGGAGATCGCGAAGACCTCGGACGACCTGTCCCAGGTGGCTGAGAACCTCCGGGAAACCGTCGAGCGCTTCAAGCTGAAGTGACCCGGGAAGCCCCTTTCGCCCGGGAATCATATTTGTCTGCTTCCGATATTTACCTTCTCTGAAAACGATGCCGTTTGTAAATTCACTACCCAATTTTTGTCTAGTCCCGACCTCGAGTCCTTCACCGGCACTCCGCCACGCATGACGCCACTCAAATCCATCCCCACCCTGACGAGGAGCGGCCCCGATGAATAACAAGGGATTGGCCTTCAAGTTCATCCTACCTGTGGCCCTGGCCCTGGCCGCCCTGCTGGGCGCCGTCATCTGGGGGGTGAGTTCCTACCAGACCACCCAGGCGGAACAGGCCTTCGAGGAGCACCTGACCTCCCTGGCCCTGGCCTCGCGCTTCATGATCCACGCCGAGGCCCGGGACTACTGCACCAGCCGGGGCATGACCTTCCACCGCGTCCGCGAGGGCAAGGCCACCCCGGATGCCGTCGCGGCGGGTATGGAGCGGGAAGCCTACACCCACTTCGCCGCCAATCCCACAGCCCTGAAGCTCGTACGCCGCTTCAAGGACGAGAAGGGTGATCCCCGCCTCTATGTGCTCACCCCGGGCCGACTCAAGGACCTCTGTATCAACTGCCACGGCGCCTTTGGCATGGAAGCCTTCACCGGCCGGTCGGCCGGGGAGCTGGTCGCCACCTTCGGCGTCTCCGTCTCCACGGCCGAGCTCTACCAGTCCCAGCGAAACCTGCAATTGCTCTCCGTGGTCGGCGGCCTGACCCTGCTGCTGGCGATTGCCGCCATCGTCTACTACCAGGTGCGGGCCTCCATGCTCAAGCCTCTGGGCAAGCTCTCCAGCGCCATCGGCGAGGTGGCCTCCGGCAACATGACGGCCAAGGCGCCCGTGGAGAGCGAGGACGAGATCGGCAAGCTGGCCGGGACCTTCAACGGCATGGTGGCGGACCTCAACCAGGCCCTCCGCAGCATGAGCCTAGCCTCGGACCGGGTGGCCTCGGGCAGCACCGAGCTGGCCTCCAGCGCCGAGCAGATGAGCCAGACCGTGCAGGAGACCGCCCGGGTGGGCGAGGATCTGCGGCAGTCTGGACGCGATGTGCTGGACGCCCTGCACAAGCTCGACACCAACGTGGAAGCCATGGCCGAGCACTCCCGCCAGACCAGCCTGCGAACCGACGAGGCAGTCCAGGACACGGACCGTGGCGCCGAAACGGGGCGGGCCACCGCCCAGGGCATGGAAGCCATCCAACAGGCCACCTCCCGCATCGTCCAGACCGTCAAGGTGATCCAGGACATCGCCCGGCAGACCAACCTACTGTCCCTCAACGCGGCCATCGAGGCTGCCAAGGCCGGGAGCATGGGCAAGGGCTTCGCCGTGGTGGCCGACGAAGTCCGCAAGCTGGCGGAGCGGAGCCGGCAGAGCGCCAAGGAGATCGAGGACACCATCCAGGCCATGCTGGACGCCGTGAACGGGGGTTCGACCAGCGTGGACGTCACCCTCTGCCACCTAGAGGCCATTCGGAACCGCATTTCTCAGGTCTCGGACAACATCCACGAGATCGGGACCCTCAGCCAAGGCCAGGCGCAGACCAGCCAGAAGGTGGGGGAGATGATGAATCAGACCTCGTCCCGGCTGGACCAGAACGCCACCGGCACCCATGAGCTGGCCGCCACCGTGGAACAGATCGCCCGGACCTCCGAAGACCTGGCCCAGGTGGCCGAATGCCTGAAGGCCACCGTCCAGCGCTTCCGGCTCCGCTGACCCCCGGGCGGCCATCGAGGCCGAAGAAAAAAATGCTTTTTTACCACCGAAGAACACCAATAAATGCTAATTAAAAATCGATATAAATATAACTTAAATATATCATTACCTGTGTTAATCATGCTTTTATCGGTGTTTATCGGTGCTCCTAAGTAGTTGATTTGCCTTTGGCCACAACTCAACCTCTTGCTCTTCTGAGTCGATGCCCTGGTTGGTCCCTGGACCCGCCTGGTAGGGAGAACGACTCATGAACCGCAAGGGATTAGCCTTCAAATTCTTCCTGCCCGTGGTCCTGTCTCTAGCCGCCCTCATCGGGGTCGTCATCTGGGGCGTCAGCGCCACGCAGACCTCGCAGGCGGAACTGGCCTTCGAGGAGCAGCTAACCTCCCTGGCGGTGGCCTCCCGGTCCATGTTCCATGCGGACGCCGAGGACTACTGCCGCAGCCGCGGCCTGGACTTCCACCGTGTCCGGGAGGGGCAGTACACCGGCGACCGGGCCGCTGAGGCCTTCGAGCGGACCAGCCTCGCCTTCTTCGCCAGCAACCCGGCCTCCGAGCAGCGCGTGCTCACCTACACCGATGCCAAGGGAGAGCCCCGCATCTACGTGCTCAGCCCCGGACGGAACAAGGATTCCTGCATCCAGTGCCACTCCGCCTTCGGCATCGAGACCTTCAAGAGCCGCCCCTCCGGCGAGCTGGTGGCGGCCTTCGGAGTCTCCAAGTCCACGGCCGGCCTCTACCGCACCCAGCGGAACATCCGGCTCATCTCCATTCTCGGCGGGGCGGCCCTGCTGATCGTGATCAGCGCCATCATCACCCGCCGGGTGAAGACCGCCATCCTCACGCCGCTGGAGCACCTCTCGGAGACCATTGCCAAGGTCGCGGGCGGCGACATGACCGTGCGGGCACCCGTGGAGAGCCAGGACGAGATCGGCCGGGTCGCCGAGACCTTCAACCGCATGGTGACCGACCTCAACCAGGCTCTGGGCAGCATGGGCCAGGCCTCTGAACGGGTGGCCTCCGGCAGCACCGAGCTGGCCGCCAGTGCGGACCAGATGAACGCCACCGTCCAGGAGACGGCCCGCGTGGGCGAGGCGCTGCGCCAGGCGGGACGGGAAGTCCTGGAGGCCCTGCGCCAGCTGGACGCCAACGTGGAGTCCATGGCCAACCACACCCAGCAGACCGGCATCAAGGCCGAGGAGGCCGTGCAGGATACGGATCGGGGTGCCGAGACGGGCCGGGGCACGGCCCAGGGCATGGGGGCCATCCAGCAGGCCACCGCCCGCATCGTCCAGGCTGTGAAGGTGATCCAGGGCATCGCCCGGCAGACCAACCTGCTCTCGCTGAACGCCGCCATCGAGGCGGCCAAGGCTGGCGCCCAGGGCAAGGGCTTTGCTGTGGTCGCCGAAGAGGTGCGCATCCTCGCCGAGCGCAGCGGCCAGAGCGCCAAGGAGATCGAGGAGACCATCCACGCCATGCAGGACGCCGTGGCCGAAGGCGCCACCAGCGTGGACGTGACCCTGCACCACCTGGAGGCGATCCGGAACCGGATTTCACAGGTCTCCAGCAACATCCACGACATCAGCGGCCTTAGCCAGGGCCAGGCCAGGACCAGCCAGGAAGTGAGCCGCATGATGAACCAGACCGCGACCAGGCTGGAACAGAACGCCACGGCCACCCATCAGCTGGCAGCTACGGTCCAGGAAGTGGCGCGGACCTCCGAGGATCTGTCGCGGGTGGCTGAGAGCCTCAAGGAGACCGTGCAGCGGTTCAAGCTGCGATAATCCAGGGCCGCCGGGCGCTTCCCGGCGGCGTCGGGATTTCCATGCCAACGCCAAACCAGGGATTTCGCCACGGGGAGCAGGTCGGTGCCGCGGCGGCAGGACGGACGGTGCTCGACCATCTGGCGCAGCGGTTCCCCCTGGCCTCTGAGGCGGAGTGGCGGGACCGCATCGAGCGGGGCCAGGTGTTCATTGGCAACCGCCCAGCCTTGGCCAACGACCTGCTCCGGGCCGGCCTGCAGGTCAGCTGGGTCCGCCCCCCCTGGGTCGAGCCTGAGGTCCCCCTCGCCACGGCGGTCCTCTACGAGGATGCGGACCTGCTCGCCGTGGCCAAGCCCAGCGGCCTCCCGACCCTGCCCGCGGGCGGCGAGTTCCTGGAGCACACGCTTCTGGCCCTGGTGCGCCGACGGGTCCCTGAGGCCAGCCCCATGCACCGCCTGGGGCGGGGCACCTCGGGCATCGTGCTCTTCGCCCGCACCGTCGCGGCGCGCCATCCGCTCCAGGCGGCCTTCAGCGACCCGCGCACCCGCAAGGTCTACCGCGCCCTCTGCAGTGGTCAGCCGGACCTCGACGCCTTCGCGGTCACGGCCCCCATCGGTGAGGTGCCCTACGCGCCCCTCGGCTTCCTCCACGCGGCCGCTCCGGGCGGACGCCCCTCCGAGAGCCAGGTGACCGTGCTGGAGCGCCGCCCTGGGGAGTCCCTGGTGGACGTGGAGATCCGCACCGGCCGTCCCCACCAGATCCGGATCCACCTGGCCTGGGCGGACCACCCGCTGGTGGGCGACCCCCTCTACGGCCCCGGCGGCGTACCTCTGCCCGGCACCATCGCCCTGCCCGGCGCTCCAGGCTACCTCCTCCACGCCCACCGCCTCGAGCTAGCCCATCCCCGCACCGGCGCCTGGCTCTGCCTCGAGTGCCAGCCACCCCCAGCCCTGCGCGTGATCGGCGCAGAACCCTGACACCCTCCATCACGAAGACCAGCAAGCCGCCGAGTGAAATCCTTGCTCCAGCGCTGGGGTTCGTCACCCCTGTGGATCTGGCCGGCGATGCCGTCCCGCACAGGTTGGTGGATTAACGCCACGAACAGAAGCTTGTTATCGAATCTTGTAGGGAATTTCCTTACAGTGCGTGCGTCTTTGACGGATACGTATTTCAGCTTATTCCCAGCTGTCGGGAGCCCTCGCCCGGCGCCATCTTGAGCTCATGCATCCTTCGGGAACAACTTGGATCCGTTTGTGGCCTGCTCGTCAAACACGCGCGGGCGCCAAGAGCCTACCCTCCGGTCGGGCGCGGATCCATTCATCGACAAGGCCTGGGACCTCGTCCGCAGCCCGTAGGTCTGGCCGACCTCGGGGACGCGTGGACCAGCCACGACCTCGGCACCCAGGCTCATCCCCCAATCCAGCTCTCCAGCTCGAGTCCCCCTGATCACGGCCTCCGGAGGTTCCCATGCCCTTCCTTGAAAAAATCAAGAACTGCCTGGCGAGCGTGGGTCCTGCTTGTCCTTGCCGTCAGTGCCTCCGGCTACTGCAACCGAGGAGGCAAGGGAACCAGATCCCCATCAACATCCTCTTCGTTGTCGCCCTCGGGCTGATCTGGGCCTGCGGAGGATCTCACAAGGATTCCACCAGTAACCCACCTCCGGTGCAGTGGACCCAGACGATCCTACCGAGCAACCCGATCCTGGCCGCAGGGCAGACCGTCCAGTTCCAGGCCAGCACGTCCTGGGGGAGCCAGGCCACCTGGACCGTGACGCCTGCCTCGGCCGGGACCATCACCGCCCTGGGCTTGTTCACGGCTTCCGGCCTGCCAGGCAGCTACACCGTGACGGCTACCGGACCGCAGTCGCTTGTTGCCAGCCTGTCCCCGGGCAGCCTGGTCACGAACCTGACCATCCTCCAGTCTCCGGCACCGGCCCAGACCTCGCCAAACCTCGCGCTGGCCTCCGGAGCCTCTCAGACCGCTGCCGGTTTTGCCAACGCCGCCGTGGTTGGGGAGGTGGTTCCGGCCATCACCTCTACCAGCGCGGATTTGACCCTCGTGGTTCGCCACGGCTTCCAGCCGCCCAAGTAAGTCCTGAATCCAAACCCTCTGCCTGTTACGGACGACCAACCCCATTCCGCCTGGCGCAGATAACCCAAGGGACTCGCCAAAACCTCTAACTTCCACCACAGGTGAAGTATGAAATGCACCCTCCTCACCCGCAGCATCCTGGCCTTGATCGCCTTTAACGGAACGGGTTTGCATGCTCAGGCTCCCATCGCAACTGCGGCCGATGTGGCGCCCCTCCCGACTATCGCCTACCAGGGCCGTCTCATTGAGGGTGTGACCCCCGCCAACGGCGTCCGCAGCTTCGCGTTTGCGATCCTCGACGGGGCCGGGGTGGAGCAGTGGCACTCAGGGAACGTCACGCTGGCAGTCAACGAGGGCCTCTACTCGGTGGCGCTCGGCACCACAGGGATGACGGCCTTCCCTTCGACCCTTCTCGCGAAGGCCGGGCTTAAGCTCCGTGTCACCGTGAGTGGGGCCCTCCTCTCCCCTGACGTGAGCATCACCCCTGCCTTCCAGGCCAGCAGCGCCTGGGAAGTGGTGGGTGCGTTCGGTGGCGACGTGACCGGGACCCAGAACCAGATCCTGGTGATGAAGCTCCAGGGCGTCGCCGTGGACCTCACGACCACCCCGCCCACCACGGGCCAGGCCCTCGTGTTCGACGGAAGCAAGTTCGTGGCCTCATCAGTGGCTGGCACTCCCGGTGCCACGGGTGCCCAGGGCCCCAAGGGTGATGCCGGCGCGGCCGGAGCCCAGGGCGTCAAGGGCGATACCGGGGCGGCTGGTGCGGCTGGTGCTACCGGCGCCGCTGGTGCAGCTGGCCCTGCTGGGACGGCTGGCGCTCAGGGCATCCAGGGTGTGAAGGGCAACGATGGTGCGGCCGGCGCTGCTGGTGCGGCGGGTGCTCAGGGCATCCAGGGATTCACCGGTGCCACTGGTGCTGCTGGTGCAGCTGGCACCCAGGGCATCCAGGGCGTGGCCGGCACGGTGATGCTAACCGGCGGCATCGTCCCCACCACCGAAGGTGTGGACGGCCAGTACTACCTCGACAGCGTCACCAACATTCTCTACGGCCCCAAGGCCGCGGGTGTCTGGCCTGCGGGTGTCAGCCTCATCGGC
>CAIMQW010000159.1 GCA_903843705.1 uncultured Holophagaceae bacterium | reverse complement strand
TGCCCCCTGGGGTCCAACCCCAGGAAACCACCCGAAATCCCGTTCCCGCCGTTCAAATCGCCACCAAGGAATATTGATTGAAAAGACTTGAAAAAAGAGATCTTACAACCTTACCTACTGCGCTCAACCGGACACTAGTGGGCCAATATATATAATTCGCATGGTTGATGACATTTATTTTAAGTAAGTTGTTTTACGTAATTTCATTATCAGTGACGCCCCAACCTTCTCGTTGACGGGCACTTCCAAGTTTGATGAAATGTTTCTATGCATAGAAACAATCTGGACCGCCTGGCCGAACTGGCCGAGCTGCTCCACCAGTCCGGGGACCCGGACTTGGTGGAGCAGTTTCTGCGCGAGATCCTGACCCCCTCGGAAGTCCAGGGCATCAGCTCCCGCTGGGAGCTGGTGAAGCGCCTGGACGGGGGCCAGAGCCAGCGGGCCATCGCGGCGGAACTTGGCCTGAGTCTCTGCAAGATCACCCGAGGCTCCCGGGAGCTGAAGAAGCCCCACTCGGCGCTCCGGACCATGCTGGACCACCACCACCGCCTGCAAGGCTGATCCCCCCCCGACGCACCAGGAGACTCCGTGTCCAACCGCATCATCCTTCCCGACAGCGAGATCCCCCGCCAGTGGTACAACCTGGCCGCGGACCTGCCCCATGCGCCCCTCCCGCCCCTGGGGCCCGACGGGCAGCCCGTCAGTCCCGACCAGCTGGCCGCGGTGTTCCCCATGAACTTGATCGAGCAGGAGATGAGCCAGGAGCGCCACATCACGATCCCGGATGAGGTCCTGGAGATCATGCTGCGCTACCGGCCCACACCCCTGCACCGGGCCCGGGCGCTGGAGGCGGCCCTCAAGACGCCCGCCCGCATCTACTTCAAGAACGAGAGCGTGAGCCCCGCTGGCAGCCACAAGGTGAACACCGCCATTGCCCAGGCCTACTACAACAAGCAGGCGGGCATTGAGCGCATCACCTCCGAGACCGGCGCCGGCCAGTGGGGCAGCTCCATCGCCTTTGCCTGCAGCCAGTTCGGCCTGGAGTGCAAGGTCTACATGGTGAAGGTGAGCTTCGAGCAGAAGCCCTTCCGCAAGATGATGATGAAGACCTGGGGCGTGGACTGCATCGCCAGCCCCAGCATGGAGACGGCCGCCGGCCGAGCCATCCTGGCGGAGGACCCCAACTGTGGCGGCTCTCTGGGCATCGCCATCAGTGAGGCCGTGGAGGCGGCGGTGACGGATCCCACGGGCAAGACCCGCTACACCCTGGGCAGCGTGCTCAACCACGTGCTCCTGCACCAGACCATCATCGGCCTGGAGGCCCAGAAGCAGCTGGCCGCCGCGGGTGAGCGGAAGGTGGACAAGGTCATCGCCTGCGTGGGCGGCGGCAGCAACTTCGCGGGCATCGCCTTCCCCTTCGTGAAGGAGAAGATCAACGGCGCCGACATCGACATCATCGCGGTGGAGCCCGCCTCCTGCCCCACCCTGACCCGCGCGCCCTATGTCTACGACCACGGTGACGTGGCCCGCATGACGCCCCTCATGGCCATGCACAGCCTGGGCCACACCTTCATGCCCCCGGGCATCCATGCGGGCGGCCTGCGCTACCACGGCATGGCCCCCCTGGTGAGTCAGACCGTCGTGGAAGGCCTCACCCGCGCCGTGGCCATCCAGCAGCTAGAGTGCTTCGAGGCCGCAGTGCTCTTCGCCCGCACCGAAGGCATCATCCCGGCGCCGGAGAGCAGCCACGCCATCGCCCAGGTGGTGCGCGAGGCCAAGCAGGCCCGCGAGGAGGGCAAGGAGCGCGTCATCCTCTTCAACCTCAGCGGCCACGGCCTCATGGACCTCAGCGGCTACAGCGACTTCCTCGACGGCAAGCTCTCCGACCACTCCCTCTCCGACGAAGAGATGGCCAAGGGCCTCGCCTGCCTCGAAGGCCTGCCCAAGCCTGCAGCGCGGTAGACGCTCGAATCACCACCAAGGCACCAAGAACTGCAAAAGCACTTGCCCGCTTTTCTTGGCGCCTAGGTGGTTTTCCTTTGCCCCTCTGCCAATGGGTCAGTACCCCGCCAGCAGCCGATCCAGGTACCTGGACTTCAGCTGCTCGGAGGCCAGGGCCTGCTTGAGGGGGGGCAGCTTCAGGACGGCGCCGAGGATGGCAGCGGCGGCCCGGTGGCCGTAGCTGGACTGACCGTCCACCAGCAGCTCCGCGAACTGGCCCCGCTCGAGGGCCATGACCACGGTGCGATGGGCGGTGTTGACGGGGGTCAGCACCCGCGCCTGGCGGGGCTTCAGGCGGATGGCCTCCTTTGCACAAGCCCGCACGCACACGCCGCAGCCCAGGCACCGGTCCTCGTTCAGCTGGGCCGTCCGGGCCACGCGGCGGTGGGGGTCGTGGGCGCTCACCAGGCCCAGGGCCTCCACGGGGCAGGCATCCAGGCACTTGCCGCAGCCGTTGCAGCGCCCACTGTCCACCTCGGGCAGGTAGTTGGTGGTGTGGACGGGCTTCATGAAGGCGAAGCGCCGGGCGGCGATCATGGCCTCGCAGCAGCACCCGCAGCAGTTGCAGATGAAGCTCACCCGCTCGCGGACATTCTCGCCGAACTGCACCAGCCCCCGCTCCCGGGCCTGGGCCAGCAGGTCTAGGCACTCGGCAGCCTCCACGCCCCGGGCGACCTGGTGCCGGGTGAGGGAGTCCGCGCAGGCCCCGAAGGTCATGCAGATGTCCATGGGGGCGTCGCAGGCCCGGCCCTTGCGCTGCATCTTGTGGCGGCAGTAGCAGGCGCTGATCCCGATGGCCTTGGCGGAGCGCACCACCTCGCTGGCCCGCTCGTGGTCCAGCACCACCAGGGCGTCCCCGGTGGGCAGCGCCGTCTCGTCCACGAAGGCCCGCCCCAACTGGGTCTGGCCCGTGGCGAAGAGCTCCCGGCAGAAGTCCTCCTCCAGGTTGATGTAGTCGTAGTAGAGCTCCGCCAGGGCCTGCTGATCCACATCGCCCCGGACCCGCATCATGGAGAACTCGAAGAAGCCCGCCATGGGGGGCGGCAGCACGTAGCGGGTCTCGCCACCCTCCGGGTAGTCCAGCAGCATGGCGCGGTCCGCGAGGGCATCCAGTACCTGCTGGGCCCGGGCCTCCGACAGGCCCCAGAGGGCTGCGGCCCGGCGGGCGGTGAAGGGACGGATGGGCACCTGGGCCAGCAGCCCCGCCTCCTCCTCGCTCACCAGGTGACGCAGGATCTGAAACAGCCGCTCCGAGGGCGGCGCCCCCTGGGGGAACCGGTTGAGCCGGTGCACCAGACGGTCATAGGTGCCATGCCCGGGGCCAAGGGTGGCGTTGACCATGGGGATCCTCGCAGCAATGTGGAAAGAGAGGAATCAGATGCGATCGCCGAAATCATCGGGCGATGGGATGGATGCGTCAAGCCGCGGGACCTACATTGGGGGCGGAAGCGAGGTGTCCCATGTTCAACAGGGTCCTTGTCGCCATTGATTTCTCGGAAAACAGCCGCCGCGCCCTGGACCGGGCGGCTGAATGGGCCCACCAGCTCAAGGCCCCGCTCTCGGTCGTCCATGTGGTCGAGGGGCCCAGCCTGGCGGCCTACTCGGTCTATGCCCCCATGGGCGACCCCACCTGGTTCATGGATGCCCAGCCCAATGCGAGCCTGGTCATGGACACCTGGCTGGCGGGGTATCCCGAGGCCAAGGGGATCATCCTCGCCGGCGCCCCGGCCGAGGAGATCCTCTGCGTGCTGGACCCCGAGACGCTCCTGGTCATCGGCCAGGTGGGACACAGCGCCCTGGAGCACCTGCTCTTCGGGTCCACGGCCACCAAGCTGGTGCGCCACGCCCCCTGTGATGTCCTCGTGGTGCGCAACGGAGGCTAGTGCCAAGATCCCCTTCCATCGCGCGGTGGGGTGGGGCGCATAATGGGGCAACCGGATTCGGTCGTCGCTTATGGAGTGTCCCCATGCGTAGAAGCCTCCTCCCGCTGCTGCTGGCCTTCGCCTTCCTGGGTGGCACCCTCCAGGCCCAGGAGAAGGTCATGGTCTACACTTCCATGAAGGAAAGCCTCATGGGGAAGCTGCGGGACGCCTTCAAGAAGAAGCAGCCCAACGTGGCCTTTGACTACTACTCCGCTGGGGCCGGCAAGGTCATGGCCAAACTGGCAGCGGAGCGGCAGGCCGGGAAGGTGGCGGCGGACATCCTGTGGCACAGCGAGGTGCCGGACTTCTTCCAGCTCAAGGCCGAGGGCATGTTCGAGCCCTACGCCTCCCCCGAGGCCGGTTCCATCCGCAGCACCGTCACCGATCCCGACAAGACCTTTGCCATCGCCCGTCTGGGCACTCTGGGCATCGCCTACAACACGGACAACGCCGCCAAGGCCGGCAAGGTGCCCAAGACCTGGGCGGACCTGCTGGATCCCGCCTTCAAGAACAAGGTCACCATCGCGAATCCCGCCCTGTCCGGCACTTCCTTCATGAGCTGCGCCATGCTGGTGGAGAAGTTCGGCTGGGACTACTTCGCCAAGCTCAAGGCCAACGGCGCCAAGATCGGCCAGGGCTCGGGCCAGGTGGTAGATGACACCGCCTCGGGCGACTTCACGATCTGCATCGGCGTGGACTACATCGTCCTGGACAAGATCCAGAAGGGCGCCCACCTGAAGCTGGTGTTCCCCCCCGAGATGCTGGTGATCCCCAGCCCCATCGCCATCATGAAGTCCAGCCCCAACAAGCCTGCGGCGAAGAAGTTCATCGACTTCCTGCTGTCTAAGGAAGGCCAGACCATCATCACGGCCTCAGGCACCCTACCCGCCCGGGTGGATGTCCCCATCGACAAGAGCATGGGGCTGGTCTCCCCCGAAGAGGCCATCAAGCGGGCCATCAAGCTCGACTACCCCGCCGCCATCAAGCTGAAGGAAGGCTTCGTCAAGCAGTTCGAGAAGACCTTGCGCTGATCAGCACCCATGGGCCGAGTCTCAGTCGAAGGTGTGACGAAGGCCTACGGGCCCAAGCGGGTCCTGCAGGACCTGAGTCTCGCCGTGGAGGATGGCGAGTGCTTCACCCTGCTGGGGCCCTCGGGCTGCGGCAAGACGGTCCTGCTGCGCCTAGTGGCGGGCTTCGAGACGCCGGATGCCGGGGAGATCACCATCGGCGGCCGCCTGGTGTCGGGCCGGGGGACGAACGTGCCGCCGGAGGCCCGCAACCTGGGCGTGGTGTTCCAGGACTACGCCGTGTGGCCCCACCTCACCGTGCGCGCCAACACGGCCTACCCCCTGAAGTTCCGGGCGGACGACGCCCCGCAGCGCGCCGCTGCAGTGCAGAGCGTCCTGGACCAGGTGGGCCTGGGTGCCCTCGGCGAGCGATACCCCTCCCAGTTGTCCGGCGGCCAGCAGCAGCGGGTGGCCCTCGCCCGGGCCCTGGTGGCCCACCCCGAGGTGCTGCTCCTGGATGAGCCCCTCAGCAACCTCGATGCGAACCTCCGGGAGGAGATGCGCTTCGAGATCAAGGACCTGCAGCGCCACCACGGAGCCACCATCCTCTATGTCACCCATGACCAGGAGGTGGCCCTGGCCCTCTCGGACCGCATCGGCATCCTGGATCAAGCGGGCCGACTCCGGCAGGTGGGAACGCCGCGGGAGATCTTCGACCAGCCGGCGGACCTGGAGGTGTTCCGCTTCCTGGGCGTCACCAGCTTCGTGGACCTCGCCTTCGACGGTGACCAGGCCCGGATCGCCGGCACCTCCCTCGACCTCCGACCTGAAGGCCCGCGCCCCAACATCGGCGCCCTAGTGGGCGGCTTCCGGCCCATGGAGGCGGAGCTGGTAAAGGACGGCGGGGTGCCAGGCATCGTGAAGCGGGTGGCGCTGCTGGGGGCTGTGGTGGACTTCCGGGTGGAGGTCGGCAGCCGGGAGCTCCGCATCCAGCAGGAGACCTCCGAGGTCATGCGCGGCCTCGGCCTGCCGGTGGAGGGCCAGCGCTGCGGCGTGCGCTTCCACCGCCTGCGGACCTTCGCCGCCGCGGCCCTGAGCGGGGAGGCCTGACATGCGTCCGCGCCGCTTCGGCACCGCCGAGCTCTTGCTGCTGCTCTCGATCCTCATCCTCGTGGTGGTGGTGGCTATCCCCATCCTGCTTATCTTCTGGAACGCCTTCGTGGTGGAGGGCAAGCCGGACTTCCTCCGCGCCCTGGCCCTCCTCAAGGAACCCGACACCCTCGAGGCCCTGAAGAACTCCCTGGTCATCGCCGGCGGCACCACGGTGCTCAGCACGATCATCGGCGTGTTCTTCGCATGGCTGGTGTCGCGCACGGACCTGCCCTACAAGGGCACCATGAAAGTGCTGTTCCTGGTGCCCTTCATGCTGCCGTCCTTCATCGGGGCCCTAGCCTGGAAGATCCTGCTCTCGCCCCGGGGCGGCCACATCAACCGGCTGCTCATGGACCTCTTTCACCTGGAGGACCCGGTCTTCAACATCATGAGCCTCGGCGGCATCATCGCCGTGGAGACCATGTATCTCTTCCCCTTCGTGTTCATCCAGGTCTCCGGCGCCCTGGAGCGCATGGATCCCACCCTGGAGGAGGCCGCGCGCATCTCCGGGGCCGGGCTCTTCACCATCACCCGCCGCATCACCCTGCCCCTGATGATGCCCAGCATCCTGGCGGGCGCCCTGCTGGTGGCCCTGTACTCGCTGGCCCACTTCGGCGTGCCGGCCATCCTCGGCACCGAGCGCAACATCTTCATCATCCCGACCAAGATCTACGAAAAGATCTACGCCAGCGGCGGCAACTTCGAGGCCATCCGCACGGGCACTATGCTGTCCTCCATCCTGGTGCTCAGCGCCGCAGCCATCCTCTACGTCCAGAGCCTGGTGCTCAGCTCCGGCCGGTTCCAGGTGATCTCCGGCAAGAGCATGCGGCCCATGGTCCTGAAGCTGCGTGGCCTCAAGTGGCCCCTGCTGATCCTCAGCGTGGTCTACATCGCCATCACCGTGGTGCTGCCCACCGTCACCATCTTCCTGGTGGGCACCCTCAAGACCTACGGCCTGGCCTTCAAGCTTGAGAACATGACCCTCGACAACTTCACCTACATCCTCTTCAAGTGGGAGCTCACCCGGGACGCCATCTGGAACAGTTTCTACCTGTCGCTCAGCGCCGCCGCGGTCACCATGCTCATCGGCACGCTCATCAGCTACGTGCTGGTGAAGACCAAGATCCGGGGCAAGTTCCTGCTGGAGTTCCTGGGCGTGCTGCCCTTCTCGGTGCCCGGCACCGTCATCGCCCTGGGCGTGATCCTCATGTGGAGCGGCCGCTTCGGTGTAAACCTCTACAACACGGCCTGGATCATCTTCGTGGCATACATCGCCCGCTACATGGCCTTTGCACTGAAGTCCACCTCCGCTGCCCTGGAGCAGGTCCACGACAGCCTGGAAGAGGCCGCCCGCGCCTGCGGTGCCACCAAGTGGCAGGCCATGAAGGATGTGGTGCTGCCCCTCATCAAGCCGGGCATGGTGGCGGCGTTCTTCCTGATCTTCCTGCCGGCCCTGCGGGAGCTCACCACCTCGGTGCTGCTCTACGGCCCCCACACCCGCACCATCGGCGTGGCGATCTACACGCTCAATGAGGATGGCGAGACCGTCTACGCCGCTGCCCTGGCGGCCATCGCCCTGGTGATCATTGTGCTGGGCCAGCTGCTCATCAAGCGGGTCACCCGCGCCAAGATCGAGAGCGCCTGATGGCTACGGTCACCCTCTCCCACGTCACCAAGCGCTTCGGCGGCGTCACCGCCGTGCGCGACCTGGATCTGGAGATCCGCGACGGTGAGTGCTTCTCCCTGCTGGGTCCCAGCGGCTGTGGCAAGACCACGACCCTGCGCATGCTCGCGGGCTTCGAGGACCTGGACGAGGGCGAGATCCGCGTGGGCGACCGGGTCTTCTCGAACAGCGCTAGGCACTACTACCTGCCCCCGGAGAAGCGGGACTTCGGCATGGTCTTCCAGGCCTTCGCTGTGTGGCCCCACCTGAACATCTTCGACAACGTGGCCTTCCCCCTGCAGATCAAGGGCCTCAGCCAAGCCGACATCCAGGAGAAGACCCGCCGCGCCCTGGCGGACACGGGGCTGCTCAAGGTCCAGCACGCCTTCCCAGGCGAGCTCTCCGGCGGCGAGAAGCAGCGCATCGCCCTGGCCCGGGCCATCGCCATCAACCCCCAGGTGATGCTGCTGGACGAGCCGCTGTCCAACCTCGACCCCAAGCTCCGCGAGGAGATGCGCTTCGAGATCAAGGACCTGCAGCGCCGCCTGGGCTTCACCATCGTCTTCGTCACCCACGACCAGGCCGAGGCCATGGCCATCTCCGACCGCATGCTGGTCATGCGCGACGGCGTGCTGCAGCAGGTGGGCAGCCCCATCGCCATCTACGAGCAGCCGGCCAGCCGCTTCGTCTTCAGCTTCATCGGCCTCTCCAATTTCCTGCCCATGGAGGACCGGGACAGCTGCAGCTACGTGCAGGGCGCCCCCGAGGCCGGCCCCCTGGAGGCACCGCGGCCCAATGGCGTGGCAGGCCCCACCTGGACCCTGGCCAGCCGCCCCACCCACATCGACCTCCAGGCCGAGGGTGGCCTCCGTGGCACCGTGCTGCGCCGCGTCTACCTGGGCGAGGTGGTCGAGTATCGCGTCCGCATCGGCCCCCACGAGCTGCGCATCCAGAAAGGCGCCCGCGACCAGGTCTTTGAGGAGGGCGCAACCGTGGGCCTGAGCTTCCGCCAGTACCTGGGGTATCCCGAGGAGTGAGCCGTTCCCTAGGTCCGCTCGGCGATGAGCACGAGATCTGACGAGGTCGGACTCCACGCTTCGCCGGTCATGGTGCCGAGGGCCTCGCGGATGCGGAAGCCAGAGGCTTGCAGCTTCGCTTCCACTTCGGCTCGGCGCCATCCCCGCAGCGACACTTCCTCGGCGGCCAGCAGCTCCAGGGGCGGCATGGCACCGGGGCGGTGCCGCAGGGTGGCGGGGGTGAAGGTGAGGCGACCCTCGCCGTGGTGGGTCATGAGGCGCAGGAAGAGCGTGTCCCCGCATCCGGCCTCGCCCGGCCGCAGCACAAGCGGAAAGGTTCGCTCGCCCCGGTCCAGGATGCGGTCGTAGTTGAGGGTCTGGAGCAGGAAGGGTGCGCCAGATTCCAGGCAGGCGGCGAGGCCCGTGAAGAAGGCCGTCAGCCCGGCTTCTTCGCAGATGTGCGGCAGGGTATTGCCCACGCAGAGCGCACCGCCCTGGGGGGAAAGGTCTGCCACGGGCAGGGCCGTGAGGCTGGCATGGACGTAACGGCCCATGGGATCGGCCTCCCGGGCCGCCTGCACCTGGGACGCCGAAGCATCGAGACCCGTCACCTCGAAGCCCTGGGTGACCAGGAAGCGGCTGTGCTCCCCGCTGCCGCAGCCCAGGTCCAGCAACCGGCGCGACGGCCCAGTTCCCAGCGCCCGCAGCAGCAGCGGCGCCTCCCGCTGGAGCCGCTCGGGCCAGGCGATGAGACCGCGGTAGGCCATGCGTCCGTAGGCGTCCTGCTCGGGCTTATCCATGAGTTGAGTCTAGCCTGTACCATGGATTCTTCCTGAGGCCTCCGTGCGCCGACTGCTCTTCCTTCCCATCCTGATCGCGGCCAGCCTCGGCGCTGCACCCGGACCCCGGGCCATCCAACGGGAACTGCTGAAGGTCTCCACTCGGCCAGGGATCATCCAACCCGTGCTGCTGCTGACGGAAGGTGCCACCCCCAAGGCGGTGGCCATCATGTTCCCGGGCGGGTCCGGAAGACAGAGCCTGCTGCGCCGGCCTGTTGAAGTCGTGCTCGGACCCCGGGGCAACTTCCTGGTGCGCAGCGCCGAGCAGTTCCTGACCCCAGACCTGGCGGTGCTCATCCTCGACTGTCCCTCCGACAACGCCGAGGGCATGAACGACGCCTTCCGAATCAGCGACGAACACGCCGCCGATGTCCGGGCCGTCCTGGCCATGCTCCGAGCCCGGTTCAAGGGCGTGAAGGTCCACCTGGTGGGCACCAGCCGGGGCACGGTCTCGGCCGCCTACGCGGCTCAGGAGTTGGGTTCGGCAGTCGATGGCGTGGTGCTGTCCTCCTCGGTGTTCCGCGCCAGCGGGAGCAACCTCGGCCTCAGTCTTTTCAAGTTCGAGCGCCTGAAGACGCCCCTGCTGTTGGTCCACCATGCCGAAGACGGCTGCCCGAGCTGCCCCTTCGGCCAGGCCCTGAAGCTGGCCGATAAGGTGCCACTGATCACCGTGCGGGGCAGCATCGAGCCGGAATCCGGTCCCTGCGATCCCCTCGCGAACCATGGCTTCTTCGGCCGCGAAGCCGCCGTGGTCCAGGCCATCCGCGGCTGGATCCTGGGCCTGCCCTTCGAGCGAGAGATCCCCTGATGCTAGTGGCTCAGGTCGCGGCGCACCGCCGGGGCTTCTTCGGTCCTGGCGCAGAGTGGACTCCGGTGGCGGCGTCCACGGCGTCGATCCAGCCGGCCCGGGCCTCGGGGAAGGCGTCGGCGTAGGGCACATAGGGTTTGACGTCCAGCACCGGCGTGCCATCCAGCAGGTCCACGCCCCGCAGGCGCAGGGTGCGGCCCTCCACGGCGATCAGCTCTACGCATGACAGGCCGATGGGGTTGGGCCGGTGGGGCGACCGGGTGGCCAGCACGCCGCGCTTTCCCTTGGGTCCCCGGGGCGGCTGCACCAGCGGCGCCCAGCCCTCGCTGAGGTGGAACACGAAGACCAGCCAGAGCCGCTGGAAGCCCGCCAGGTCCCGCAGGGCGGTCTCCGCCACCCAGGGTTCCAGTTCCAGCGTGGCCCCGGCCAGAGCGCCGGACTCGGTTCCCTCCACCACTGTCGGCTGGTGCGGCGCGTCGATGCGCTTCGCATAGGGCGAGCGCACGAATCCGATGGGGCGGAAGGAGAAGGCCGGAACATCCATGGTGGAAGGGTAGCGCCCTGCACCCCTAGGATGGAGAAGGGAGGCCGCCGTGCCCATGCAGCACCTGGTCCTGGAGGGCCGACGCATCGAGTATCGGGACCTGCCGGCTGCAGTCGAAGGTCGGCCGGTGCTGGTGCTGCTCCACGAGGGCCTGGGCTCGGCCTCCATCTGGGGCAAGTTTCCGGAGCACCTCGCGGCGGCTACGGGCTGCCGGGTCATTGTGGGTTCCAGGGCGGGCTACGGCCAGTCAGAGCCCTATCCCGAGCCCCGTACCACCCGGTACCAGCACCGGGAAGGGGAGGAGGCCCTGCCGGCCTTCCTGGCGGCCCTGGGGGTGGTCCGCCCCGTGGTCATAGGCCACAGCGACGGGGGCACCATGGCCCTGCTCTACGCAGCGGCCCACCCGGACGCACCCCTCGGCATCGCCCTCATGGCCCCCCACGAGTTCATCGAGGAGCAGACCCTGGCGGGCATCCGGGCCGCAGGAGAAACCTGGCGCACCACGGAATGGCCCGCGCGCCTAGCCCGGCACCACGCGGACGCCCCCCGGGTGTTCCGGGAGTGGCACGACACCTGGCTCTCCCCCGAGTTCCGGCACTGGAACATCGAGGACTGCCTGCCCCGCATCACCTGCCCCATCCTGGCCATTCAGGGCGTGGATGACGAATACGCCAGCCTGCGCCAGATCGAGGTAATCGCCGACCGGGTGCCCGGCACCCGCCTGCTGGCCCTCCCGAACTGCGGCCACTCCCCCCACCGCGACCAGCAAGCCGCCGTGCTCACCGCCCTGGCTGAGTTCATCACCACCCTGGCCACGCCCGTTTCCCCTACCATTCGGGGATGAGTGACGACGAGGTCCCCCGCCGCCGGGTCCGCTACAAGGGGACGCATCCGCGGCGCTTCCAGGAGAAGTACAAAGAGCTGGCACCTGGCGACTACGCTGCAGAGCTGGACAAGGTCATCGCCCGGGGCCACACGCCAGCGGGGACCCACCGGCCCATCTGCGTGGCGGAGATCCTCGAGGCGCTGGCCCCCCAACCCGGCGAGGTGGCCCTGGACGCCACCCTGGGCTATGGCGGCCACGCGCGGGAGCTGCTGCCGCGCCTGCTGCCAGGCGGGTGCCTGTTCGGCGTGGATGTGGATCCCCTGGAGCTACCCCGCACCGAGGCTCGCCTGAGGGACCTGGGCTTCGGGGAAGACGTGCTCACGGTGCGCCGCATGAACTTCGCGGGCCTGCCGCGACTGCAAGCCGAGTCCGGCGGCTTCGACCTGGTGCTCGCGGACCTAGGCGTGTCCTCCATGCAGATCGACAACCCCGCCCGGGGCTTTACCTGGAAGGCCGATGGCCCCCTGGACCTGCGCCTCAACCCTAACCGTGGCCGCTCAGCTGCGGACCTGCTGGCTACCCTGGACGAGGCGACCCTGGCGGAGCTGTTGGTGGAAAACGCCGATGAACCTCACGCCGCGGCCATCGCCCGCCTAGTCCAGGGCGCCTCGATCCGCACCACCCGGGAGCTGGCTGAGCGGGTGCGGACGGCCCTGCGCCTGGAAGTGCCCGGGGACGAGCAGGAGGGGGAGACCAAGAAGTCCCTCCAGCGCACCTTCCAGGCCCTGCGCATCGCGGTGAACGACGAGTTCACGGTGCTGGAACAGTTTTTGTCCCTGCTGCCGGGCTGCCTCAAGCCCGGGGGCCGCGTGGCGATCCTGACCTTCCACTCCGGCGAGGACCGCCGGGTGAAGAAGGCCTTCCAGCAGGGCCTGCGGGACGGGGTTTACGCTGCCGTGGCACCGGAGCCCGTGCGGGCCTCGGCCGAGGAGCGCCGCTCCAACCCCCGGTCCACAAGTGCGAAGCTGCGCTGGGCGAGGGTGCCGACCCTGGGCTAGAATGATCGGCTATGTCTACGACTCCGCCCATCTCCCGAACCCGCTCCGTCCTCCTCTGGACCGCCGCCGCGCTGCTCATGGCTACCGCCCTGATCTACCAGCGCAAGACCGGCCCCACCTACCCGCTGCGCGGCGCAGCCGTGATCGCGGGCAAGGACGTGGCCTACAGCCTGGTCCGCAGCCAGGAGACCGTGCGCGAGGCCCGCGTGGCCCTGCCGGACGCCGGCCTACCCGGCACCCTGGTCTGGCGGCACTACCCCACCCAGGAAGCCTGGACCCGCCAGCCCTTGGTCCAGGAGACGAAGAGCGGCAAGGCCGAGCTCGCCGGCTACCTGCCCATCCAGCCCCCGGCAGGCAAGGTGGAGTACAGCGTGGAAGTGGGTGCGGGCCCAGAGCTGGTGCGCATCCCCAAGGCCGATCCCATCGTGCTGCGCTTCAAGGGCCCGGTGCCACTAACCGTGCTGCTGCCCCATGTGTTCATGATGTTCATGGCTGTGATGCTGGGCCTCCGCACCGCCCTGGGCTGCCTCTTCGGCCAGACGGTGCCCCGCCGCCACCTGTGGGTGACCTTGGCCTTCATGACCGTGGGTGGCCTCATCCTCGGCCCCATGGTGCAGAAGCACGCCTTCGGGGCCTACTGGACCGGCTGGCCCTTCGGCTACGACCTCACAGACAACAAGACCCTGCTCATGTGGCTGGCCTGGGTATTGGCAGCCCTGGCGGCCGGCCCCCGCGTGCATCCCCGGGAGGCCTGGAGCCGCGTGGGCGTGGCGCTGGCCACGGTGGCCATGATCGTGGTGTACGTGATCCCCCACAGCCTGCGGGGCAGCCAGCTGGACTACAGCAAGGTGAAGGCCGGCGGCTCGGCCCACGAGGCCATTACTACGGGGCGCTAGCCGCCAGTCGGCCCAGTTCCAGTGCGAAGCGCAGCTGCTGCTGCATCCCCTCCAGGTTCCAGGCGGGGTCATAGCGGTCTGTGGGCCGATGATAACGACCCATGAAGGCCGCGGCCTTGGCCTGGGCGGCGGCCTTGTCGCCCAGGTAGTCCCAGCCGCCATCCAGGGAGAAGCCCGGCGACAGCGCGAGCACGCCGGCCTTGGCGAAGGGGAAATGGTCCGTGCGGAAGCAGAGTCCGGCCGGATCGGCCTTGGGCGGCGTGAGCACAAGCCCCGTGGCTGCGGCGGCCCGGACACACAGCTTCAGCAGCGCGGGCTCGGAGGAGCCCAGCAGCCCGATGTCCCGGGTGGGTCCCACCACGTTGAGGCTCTCCAAGTTGATCACCAGTCGGGTGCGGGCCAGGGGCCAGAGGGGCGCCTCCGCATAGGCGGCGGACCCCAGGAGTCCCTGCTCTTCCGCGCAAGGGAAGAAGAACAGTACGCTGCGGGCCAGAGGTTTGGCCGCCAGGACCTTGGCGAGCGCCAGCACCCCGGCGCAGCCCGTAGCGTTGTCCACAGCCCCGGTGTAGATTGCCCCGTCGGCACCCTTGCCGAAGTGGTCCCAGTGGGCGGAGTAGATCACCAACTCCCG
The DNA here is from genome assembly GCA_903843705.1 of uncultured Holophagaceae bacterium. GTDB lineage: Bacteria > Acidobacteriota > Holophagae > Holophagales > Holophagaceae > Geothrix. Next base: position 783 of record CAIMQW010000159.1, on the reverse strand, counting down.
GGATCGCTTCGGGTCCCGCCCACGCAGCAGGCCCGCAACGTTCCACTGGTCCAGGGTCCGTATGGTGGTGCGCACGGTGCCCTGGGCACGAAGGTCCAGCGGCACCGGCCGGAAACCCAGGGCATCGGCCCCGGCGACGAGGGACTGGAGGTCGAGCCCGGCCAGCGCGAAGAGGCGCCGGGCGGCGGCCTCTGTCAGCCACCCCTGCACCGCCCCCGCCTGCCCCGAGCCCGCCCGCTGGAAGCGCTCCTGGGACCAACTGTTGCGCACCACGGCCCAGCCGTAGCCCGCCGAAGCGTCCGTGTGGATCAGCAGCGCCCCTGCGGCGCCCCGTCGACGGGCCTCCTCGAACTTGTAGGTCCAGCGCCCCTCGTAATTCTCCGCCTCGCAGCAGAGCGGCAGGGGTGGGCCGTTCTTCCGGTCGCCCACCAGCATCACCAGGATGCGGCCGCGCACGTCCAGGCCCTTGTAGTCATCCCGGTGGCCGTCGGCAATCCCGTGGCCCACGAAGACCAGCGGCGCGTCGACGGGCAGCAGCAATTCGGGAGTCGCCGCGCCCAGGGCGAGCTCGTCGCCCAGGGTCGGCGTCAGCACACCCTGCGGGCCCTCGAAGCGAAGACTGCTGGCGGCTGAGTCCAGGCGCAGACCCGCCAGCGCGACCTTCTGGCGGTAGCTGGCGCCGTTCGCGGGCGCCAGGCCGAGCGCCTGCAGCTGGGTCTCCAGGTAGCGCACGGCCAGCTCGCCGCCCCGCTGCCCGGTGCCGCGGCCCTCGAGCACATCATC
>CAIMQW010000158.1 GCA_903843705.1 uncultured Holophagaceae bacterium | reverse complement strand
TCCTCGATGTCCTCACGCTTGTTGGCGTGCATCTGGAGGAGGCGGCCGATGCGCTCGCGCCGGCCCTTGGCAGGGTTGTAGACGCCGGAGCCCGCGGCCAGCACGCCGGAATAGACGCGCAGGAAGGCCAGCGAACCCACGAAGGGGTCGGCCATGATCTTGAAGATGAGGGCGCTGAAGGGCTCGCTGTCGTCAGCCCGGCGCTCGACGGAGTTGCCTTCCTCGTCCAGTCCGGTGATGGCCGCGATGTCGAGGGGCGAGGGCATGTAGCTCACCACCGCGTCGAGCATGGGCTGCACGCCCTTGTTCTTGAAGGCGGAGCCACACATCATCGGCGTGAAAGCGAGGCCGATGCAGCCCTTGCGGATGCCCGTGCGGATCTCGTCTTCGGTGAGGGCCTCGCCCCCAAGGTACTTGTCCATGAGGGTGTCGTCGGTCTCGGCGACCATCTCGACCAGCTTCTCGCGCCACTCCTTGGCAGTCTCAACGAGCTCCTCGGGGATCTCGCCGTAGATGACCTTGAAGCCCTTGTCACCCTCGTCGAAGGTGAGGCCCTTCATCATCACGAGATCGACCACGCCCCGGAAGTTCTCTTCGGAGCCGATGGGGATCTGGATCGGCATGGGCCGGGCCTTCAGGCGGGTGCGCATCATCTCCACAACCCGGAAGAAGTCCGCGCCAGGGCGGTCCATCTTGTTCACGAAGGCCATGCGGGGCACGCCGTACTTGTCGGCCTGGCGCCACACGGTCTCAGACTGGGGCTCCACGCCACCCACCGCGCAGAACACGGCGCAGGCGCCGTCCAGCACGCGCAGGGAGCGCTCCACCTCGGCCGTGAAGTCCACGTGGCCGGGGGTGTCGATGATGTTGATGCGGTGCTCGATGCCCTTCAGCTGGCCCGTCTGGGCGGTCCAGGCGGCCGTGATGGCGGCAGAGGTGATGGTGATGCCCCGCTCCTGCTCCTGCACCATCCAGTCGGTCGTGGCGGCGCCTTCATGCACTTCACCGATCTTGTGGATCTTGCCGGTGTAGTACAGGATGCGCTCCGTCGTGGTGGTCTTGCCGGCATCGATGTGCGCCATGATGCCGATGTTCCGGTAGCGCTCGAGGGGGGTCTGACGGGCCACTGCGGCCTCCTGAAAGGATCAAATCGGAATCGGATGCGGGGGTGCTTCAAAGACCTTCGCGGAAGGAGCCGCCAAGCCGGCGGCTCCTTCCGGTCTTGGGTGTTGCTACCAGCGGAAGTGCGCGAAGGCCTTGTTGGCTTCGGCCATCTTGTGGACGTCGTCCTTCTTCTTCACGGCGGCGCCGCGGAAGTTCATGGCGTCCAGGATCTCGCCGGCCAGCTTGTCGCGCATGGTGCGCTCGCCGCGGGAGGCGGAGTAGGTCTTGAGCCAGCGCATGGCCAGCGACTGGCGCCGGTTCTGGGCGACTTCGACGGGCACCTGGTAGGTGGCGCCGCCGACGCGGCGGGACTTGACTTCCACCGAGGGCTTGATGTTGTTGAGAGCCTTCTGGAAGACCTCGAGGGCCTCCTCGCCGGACTTCTTGGCGACGATCTCCAGTGCACCGTACAGGATGCGTTCGGCGGTAGCCTTCTTGCCGCGCTCCATGAGGATGTTCACGAACTTGGAGACGACGAGGCTGTTGTAGACGGGATCCGGGAGGATCTCACGCTTTGCGGGGGCGGAACGGCGTGCCATGTTTCACCTCACCTACTTCTTCTTGGCCGGAGCGGCACCGGCCTTGGGCCGCTTCGCACCGTACTTGGAACGGGACTGGTTGCGGCCTGCGACGCCAGTGGCGTCCAGGGTGCCGCGCACCACGTGATAGCGAACGCCCGGCAGATCCTTCACGCGGCCACCGCGGATGAGCACGATGCTGTGCTCCTGCAGGTTGTGGCCAACGCCAGGGATGTAGGTCGTGCACTCGATGCCGTTGGTGAGACGAACGCGGGCCACCTTGCGAAGGGCCGAGTTCGGCTTCTTCGGCGTGGTGGTGAACACGCGGGTGCACACGCCACGCTTCTGCGGGCAGGCGTCGAGCGCGGGGCTCTTCGTCTTGTTCTGGAAGGTTTTCCGCCCAATGCGGATCAGCTGATTGATGGTAGGCACACCATCCTCCATGGAAGGCACCGGAAGATCCGGGCCTGGGCCCGAGAGGTTCCGCGAGGGAACGTCGGACGGATGAAATCCTGCGCCGGCCCACGGGGCCGGAACCATCTAGGCTATCGGAAAAAGCCCAGAAGTCAACGCAACAACTACCGAAGGGCCAGACGTCACCCGGCCAGGGGGCAGCCGCAGCCACCTGCAGCGCAGCCGTGGCCGCTCTTGGGGGCTTCCGCAGCCGCGGGTGAAGGTGAGGCCGATGCCCCCGGCTCCGAGGCCGCGCCCTTGTACCAACCTGCGCCGGACAGGGAGAACGCCGCCACGGACAGCTGGCGCTTCATGCCTTCCTCCGCTCCGCAAGTCCCGCAGGCGTGGATGACAGGCGCAGACAGGCTCTCCAGCCGCTCTTCGGGCTGGCCGCAAGCTTCGCAACGGTATTCATAGAGGGGCATGGCAGACGTCTCCTGGGAATTGTCCCCGAACCGATGATCATATTCCGAACCTACGATGCCGTCACCGACCCTTTTCTTCCAAACTCCTGAGGCCTTCCTCGCCGAGGTCCCCCGCCCGCGGACCCTCTGCTTTACCAACGGGTGCTTCGACCTGATCCATCCCGGGCACGTGCAGTATCTGGCGGACGCCCGCGCCCAGGGCGATTTCCTGGTGGTGGGGCTGAACAGCGATGCCTCTGTGGCGCGCCTGAAGGGTCCGGGACGCCCCCTGCAGGACGAGGCTGCCCGGGCTGCCGTGCTGCTAGGTCTGCGGAGCGTGGACGCGGTGGTGCGCTTTGATGAAGACACGCCGTTGGAGCTGATCCAGTCCCTTCGACCGGAGGTTCTTGTGAAGGGTGGGGACTACACGCCAGAGACCGTGGTGGGTCGCGAGGTCGTGGAAGCCCTGGGTGGACGCCTCATCCTCATCCCCTTCCTTCCGGGGCACAGCACCTCCAAGATCGAGGCGCGCATCCTCAGCGGGCGCGGCGTGACGCTGGAATAGGGCCTGACCCAGCGGGGGTAGCGCGCCGTAGTCCCTTCGGTTGACGCGGGACGGAAAGGGCTCCGCTAGGCTAGGCAAGCGCCCTTCCGGGGGCGTCCCAACCGAGGAGCACCGATGCGCACGACCCTCTTCCTTGCCTGCCTTTTCACGGGCGCGGCCCTGTCTGCCCAGACCATCACCGGCGGCGTCTATACCGGTCTCTCCCTGCCGGTAGGCGACTTGAAGGACAAGTCGGACCTTGGCACCAACCAGTTTTTTGGTTCCCACGTCGGCGGCCACCTGGATTTCCAGGTCGCCCCCCGCCATGAAGTCCGGGCCCACCTGACCTTCCAGAACTTCCCGGGGTCGGGCTGGGGCGGGTTCGCCGCCTCCAAGAACGACTACAAGGCCTTCCAGGCCGGAGCGGATTGGGTCTACCGCTTCGAGGGACTCCATCGGGGCTGGTACAGCGTCGCTGGGGCGAACCTGAACCAGATCAAGAGCGACTGGGAGTTCATCAACGGCGCCGGACGGTGGACCAGCGGCAGCTCCACCCAGAGCGGCAAGCTCGGTGTGCGCGGCGGAGCTGGCTACATCTTCAACCGCACCTTCGCCCTGGAAGGCACCCTGAACCAGATCTTTGTCGACAAGAGCGGCGCCGATGGCTTTGGCTACGACACCGCCACATGGCTCCAGGTCAGCGCCGTCTTCCGGTTCGGGAAGTAGCCTCGAAGCTGCATGAAAACGGGCCGCAGATGCGGCCCGTTTTCATGGGTATCGAAGACGCTAGACGAGGGGAGCCAGCAGCTGCCAGTACTTCGGCAGGGGCCAGAGATCCGCGTCGCAGGCTTCTTCCAGCTGGTCCAGGACTTCGCGGAGGGCGTGCTTGGACTGGTTGACCGAGTTCCCGAAGGCCTCGGTGCGGGCGTGGAGGTCCTCGATGGCCTCAGCCGCATTCAGGGCGGCCTTCATGGTGGTGAGGCGGGCCTGAGCCTCGCCGGCGAGGGTGGCCTGGGCCTGCAGGGCCTGCTTCAGGGTCTCGGGGACGGTGATGCCAACTACCGCCAGCTTCGCGAGGCTCTCGGCGCGGGCGCCGAGGTCCGCCGAGATGGAGGGCAGAATCTGGGTCTCAGCCATCTCCTTTAGGACCTGGGTCTCGATGGCGATGGCCTTCTGGTACTGCTCGTGCCGGATGTGGAGCCGGGACTCAAGCTCGCCCTCGGAAAGGATGCCAGCCTTCGAGAAGACCGCCTTCACGGCGGGCTCCTCCCAGATGTGCAGGGCAGCCACGGTGTCCTTGGCGTGGGGCAGGCCCCGGCGCTCGGCCTCGACCTTCCACTCGTCCGAGTAGCCGTTGCCCTCGAAGCGGATGGCCTTGGTCTCGATGATGGCCTGGCGCACCACGGTCATGACGGCCGCCTTGTGCTCCTTGCCAGCCTTGAGCTCGGCCGCCAGCTTGGTGTTGAGGTCCTCGAGGGCCTCGGCCACGGCAGCATTGATGACCGTCAGGGGGAGGGCGATGGGCTGGCTGGAGCCCACGGCACGGAACTCGAACTTGTTGCCCGTGAAGGCGAAGGGGCTGGTGCGGTTGCGGTCCGTGGCGTCCTTCTCGATGCGGGGCAGGTTGCCGATGCCCAGATCGATGATTCCCTGGATGGAGACGTTGGCCACGTCGCCCTTCTCGATGGCGTCCAGGATGTGGTTCAGCTGGGCGCCGAGGAAGGCAGACATGATGGCCGGGGGCGCCTCGTTGGCGCCGAGGCGGTGGTCGTTCCCGGCGCTGGCGATGGCCGCGCGGAGCAGGCCACCGTGGGTGTGGATGGCCTTCAGGGTGGAGCAGAGGAAGTAGAGGAACTGCAGGTTCTCCTCGGGCGTCTGGCCGGGCTCCATCAGGTTCTGGCCTTCTTCCGTGGCGATGCTCCAGTTCACGTGCTTGCCGCTGCCGTTGACACCGGCGAAGGGCTTCTCATGGAGCAGGATGGCGAGACCACGGCGCTCTCCGATGGACTTCAGGAGTTCCATCAGCAGCTGGTTGTGGTCGCTGGCGAGGTTGGCCGCTTCGTAAATCGGTGCGATCTCGAACTGGTTGGGGGCCACTTCGTTGTGGCGGGTCTTGGCGGGGATGCCAAGCTTGAAGCACTCCAGCTCAACTTCCTGCATGAAGCCCAGCACGCGCTCCTTGATGCTGCCGAAGTAGTGGTCCTCGAGCTCCTGGCCCTTGGGGGGCTTGGCCCCCTGGAGGGTGCGGTTGGCGAAGAGCAGGTCGGGCCGCTGCTGGGCCAGCTCCAGGTCCACCGCGAAGTATTCCTGCTCAGGACCGCACTGGGCCACAACCGACTCGGCATTCACGCCGAAGAACTTGAGCGCGGCGACGGCCTGCTCGGAGACGACGCCCATGGAGCGCAGGAGGGGCACCTTGTGATCCAGCGCCTCGCCGTGGTAGCCGATGAAGGCCGTGGGGATGCAGAGGGTCTTGCCCAGAGGACCTTCCATGAGGAAGGCCGGGCTGGCGGGATCCCAGGCGGTGTAGCCCCGGGCCTCGAAGGTGGCGCGCAGACCGCCGCTCGGGAAGGAGCTGGCATCCGGCTCGCCCTGGGTGAGCATGCCGCCGCTGAAGCGCTCCGTGACCTGGCCGGGCTCGTCCCACATGATGAAGGCGTCATGCTTCTCGGCCGTGGCGCCGGTCATGGGGAGGAACCAGTGGGTGAAGTGGGTGCAGCCCAGCTCGATGGCCCACTCCTTCATGGCCAGAGCCACGCTCTTGGCCACTTCGGGGGACAGGGGCTCGCTGCGCTTCAGGGACTGGCGGTAGGACTTGTAGACATCCTTCTGCAGCCGCTCGCGCATGGTGCGCTCGCTGAAGGTGTTGCAGCCGAAGTACTGGCTGACCTTGACCTGGTCCAGCCGTGAGATGCTGGACGTATCCGGAGCCTGAGTCTTGGACATGTTTCCCCCTTGGATGAATAAGCATGAATACAACTAGACGTGGACCGATAGCCGCCCTTGGGGGGCATGCATCGGATTCCCACATCCACTTGGACCCTGTGATCCTCGACCAGGGTAGCACAAGCCCGCGTGTGGCAACAGCCTTTTTGGCGTGCGACCGAGCCCTCGCCCTGTTGGGGGAGCTCGGCCAAAATCAGGCCGGATTACCACGTGCTGCGGCCCTGGGGTGGGAAAGAGCCGCTTTTTCTGAAATCTTCGACCACCCGGAGCCCGGTCGGCGCATCCGAAGTTTCCTGGAGAAGGGTTGACACCTTGTCGGGAAAAGAACCCGGACCTCCCGCCCGACCTGAGGACCCCTAGAATGAACCCATGGACCTGACTGCCCCCTACCTCCCCGACCTCGAGAGCATCCCCGCGGGGCTGGACCTGCCCGCCGAGATCCGGCGCCTCAAGGCCGAGCGCAATGCCGTGATCCTGGGCCACTACTACCAGGAGCCGGAGATCCAGGACCTGGCTGATTTCGTGGGCGACAGCCTGCAACTCAGCCAGCAGGCCGCCAAGACCGATGCCGACGTGATCGCCTTCTGCGGCGTCCACTTCATGGCCGAGACCGCCAAGATCCTCAACCCCACCAAGACCGTGGTGATCCCGGACATGGACGCGGGCTGCAGCCTGGCGGACCGCTGCCCGGCGGACTACTTTGCCGAGTGGCTGAAGCAGTATCCTGACCACGATGTCGTCAGTTACATCAACTGCTCCGCGGGCGTGAAGGCCCTCAGCACCGTCATCTGCACCAGCAGCAACGCCGAGCGCGTGGTGAACAGCCTGCCGAAAGACCGCAAGCTGGTCTTCGCCCCGGACCGCCACCTGGGCAAGTGGGTGATGAAGCAGACGGGCCGCGAAATGGTGCTGTTCCCGGGCTTCTGCATCGTGCACGAGCAGTTCACCGCCAAGCGCCTGGCCGCCCTCAAGGCCCTGCACCCCGAGGCCAAGCTCATCGCCCATCCCGAGTGCGACGCCACCGTCAGTCAGCTTGCGGACTTCGTGGGTTCCACCGCGGCCCTGTTGAACTATGTCGAGAAGGACCGCGCAACAGCCTTCATCGTCGCCACCGAGGCGGGCATCCTCCACCAGATGCGCCTGCGGCGGCCGCAGGCGGAACTGATTCCCGCGCCCGCCGACAGCGGCTGCAACTGCAGCCTCTGCCCCTACATGAAGCTCAACAGCCTGGAGAAGCTCTACCTCTGCCTCCGAGACCTCAAGCCCGAGATCCGCCTGGACGAGTCACTCCGCGTGCTGGCCCTGAAGCCCCTCGAGCGGATGCTGGCCCTCGGTTGAGCGAGTCTCCCCTTCCGGCCAGGGGCGGGACGCCCTGGAATCCCCACAGCTGGCAGCGCCGCCCGGCCCTGCAGCAGCCAACCTACGACAGCCCCTCAGAGGTCGAGGGCGTCCTGGCACGGCTTCGCCGCCTGCCGCCCCTGGTGGTGCCAGGCGAGATTGCGTGCCTGCGCGGGCTGCTGGCGGAGGCCGCAGCGGGCCGGCGCTTCCTGCTCCAGGGCGGCGACTGCGCCGAGCGCTTCCAGGACTGCACCCCGGAAGCCATCGAAGGCAAGCTGCGGGTGCTGCTTCAGATGTCCGTGGCCCTCACCCACGGCGGGCGCAAGCCCGTGGTGCGCGTGGGGCGCATCGCCGGCCAGTTTGCCAAGCCCCGCAGCAAACCTACGGAACTGGTCCAGGGCCGGGAGCTGCCCAGCTACCGAGGCGACCTCATCAACGGCCTGGAACCCGATCCCGACCGCCGCCGGCCCGATCCCGGCCGGATGCTGGAGGCCTACTTCCACTCGGCCGCCACCCTCAACCACCTGCGGGCCCTCACGGCCAGCGGCTTCGCGGACCTGCACCATCCCGAGCGCTGGGAGCTCCCGGGCGGCTCCGGCGAGGTGCCCGCCTACCGGCGGACCCTGGACCAGGTGCGGGAGTCCCTGGACTTCCTGGAGGCCCTGGGGGGCGTCCAGCGCGACGTGCTGGAGCGCATCGACTTCTTCACCAGCCACGAGGCCCTGCTGCTGCCCTACGAAGAGGCCCTCACCCGCTGGAGCGGCGAGGACAGTGGCTACTGCAACCTCGGCGCTCACACCCTCTGGGTGGGGGAGCGCACCCGCCAGCTGGACGGCGCCCACCTCGAGTACCTCCGCTGCCTCCGGAACCCCATCGGCGTGAAAGTGGGCCCCAGCGCCACCCCGGAGCACCTGGTCGCCCTGCTCGACCTGCTCGATCCCGACCGCGAGCCCGGCCGCATCACCCTGATCTCCCGCTTCGGCGCCACCCGCATCCAGGCCGCCCTGCCCCCCCTGGTGGCGGCGGTCCAGGCCACGGACCACCCGGTGCTCTGGAGCTGCGACCCCATGCACGGGAACGGCGTCGAGAGCGCCTCCGGGTTCAAGACCCGGGACTTCGCCGCCATTCTCGCGGAGCTCCGCCTGGCCTTCGAGCTCCACCGGGCCCAGGGCTCCCACCTAGGGGGCGTCCATATCGAGCTCACGGGTGAGGCCGTCACTGAGTGCACCGGCGGCACCGAGCGCTTGTCCGAGGCCGACCTCGCCAAGGCCTACGAGACCGGCTGCGACCCCCGACTGAACGGCACCCAGAGCCTGGAGATGGCCTTCCTCATCGCCGAGATGATGCGGGGCTGAGTCCCCACCAGTGCCGCGACCTACTGCACCGTGGGATGGACGCTCTCGGGGCCGAGGCGCAGGACCAGCTGCTCGAAGCCCGCACTGAGGCAGACCTCCGCGCCGGCCACCAGGCCGTGCAGCGGCTTCAGCTTCGGGGGCGGCAGAAGCAGCACCTCGCCGGAGCGCAGCGGGGGCAGGTCCAGCCCCTCCCAAGCCTTGAGGGGCGCGCTCCGGCGGGTGCCCCCCGAACGAAGCTCCAGGCTCCCCTTGGGCCAGGCATCCGTCAGCCAGGCCCCCAGCATCAGACTGTCGGCCTCCTCCAGGGCAAGACAGAAGCCCCCGATGGTGCCGCCGGCCAGCCCCACGGCAGCCATACCCGGCTTGGGCGGAGCTACGAGCTCCGCCCCTGGCCCCCGGACACCGAAGCGGTCCAGCTGGGAGCCATCCATCCGGCGCAGGGCCGCGGGCCGGGGCAGACAGGGGCCCAGGGCCACCGCCGAGGCCGCTGGTGCCAGGAACTCAGGGAGGGTCCCCCGCCGGTCCCACTTCTCGGCATAGGCCACGGTCTGGCGCACCCGGGCCAGGGCTCGGGGGCCCCCGTCCAGCAAGCGGCGCAGGCTGGCGGGCACCAGCACCTCGGCCAACCGGTCGGGGTCCCCCTCACCCAGCTTCCGCAGCCGAAGGGCCTCAATGCGGCTCAGGTCCGCCAGGCGACCGGAGTCCAGCCGGGCCACGAGGGCCCGCCGGACCGCCGGCCCCTCGTCCCAGGTCGCGGTGCCCAAATACATCAGGCTTGGGCTTCGAGCCACTCCCGCGTTGCGGCGGAGAGGGCCTTGGGGCGGTTGGTGGCGAAGTCCAGCATGACCTGGACGGACTTGCCTTCGGCGAAGAGCTCGCCGGCGAGCCCCTTGGTGATGCGGTAGGTCAGCTCGAAGGAGCTGTTGCCCACCCGGCTGACGTGCAGCTCCACGCGAACGTCCTCCCCCAGCAGGATGGGCATGCGGTAGTCCACCTCCACCCGGGCCAGCAGGAACCCCTCCTCCTGGAACTTCCGGCCCCCCAGGTAGCTCCGCCACCACTGGAACCGGGCCTGCTCGATGTAGGTGACGATCATGGCATTGTTCACATGGCCCATGGCGTCCAGATCGCCAAACCTGACTTCAATGGGATGGGAGAATGGCATGGAGCCTCCAATTCCACTACCTTAACGCCAACCCTGGAATCGACGATGCCCGCGCCGCTGCTCCTTGCCTATGACCCCGCCTGCACCCTCTGCTGCCGCATGGCCCTCTGGCTGGCCCGGCGGGACCGGAGCGGGCTGCTCCACGTGGTCTCTCTGCGCGACCCGGACTTGCTGCGCCTGGGTCCCGAGCTGGCCGGGAAGCCCCTCGAGCGGGAGATCCACGGGCTCGACCTGGGCACCCGGGAGGTCCAAGCCGGGGCCGACCTGCTGCGCCCCATCGCCCGCCGACTGCCGGGTTGGCGGTGGCTGTCCCCTCTGCTGGCCCTCCCCGGCTGCCCCCGCCTGGTCAACCGGATCTACCTCCGCTGGTCCACCTGGCGGTTCCGGCGCACGGGCCGCCAGCCCTTCTAGTGGTACCCGTCCCAGCCGCTCTCGCGTAGCCTGGAGCCATGTCCGCCGATGCCCGCCAGCCCTGGCACCCTGACCGCCGCTGGGCGGATTCCCTCATCGCCCTGCTGTCCCTCCTCGCGCTGCTGGTGGCCGGGCTTACCCTTGCTGCCCGCCAGCGCAGCGCCCAGCGCCCCTCGGAGCGGGCCAGCCTCCAGGGCCGCCTGGTGGAGGTGGCCCTGGGGGGGCCGGGCCTGCTGCTGCACCGGGAAGGTGCTTCCCGGGACTGGGTCCGGGTCGAGAGTCAGGCCAGGGAGCCCTGGGACCGGGCCCTGCTGGCGGTCCTGAGGGCGGAGCTCGGCGATCAGAAAGAGCCGACCACCCGCTGGCTGGATGCGATCACCCCGGCCGGAACGGGGGGACCGGGCTTTCGGCGGGCCTGCCTCGCCGCCTACGCCGGGGCACCCCTCCCGAGCGACGCCGACCGAGCCGAAGTCCATCGCCGCCTCGGGGCGGGCTACACCGCCGACCTGCTGGAAGCCCGCCTCCGGGACCGCGAAACAGGTGGCGATGCCCTCCGCGCCCAGGCCCGGCGCACCCTGACGACCCGCCTGGCCGGACTCGCGGCCATGGGGTCGCTGGTGGTGGCCGCCGCGGCGGGCGGCCTGGCCCTGCTCATCTACCTGCTGGCGACCCGGGACCGGCCCCTGCCCCAGCCGCTGCCGGTCTGGTCCCTGTCGGGCCGGGCCGCAGCCCTGGTCCTCCTGACCTGGTTCCTGGGCTTCTTCCTGGCCAGCAACCTCTCGGGGCTGCTGGTCGCCCCCTGGCCTGGGCTCCGGTGGCTCGCCATTCCCCTGGGCTACACCCTCCACGCGGCCCTGGGCATCCGTCTGCTCTGCTGGGCGGAGGGACTCCGCTGGCGGGAGCTCTGGCACCGGGTGGCGCCGGGTCGCCCGGGCCGGGACCTCGCCTGGGGCGGTGCCTTCCTGGGTCTGGCAGTGCTGCTGGTACTGGCCGTGGCCTTGGTGGCGGGACCCCTGCTGAGCCCCGACCAGAGCACCCAGCGGGACCTGCAGGAGCTGCTGCGCAGCCTACGCGGCTGGCTCCCGAATCTGGCCCTCTTCCTGACCATCACCCTGCTGGCGCCCTGCTTCGAGGAGCTGTTCTTCCGCGGCTTCCTGCTGCCCGTTCTGGCCCAGAGGCAGCGGCTGGCCCTGGCCCTGGTGCTGTCTGCGGTGCTCTTTGGAGCGATCCACCTCCAGCCCGCCGGGCTGCCCACGCTCAGTGCCCTTGGCTTTGTCATGGGACTGGCCATGCGCCACACGGGCAGCCTCCGCACCCCCATCCTCATCCACGCCTGCTGGAATGGCAGCCAGTTCCTGCTGCTGCGGGCCTTCGCCTGATCAGGACTTGAGCCGGAACCTGGAGATCGCCGGCGCCAACCACCAGAAGAGCTGGAGGACCAGGAAGGTGAAGACCACCCACTTGAGGATCCGGATCCAGTCGATCTGGCCAGGCGTGGGCTCCGCGGGGACCTTCCGGGACGCCAGGTAGCTCTCGACGGGGTCCTCCGCGAGGGTAATCTTCAGCGACCGCCCCGACCGCGACCTGGAGGCCGGGGGAGCCGGGCCGGCGTCCTCCAGACCCAACTCCGCGATCCGGAACCGGGCGGTGGACACGCTGCTGCCATCCTCCTCCTGGCCCAGGGCCGCGAAGAGACGGGCCCGCATGCTGGCCGGTCCGGGCAGCGCGTCGATCAACTCCTCCATGAACTCCGGAAGGGTGGTGTAGCGGTCATCGGGATCGACGGCGAGCCCCCGGTTGAACACCGCCCCCAGCCTCGGGGGGAGGTCCGGTGGCAGGGTCACCGGCTCCCGCAGGATGTGGACGATGATCTCCGTGATGCCGCTGCCGGGGTGCGGCAGCTGGCCCGTCAACAGCTCGAAGGCGGTGGCGGCAAAGCTGTAGCGGTCAGAGGCGGGTGTGCCCTCGCCTCCCCGCAGGACCTCTGGCGGAGCGTAGGCGGGCGATCCGAGAAAGTCCCCCATTCGGGTCAGGCGCAGGGCGATGGTCTGGGCATAGTTCTCCGTGCTGTCGGCCCCTGGCACAGGCGGCTCCAGCCCTTCCTCCGGATCCATGCCGCTGTGGCCCATGCTCCGGGCGATGCCGAAGTCCATGAGCTTGGCCCGGCCCTC
>CAIMQW010000157.1 GCA_903843705.1 uncultured Holophagaceae bacterium | reverse complement strand
GCGGTGCCAGCCCTCCGCCATGGTGTAGACCGCGGGCAGCCAGCGCTTGCGCACCACCACGTCGGTGCGGGTGCCGCGCAGGTAGTCGTGCATGGAGCGGGCGGCGGTGTGGGCCGAGGCGATGGCGTCGATGAACAGGCGTGCGCCGTGGGCCACGTCACCGCAGGCGAAGACGTCCGGAGCGGTAGTCTGGTAGGTGAGCGGATCGACCTTGATGAGGCCCCGATTCACCTCCACGCCGTCCTCGGGCTTGAGGAAGGACAGGTCCGAGGTTTGGCCGATGGCGAAGATGACGGTGTCGGCGTGGATGTCGGTGAGGTCGTTCTCATCGAACTTGGGCTCGAAGCGCCGCTCTTTGTTGAAGACCGAAAGGCACTTCACCACCCGCAAGCCCTTGAGCTTGCCATTCTCGATGATGATCTCCTTGGGGCCGACGCGGTTGTGGAGGTGGATGCCCTCCTCGGCGCCTTCCTCGACTTCGACGTCGTCGGCGGGCATCTCCTCTCGGGACTCGAGGCAGACCACGTGGATTTCCTTGTCGCCGCTCATACGCAGGGCAGAGCGCGCCACGTCGTAGGCCACCTTCTCGCTATGGCCCATCTCCAGGAGGGCGTCTTCCTTGTTCAGGGCCTCGAAGGGACGCAGGGCAGAGCGCGCCACATCATAGGCCACGTTGCCGCCGCCGACCACTACCACGCGGCGGCCCATGGGCAGGGGCGTGCCCTCGTTGAAAGCCTTTAGGAACTCCATGCCGTCGAAGACGCCTTCGGTCTCGCCGCCGGGCAGGCTGAGCTTCCGGCCGTTGGGCAGGCCCACCCCCAGGAAGATGGACTTGTAGCCCTGGGCCCGCAGGTCTGCGAGGGTGAAGTCGCGGCCCAGCTTCATGTTGCACTTCAGCTCCACGCCCATGGACAGGATGCCCTGGATCTCGTGGCGCACCAGGTCGCGCGGCAACCGGAAGACCGGCACGCCCACGGTCAGCATGCCGCCGGGTTCGTGGTTGGCCTCGAACACCGTGACCTTGTACCCGATCTGGACCAGGTCGTGGGCCACGGTCATGCCGCTGACCCCGGCACCAATGACGGCGACCTTCTCGTAGTCCCCATGGTTGGGGGGGAGCATGCGCTGGTTGCTGCCGGCGCGGTAGCTGGCGTAATCGCCGGTCTCAGGACCGTACTGGTCCGTGACGAAGCGCTTGAGGGCGCGGATCGCCACAGGTTCGTCCAGGGAGCCGCGCCGGCAGTTGGCTTCGCAGGGCGCACCACAGACCCGCCCGCAGATGGAAGCGAAGGGGTTGGTGGAGCGGGCGATGCGGTAGGCGTCCTCGTACCGACCCTCGGCAATGGCCGTCACGTACCCGCAGGCGTCCGTGTGGACGGGGCAGGCGTGTTGGCACTTGACCATCTCGACCCAGTACTGCGAGTCGTCGGGAACCCTGTACTGCCAGCTGGCGTTATCCACGGTGTCAATCCTGATGGGGTTTGCGGAAGGCGAAGACCACGACGATGACCACGTAGATCAGGGCCAGCGCGGCAACGGTGTAGCTGAGCGCCGGACTGGTCTTGGAGACCTCGTTGAACTGCTTCACCAGGGGACCCCGGGTGTCGTGGCCCACGTCACCGTAGATCTGCATGAACAGGTAGGCCACGCAGCCAAGGCCGATGACCGGGAAGGCGAACTTCAGGAACCCGGGGGCGTCCGTGCCCTTGCGCTCCATCATCCAGCCGCCAGCGTAGTCCTTGAGATCCTCCTGGCCCTTCTTCTCTTCAGTCATGGCGTCCTCCTGGTTTTGTCGTCGTCCTGGAATACCTGGAACTTCACGTCCTCGCCCTTGTCCTCCCAGTACCCGTCTTTCCTGGACCGGATGAAGAAATAGACGGCCAAGGCAAAGGACAAAAAGAAGAACAGGTAGGCGAAATAAACGCTGGGATAGGTGTAGTCCGTGGCGGGCATGGCGCTACTTCTCGTAGTCGTTGGCCGGGCGCCAGTCCTTGCTGCGGCCGAGGTTCTGGAGGTAGGCCACCAGAGCGTTGAACTCCTCGGGGTTGGCCACGATCCAGGGGTAGGGCGGCATGATGGAGCCCTTCACGAGGTCGCGTGGATTCCGGAAGTGGGTGCGGTGCCACTGGGTGTCGTACTTGCCGCCGATGCGGGCGAGGTCGGGCCCGGTGCGCTTGGTGCCGAACATGTGGGGATCGTCATAAACGAACTCGTCCGGGGTGGAGATGGGGGCATCGACGCCGCGCCAGCCGTAGCGCTTGGTGTCGGCCAGGAGGGTGCGGATCTGCTGGGTGTGGCAGTACCAGCAGCCTTCCCGGACGTAGATGGCCCGGCCCTTCATCTGCAGGTCGGTGAGGGGCACCAGTTTGCCGGTCGGGCCCTTGGCGGGGTCGTGGTTCTCGAAGGGCTTCGACCAGGAGGTGTCCACGAGGGGCGGCACGACGGTGGTGAGGATGCCCCCGATGAAGAACAGGACAAGGGAAAGTCCGATGGCCCAAAGGGCGTTGTTATCAGCTTTTTTGAACATGATCGCTCTCCTTTCCGCGGCCTAGACGGCCGCCTCCTCAGGGTTGCCCAGGGCAGTGGCCAGAATGTTG
>CAIMQW010000156.1 GCA_903843705.1 uncultured Holophagaceae bacterium | reverse complement strand
GGGCTTTCTCCTTAGCGGCCAGCGCCTGAAGCCCTGCCACATCGAGGTCGCCGAAAAGGGCGACAACCCCTGGCTCAAGGTGACCCTCACCGAGGGCAAGAACCAGCAGATCCGCCGCATGTTCGCCGCCGTGGGCCACCCTGTCAGCAAGCTGCGCCGGGTCCAGTTCGGCCCCCTGGCAGACCCGCTGCTGAAGCCCGGCACCTGGCGCTTCCTCAGCCCCCAGGAGATCGCGGCCATCAAGAGCCTGTAGTCACCCCAGGTGGAGACTCCGCGCCGCCAGGAAGATCTCCCGCAGGAAGAACACCAGCGCGGCGACGAAGGCGCCCATCGCCAGGATGAACAGCATCGCCACGGGAATGGCGATGCTGGCCTTCAGGATGGCGCCGAGGAACACGGTGGCGATGCTGATGCAAACCAGCAGCGCCGAGATGGTTCCGGAAGTGATCGCGAAGTTCACAAAGCGCCGCCGCTTAGCCAGGATGTGCATCTCCTGTCGGATCGGCGGAATCCGGTCTTCCGTGACGGTCTCGAGGCGCTCGTTCAGAGCCCGGGCGCGATCCACAATCCGCGCCAACCGCGTGGAGAGCACCCCGAGGATCGTGCCGATGGCCGTCAACAGAAAGACCGGTGCCACCGACAGTTGGATGACGTGGGAGATGTTGGAGATGGTCTGGTCAGATACGGGTATGGGCATGGGATATAGCTATCAGCCCCTAAAGCGCCTCTTCCTCGAAGTCCAGCATGTGCCCGCTCTTGCGGGCCTTGGTCTTGAGATAGCGGAGGTTGTGGGGGTTTGAGGCCTGCTGGTGGCGCTCACGGTCCACATCGATCCCGGCGGACTCCAGGGCCCCGATCTTGCGGGGGTTGTTGGTGAGTAGCTTAACCTTGGTGATGCCGAAAAACTTCAGCATTTCCACCGCGCAGTCGTAGGTGCGCAGGTCATCAGGGAAGCCAAGCGAGTGGTTCGCCTCGACCGTGTCCAGCCCCTGCTCTTGGAGGGTGTAGGCCTTGAGCTTGTTGAGCAGGCCGATGCCGCGACCCTCCTGACGCAGGTAGAGCACCATGCCGCCATGTTCGGCCACGTGGCGCAGGCCCTCCTCCAACTGTTGGCGGCAGTCGCATTTCAGGCTGCCCAGCACGTCCCCGGTCCAGCACTCGGAGTGGACGCGCACGGCAATCCGGCGGCGGGCATCAATCTCGCCGCTGACGATGGCCAAGTGCTCCTTGCCCGTGGCGTGCTCAAGGAAGCCGTAGACCGTGAACTTACCAAAGACGGAAGGGACGTTCGCCTTGGCGATGAAAGGGACTTTGTCCGCCTGCAACTTGCAGAAGAGTTCAAGCTTCGGGGCGCTGCTGGGATCGGTGGGAGACATGGGGGTCCAGGGAAGTTGGTTCAACGTCTTGGATGCCACTACGGGAAAAAAGGGTCGCCGATTTTTAGAATCGATCTCATTAAAAAATGATTGCATCAGACAATATCGCGCCCCAGCTGGGCCAGGACCGCCGCCTCCACCTGGGCGATGAACGCTGGCAGGGACTGGGCGGCCTTGGCGCCGGAGGCCAGCCGGTGTCCCCCACCGCCAAACTCGCGGCAGACGGCATTCACATCCACCCGCTCCCGGGACCGGAGACTCACCTTGGCACGGCCGTCGGCCGTCTCGGAGAACAGGGCGGCCACCTCCACGCCCTTCAGCTTGCGCGGCTCCTCGACCAGGTCGTCAAGGTCTTCGGGGGTCGCGCCGCAGGCTGTGAGGTCTTCCTGGCTGACGGCCACGTAAGCGAATTGCCCCTCGCCGCGGAGTTGCAGTCCCCCCATGGCCCGGCCGAAGAGCTTGAGCTTGGCGGGGGTGGCCGTCTGGTAGAGGGCAGTGAAGGTCCGAGCCGGATGCGCACCCTGGGCGATCAGGTCCGCGGCTGCGTGGTGAACCTTCGGCGTGCTGTTGGAATGTCGGAAGTTGCCCGTGTCGCTCACCAGACCGGCATACAGAGCCTGGACCATCACCGGCGGCAGCTCCCCTCCGACGCGCGGCCGGACGAGGTCATAGACCAGCTCGGCGCTGGCGCTGGCAGTGCTGTCCGTGAATTCGGCGTGGAAGCCATCTGGGGCATCCTTCAGGTGGTGGTCAAGGCAGGCCCGGACCGCCTTGGTCGCCAGAAAGGCCGGGGTCAGCGGTCCCATCCGCTGGGGGTCCGAGGCATCCACTAGCAGCCAAGCCTCGGGCCACTGGGCCAGATCCGCGTGGCGACCCGCAGGCTCGAAGGCCTCCACCCAGCCCTGGGGGTCCAGGAAGCGGAGATTCTCCGGCAGCGAAGGGGTCACTACAATCCGGACCTCGGTGCCCTGCTCTTTCAGGTAGGCGGCCAGGGCCACGGCCGCACCCACCCCGTCCCCGTCAGGATTCTCATGGGTGGTGAGGAGAATCTTGGCGTGGCTGTCGAGAAAGGCGGCGAAGCGGTCCAGCATGAATCTTGACCTCACAAGTCAGGATACTACAGGTGCTCCCGCTTGCTCTCGAGGCTCTCCGGCGTGAAGGACTTGAGCTCATGCACCACTTCCGCGAGCAGCGCCCGCTTCAGGGCGTAGGGCAGGAAGGCGCTCTTGAAGCCCATGAGGATGAGCTCCTTGATCTCCTCCAGGTTGAACCCCAGTTCATCGTGGATGACCTGGAACTCGCGGCTGACGGTGGTACCCGTGACCATGCGGTTGTCCGTGTTCACCGTGACCCGCAGGCCCAGGTCGTAGAAGAGCCGGATAGGGTGATCGGCCATCTTCTTCACGGCTTTGGTCTGCACGTTGCTGGAGGGGCAGCACTCCAGCGGGATGCGGTGGTCGTTGACGTAGTTCAGCAGGTCCCCATCCTCGATGAGCCGCACGCAGTGACCGATGCGGTGGGCGCCGCAGAGGTGGATGGCCTGGTGGATGCTCTCGGGTCCGTAGGCCTCGCCCGCGTGGAGGGTGCAGTTGATGTTGTTCTGGAGCACCCGGCCAAAGGCATCCTTGTGGCGCTTGGCGGGAAAGTTCTCCTCGGCCCCGGCCAGGTCGTAGCCCACCACGCCCTTGTTCTTGAAGGCCACGGTCAGGTCCGCCAGCCTGAGCGAGATGTCCGGCGAGATGTGCCGCATGCCGCAGAGGATGACGCCCGTCTTGATGTTGTACTGCCGCTCGGCCTTGGCGAGACCCTCGAGCACGGCCTGCACGATGGCGTGCATGGTCAGCCCCTTCTGCTGGTGCAGGATGGGACTGTAGCGCACCTCCATGTAGCGGACATTCTCCAACGCCGCGTCCTCAGCCAGCTCGAAGGCCGTACGGACCAAGCTGTCGTAGGTCTGCATCACCGAGAGGGTCACATCGAAGGCCCGGAGGTAGTCCACCAGGGACTTGCAGTCGTCGCCCACCTCCACGAAGGGGCGCAGGCCATCGACCGAGTTGGCGGGAAGCTTCACCTTCTGCTCCTCGGCGAGCTCGAGGATGGTTGGGATGCGCAGACTCCCGTCCAGGTGGACGTGGAGGTCCGTCTTGGGGAGCCGCTGGAGATCTTGGATCGTTAGTTTTGCCATGGCCCAGACTACCGCCAACGCTGGGTCCGTGACCACCCGGCGGCGGCGCGCGGGGGGCTCACAGCTGACAGCCGACAGCTAAGTGTTCAGCTGGCTCATGCGGTGCGCCAGCACCGAGTCGTCCGTGGCGCGCCCCTGGCAGGCCTTGCAGAGCCCAAAGATGTGGTGGCTGTGGTGCATGGGCCGGAAGGCGTACTCCGTGCAGATCTGGTCCTGGAGGGCCTCCAGGTCGGGGCGGTAGAACTCGATGATGGCATCGCAGTTCAGGCAGATCAGGTGGTCATGGTGCTCGTCGCTGCGGACCGCCTCATAGTGCGCATGCTGATCCCCAAGGCTGCTCTTGCGAACGAGACCACACTGCACCAGCAGGTCCAGCGTCCGATAGACCGTGGCCCGGCTGATGGCCTTGCTCTTCTGCTTGAGGGCCATGTGCAGCTGATCGGCGTCGAAGTGGTGGGGCTGACCGAAGACCTCTTCCACCAGTTCGAGCCTTTCGCCCGTCAACTTAAGCTGGCGGGAACGCAGAAAGTTCTCGAAACGTTGCTGTTCCTCGGGACGTTCAATCTTTGGCTTGCGCATGGGACCCTCGCGGGGAAGTCTACCTGATTAGTCATAAAATAAATATTTCTCAAATTTTTCTTAGCTAGATATCATATAGGTTGCTTAAACATAGTGGAGAACATATGGCAGTCGTTACAATTAAATCCCCCAATCTTTCTTCCGACCAAAAGTCACGCATTGGCGAGCGGATCATCACAGCCCTCCAGAATGAAGGTCTGGCCCCTGGGTCGGTAGTGGTGTTCTTCCAGGCCGAGCGCGGCGACATGTATCTGGATGGCCTGCTCGTCGAGGCCCAGAGCGCCCCGGCCGCCCCCAGCCCCCAGGCCCCTGCGCCCAAGGCGTCTGCGCCCGCTCCGGCCGCCGAGTCCGCCCCCGCCTTCAAGACCAAGGCCCGCCGCTCCAAGCCCGAGCTCGAGGACCTAAAGAAACTGCTGAGCCAAGCCCTGCAGGCCAAGGGCTCCCTGAGCAGCTTCGAGGCCCAGGAGGCCCTAGGCCTCAAGGAATGTGACTGGGCCCCCGCCACCCTGCGGCGCCTGTTCACGGAGCTGGAAGCGTCCGAGCAGATCGGCAAGAGCGGCCAGAAGCGCGGCACCAGGTACGTCTGGAAGGGCGTGCCCAGCCCCCAGAGCGTGCCTCAGGCCAAGCTCGTGAAGGCCGAGAGCGAAGAAGCCTGAGGTCTGCCACACTCGGCCCATGGACTGGTTTGCCCGGGATTTTGACCATCCCGCCTACTTCAGCATCTATGCGGACAAGGCTGAGGACGCGGCGCAGGAAGGCCCTGCCCTGGCCGCCCTGCTGGCCCTGCCAGCCGGGTGCCAGGTCCTCGATCTCCCCTGCGGCTGGGGCCGCCTGCACCCGTACTTGAGGGACCGAGGGCTAGAGGTCATCGGCGGCGACCTGAGTCCCCTGAACCTGGACCGGCACCGCACGAACCACCCGACCCCCCTGGTCCGGCTGGACCTCCGGGCCCTGCCCTTCCAGGACGCCGTGGCCGACGGCGTGTTCTGCGCCTACACCAGCTGGGGCTACTTCGCCACCGAGGCGGAGAACCTCCGCCAGCTGTCCGAGTTTGCCCGGGTGCTGCGGCCCGGCGGCACGCTGCTCCTGGATCTGGCGGGACGCTCCTGCCTCCAGGCGACCGTGGCCGAAGTCGAGGGCTACTGGATGGACTACCGGGAGGGCTACCAGGAACGGGTCACCTGGAGTCCTGACGGGCGCCGCATCCTGACCGAGCGCCTCTGCCAAGGCGAGCGGTTCTGCCACAACATCTGGATCCCCACGGACCTGGAAGTCAGAGCCTGCCTTGAGGAGACAGGCTTTGACCTGGCGCGGGCCTTCGGCGGCCTGGACGGACGGCCCTGGGACGAGGCCGCGGACCGCTGGATCTACCGGGCCCTCAAGCGCTGACGCGGCCCAGCGCCAAGAGGTAGGCGGCGAACCCCAGCCCGCAAATGCCCAGGGCCAGGGGCAGGCCCAAGGTCTGCACGAGGACCCCGCCGACCAGGGGCCCGATCATCAGCCCCACGGAGTAGGCGAGGTTCAGAATGGAGAAGGCCGAAGCGAAGCTCTGGCTGCCCTGCTGCTCGACCTGATCGGCCACCGCGGGACTGCAAGGGCTCATGATGAAGCTGGCCGCGCTGCCCAGCCCCATCATCGCCAGCACCACCATCCACAGCTTCGGCAACAGGGCCGGCAATGGCAGGAGCAGCGGGGTCAGCACCAGGCCCATGCGCAGCACCCTGGCCCGGCCGATGCGGTCGGAGAGGCGGCCCATCAAGGGCGACGTGAAGGTGTGCGCCAGGGCGGCGGCGGCGAAGCAGAGTCCGATGCCGGAAGGACCGAGGCCCAGCCGGTGGTCCATGTCCAGGGGGACCGTGGACTCCAGCAGGGCCCATAGGCAGGACCCCAGGGCCATGGCCCCGGCGAAGACCCGGATGACCGGGTTGGCCAGCAGCTGGCGGAAGGGCAGACGCTGACCCCGGTCAGGCTCGACCTCAGGCAGCAGGAAGGCCCGGCCCGCGGCGTCCAGAGCCACCAACCCCGCGCCCAGGAGGAAGGGCGCGGCTGGCCCCGCATGCTGGTCCAGGAAGCCCGAGAGGGGCGGCCCGATGAGCACCCCGAGGTTGGCGGCGGCGAAGGCCGTGCCCATGGCGCGCCCCCTCTCCTCAGAAGGAAAGTGATCCGCCAGCAGGGCCATGCCCGGCAGCCAGGTGGCCGCGCCCGCGACACCCTGGCAGAACCGCGCCAGCACCAGCAGCCAGTATTGGTTCGACACCGCGAACACCAGCGTGGTCACGGCCAGACCCGCCAGGCCCCAGAGCATGGGGAGGCGCCGACCATAGCGGTCCGTGAGCACCGCCACCGGGAACGTGGCCAGCAGCAGGGCCACCGCGTAGCTGCCGAAG
>CAIMQW010000155.1 GCA_903843705.1 uncultured Holophagaceae bacterium | reverse complement strand
GCCTCCTCGCTGAATCGTGTGGGTAACCCCATTTGCTGCTGATGGCGTTTGAGGGGGCGATGTGGGAATCGCGCAGCGATTTCCAGCCGAAGGCCAGGGTGTGGGAAGGATGCGGACCCGAAGGGCGAGCGCAGCTCGTTCCCCGCAGGGGAATCCGGCGGGCTTTCCATGCCCTGCATCGCCCCCGGGGTGGGTCGATGGGACGGACTCGGCGATCATTAAGCCATGGATACCAACGCCCTTTTCACCATGGCCCTCGGTCTCAAGTCCCCCTGGGAAGTGAGAACCCTAGACTTCAACGCCGATGAACGGCGCCTGGACATCCTCGTGGATTTCGAGCGGGGTGCCTCCTTTCCGTGCCCGACCTGCGGCCAGCCCGCCAAGGTGCATGACACCGAGGAGAAGACCTGGCGCCATCTGGACTTCTTTCAGCACGCGGCTTATCTGACGGCCCGAGTGCCAAGGTGCAAGTGCGATGAGCACGGGGTGAAGCAGGTGGCAGTGCCCTGGGCCCGGGAAGGCTCGGGCTTCACCCTGCTGTTCGAGGCCCTGGTCATGACCCTGGTGCAGGGTATGCCCGTGGCCGCGGCTGCCCGCCTGGTCGGGGAGCATGACACGCGGATCTGGCGGATCCTGCACCACCACGTGGACGAGGCCCGAAGCCAAAAGGACATGTCCGGCGTCACTCAGCTCGGGATGGACGAGACCGCCTCCCGACGAGGCCAGAACTACATCACGCTGTTCATGGACATGGCGGCCCGCTCCCTCCTGTTCGCCACCGAAGGCCGGGACGCGGCCACAGTTGCAGCATTCAAAGCTGACCTCCTCGCCCACGGCGGCAAGGTCGAGAACATCGAGGAGGCCTGCATGGACATGCACCAGGCCTTCATCAAGGGGGTCCAGGCCGCCTTTCCCAATGCCCACCTGACCTTCGACCGCTTCCATGTGATGAAGATGGCCAACGAGGCCGTGGACCAGGTGCGAAGGCAGGAGGCCAAGGACCACCCGGAGCTCAAGCGCACGCGCTACTGCTGGCTCAAGAACCCGTCGAACCTCACCAGTCACCAGCGGGAGAGGATCCAGGATCTGAAGTGCTCCAACCTCCAGACCGCCGAAGCCTATCGAATGAAGCTGACCCTCCAGGACTTCTACGAGCAGAGCAACCTGCTGGCCGCCGGCCAGTTCCTCGAGGAGTGGTGCGAGATGGCCACGGAGTCCGGCCTGCATCCCTTTGTGAAGTTCGCCCAGACCCTCCGGGACCACGCGGCGGGCGTCCTCCGCTGGTTCGTGAAGGGCCTCACCAACGGCATCCTGGAGGGCATCAACTCCCTCATCCAGGCTGCGAAGGCCAAGGCCAGAGGCTATCGAACCGTCCGCAACATCGTGGCCATCGCCTACCTCATCGCAGGCAAGCTTCGCTTCGATGGGCTGGCACCCCTTTGGGGATCGCCGCTGGGGGCCGCTACTCCGTTACCCACCTGAAACAGCGAGGAACCTCTTTGTCTTGGTAGGGCTAACGGGATTTGAACCCGTGTTACCGCCGTGAAAGAGAGAATTTTGGGGTTTCAATGGTTTTTATTGTAAAAATTAATATCAAATGGTTGCATTATTTAGGCGTTTTTGGTCCACTGATGTCCACCTGCAACTGCTGACAGGTTTTCCGGATAATTTCCGGAAAAATGGTGAGAGGTAACAGTGGTCAGGACCAAACCCAGCGGCAAAATCGATTCCCGCACCTCCCGGCTGAAACTTCCCCTCCGGAAGGAACCCTATTGGACGTCCCTCGCCCCGGGCGAGGCGCTGGGCTACTACCCGGCCAAGCTCGGCGGCTCGGGGACCTGGTGCGCGCGGTTCTACGACCCCCGGTCGAAGAAGAAGTTCCGCACCACCCTGGGCACGGCCGATGACTATTGCGACGCCGATGAGAAGGAAGTGCTCACCTACACCCAGGCCCAGGCGAAAGCGCGCACGTGGTTTGACGAGATGCGCTCCAACGCCCGAGGTGAGTTCCACCGGGTGGGACCGCTGACGGTGAAGCAGGCCTGGGAGGCCTACGCGGAGGACGCAGAGCGTCGCGGCATGAAGAGCCTCGTGTCCACCCGCGTCGCAGTCGAGGCCCACATCCTTCCAACCTTCGGCGCGATGAAGGTCGTCGATCTCACGCAGGGCATGATCGAGAAGTGGCACTCGGCCCTTTCCAAGAAGGCCGCTCGCGTGCGTGCCAAAAAGGGGGTCGCGGTCGCCTACCGGGCGGCTCCCGTCACCCCCGAGGAGAAAATGGCACGGCGCTCCTCGGCGAATCGGGTGCTCACAGTCCTGAAGGCCTTTCTGAACTTCGCCAAGCACAAAGGCCTCACGCGTGTGAGTGCGGAGGCTTGGCGTGAGGCCCAGGCGTTCGCGCAAGTCGATAGCACCAGGCTGCGCTTCCTGACACCGGAGGAGGCCCAGCAGCTGGTGAACGCATGCTCACCGGAGTTCCGGCTCCTGGTCCAGGGAGCGCTCTTCACCGGAGCCCGCTGTGGCGAGCTGGCGGAGCTCGTAGTCTCCGACTTCGATGCGGCCCTCGGCAAGGTCCGCATCGGCCCCTCGAAGATGAGCAAGAAGCCCCGCTACGCCGTCCTCACCGAGGAGGGGCAGGAATACTTTCAGTCCATCGTGGCCGGGCGGTTGGGCAACGAGCCCATGTTCCTGCGGACCTCGAACGAGACCCGGAACCCCATGAGCCCCAAGTCGAAGCGCGCCTGGCGCAAGTCGGAGCAGGCGCGGGAGATGGACCTGGCCTGCGAGGCGGCGAAGCTGGAGCCCCTCTGCTTCCACGAGCTGCGGCATACCCACGCGTCAGGGCTGGTCAACAACGGGGTGCCTCTTGCATTCGTAGCGGCGCAATTGGGGCATACCGACACCAGAATGGTCGAAAAGCACTACGGACATCTTGCGCCCTCGGCCATGGCTGATTCCATTCGGGCACTGGCGCCGACGCTAGGGATCCATAAGGCAAGCAACCTGGCTCCCTTGGTGATCGAGAAGGGGTAGGTAGCCTCGAATCTCGACTCGGCATCAAGACCCCGAAGGGCTGCCCTCCAGGGCCCCGCGCTCCTGATCTCCGGTGTCGGTTCCCCTGAAGAAGCGTGCCCTCAAGTCAGTCTGCATCTCCCCTTAACCAGCGGGACTCAGGCGGGCGGAAAGCGGGGAGGATCAACCCATGGTGCCGGCAGTAGGCGATGACGTAACCCAGGCGAGCATCGCCTGGGTCCAGTCGCGCAGGTGCGACCGGGAGGACTAGGGTCTGCTCCTGACCATGGGCCCAGACAGTCACTGGACCAGGTGAGGCAAGGCGGATCTCTAACGCCTGGTCCGTAACGAGTACCATGAGCCTCAATCCGACGCTGGTCTGGACCTGGGCGACCCAGTAGCTCAGGTCAGGGCATACAAGAGCAGGTTCCACTTCAACCGGATCTCCCGCCTTCCATTCTTCTAGAAGCAGCGTGCCGGACACATGGGAAAAGGGTTCACAGGCATTAACCTTCAGGGCGGCTTCGTCGACCCCGGCCTGTAGGGTAAAGCGATGGTGCGCCGGAGCCTCAGGCAGCGGAAGACGGGCCGCGTCGAGTTCTGCTTGGCTTGCCTCCCACCTGGACCCCAACTGGTGTTTTTTTACATGGACGCTGATGGTTTCGACCATAAGACGGCGGGCTACCAGAAGGCTTTCCCGGGCAATGGCCTCCGTAGCGCCGACCCATCGGCCGGGGTGTGGCACCTTGGCCTCTCGCATGGAATTCCAATCGCCTTGGCTGCTCCTTATCCAAGGGGGCAGGGTCGGACCCACAAAACGATAGACCAGGAGGTCCGGGGCGGCCTGGACGGCTCGCCTTGCCCAGGCTGGGGGGTTATCCGATTTATCGACCATGTCCTACTCCTATTCCTGGTGAATCGTTGGATCCCGAGCGATGAGTGTGTGGTTCTGGATCCACCGATCCTGCTCCCTGCTGTCGATTCCGCTCCTTCGCCTTCTTCTCGTCCGCTTCCTTCTGGGCCTTTTTTTCGGCTTCGCGGTGCATCTTGAACTGAGCCGTGATGACTTCGGCGGCCTGCTGACCCAGCTCCAGGGACCAGCGCTGCATAACCTCCACGGGCTGCATGATGGCCCGTCTGAGCAGCTCCGGGAGTTTATGACTCTTCATCCACCACCGTTCCCACCAGGGGTGGTCGGGCAGGGGTTTTGTGGTGGGCTGGATCCCCGTGCTCGCCAGCAGTTCCCGATCCTCCACCACACGGCCCACCGCCCCGATCTCGAACCGTCCCAGAGGAGGATTCGTCTGGATACCGAGCATCGCTAGGCGGCCCCTGACCTGGCCTGGCGAGCCAGCTCCTTCCAGGGCCTGATGGGCGATGTCAGTGACGAGGGTCTCGACCTCGGCCTGTTCCCGATGACCTCGGGCGAGCCGATCTTCCCCCTCAGGACCCAGCGTGTAGCGCATACGGCCGTTCACCTTGCCACCCAGCAAGATGCCGGCCCTTTTCAGCTTCGACAAGTTATCGCGAGTGGGTTTGTCCAGGTGATCAGTGGTCAGGCCATTGGGGTGGAGGGCCACCAGCTCGAGCACCCGGTCATAGCTTGCCGTCCAGCGGATTCGGGCCTCGTTCGTGTTCAGCTTTACACCCGGAACTTGGTCCCTGAGGGCCTTCCGCTTGTCCTTGATGTGCTCTGCGGCCAACAAGGCATGGGGAAGCAGGGCAAGGTCGCTCAGGGTTACCTGGGCGATCGCCATGTGTTCCTCCATGGTCTGGCAAGCTGCGGTGATGCCGGTCGGGGAATGGATCCGGCCCTCAGGGTCCAGGAACCCCAGGGCACGGAGTTTGCTCCGGAGGAGATCCCGGCGCTTGATGTTCTTCAGGTCAGTTGGGAACCTGCCCGTCTCGCGCCGGACGAGTTCGATCTGCTTGAAGGTGAGCGGTGCTGCGCCGCACTCTCGGACCATCTCCTGGGCGGCGAGGATCTCCGGCCGGCGGGTCGTCACGATCGAGCCGCGCTCAATGGTCCTGAGATCGGGGCAAGTCACACGTGCGCCATGGGGGCCAGGTCCGGATGCTTTGCCTCGCCTAAGTTCGATGATGTAGCCACGCCTAGCAGCACCAGAGATGAGCTTATCTGTGGCCCTCTCCCTGGCTCCCCCCGGTTTGGACAGCCTGGCCATATGCGCCGTGTTATCGAAGACCCGCCAGACCCCATTGCTGTCGAGGGCAAGCGGAAAAATGTAAAGGTGCGAGTGGAGATCAGGTTCGTCTGCCCGGTTCTTGGCATGCGTGTAGGCGAGCACCAGAACCCTTGCCGGAGCAGGGTCCGGGTTGGCCTCCCGCCCCTTTCCGGAGCGCTTGCGGACTGCGACCTCCTCGATCGAATCCACGACCTCCACGATCACCTCTGTCATGGTCCGGAAGCCTGCCTCGGGATCGTCTTTCATTGCGCAGGACACTTCGCAGGGGAAGGAGATGATCAGCTCCTTGGGAGCCAAGAAGGGCTTCTTGCTCCTGGTGAGGCGCCTCCCACGGAGGTCAAGACCCTCACAGAGTTTTTGGATGAGAGGCTCGGGCGGAAGACCCTGGCCACTCCAGCCAATCTGCTTCCAGATGTCGGAGTAGAGCAGTGGCAGGATCTTGCCATCCTTGCTCAGATAGCCGTGGACTGAGGGTAGGGATCCGGCCTCCTTGCGGACCTGGAGATGGCTGCCGATATAGTCCATCACCCCAGCTGCGGACAACGCACCTTCGCCATCGTTATAGCGGATCTCGATGTCCATCTCAGCCCTCTCGTGGTAGGTCATGGAGGGCGTCTCGCACGGCCGTGCCACCCTGGACTAGGAGGAACCCCAGCAGCTTCGTGTCGTCGACATCAAGGCCCTCTGAAGCTGCGTAGAGACCCCGCCAGGAGTCCGCGAGGGGCCCTGTGAGTCGGGCTGATACCTGGACGGATCCGGAGGCGCGGCCCCGCAAGGCGGCGACGACTTTCTTCATCAGCCATGTGGCGGCTTTGGGTCGTTTCTTGCGATCAGATCGTGGCATCAGCCCTCCTGTGGGAAATTGAAAAATGAAATAAGCACCCTACGCACACGCCCCTTAAGGGCGATGTGCTTGAACATCCATTCGGCCTCGCGAAAGGGAACTGGCGGAGGGCCTTCGGCCCCCCTTGTTCCCTTCAAATTTCTCCGCCTGTGATGTTCGGTTCTGGGCTCGCACATGGAGCCGAGTATGGGGCCGCCGAAGTGACTCATTTTGGCCCCGGGAACCCGCGCAATCCGACAGCACAGGCTCCACCTTCTTCGCGAATCCAAGTGAGATTCCATGGACGTCCACCCATGTCGCTGGGCGTGTACCAACAACACCGGAGACCTGCTTGGCTAGAAAAATTTCCTCGGTTCGATCGCCAAACTTTTCTTTCGCCCGGTTCCCCGACAGGCCCACGCGGTACCGATCAGGCCCAGCCCAATGTTCGTTATGCGCAATAGTATAAGTTGAAATATAATGACTTATATTAGAATTCTCGCGGAAGCTGCCAACTCCTGGCTTTGCGCAAAGGGGTGATTTCCGGCGGATATCATCAAGTATCCCGAGAACAACGTACCGTCAGCCGAGATCGATACCGCCTGCTTCATCGCATCGGATCGAATCGTGAGGCTCATGCCAATTACCAGAATTCGCCAGCCATCCAACCAACCAATTCATCCGCAGACGCGGGAACACTCTGGAGTTAATCATGGTCATCAAAAGCGACATGTCACCTGCTGAAATTCACCCGGAATTCGGAGCTCTTTCGGTCGCCGAATTTGCCGTGTGGGCCGGAATCTGCCGGTCCAAGGTATATATGGAAATTGTCTCGGGGCGCCTTGTCCCCCATAAGGTCGGGCGGCGTACCGTTATCTGGTCATCCGAAGCGGAGCGGTGGCGTGCAAACTTGCCGAAGTATGTGGTCCGGCGACCTCAGCCCGAACCCATCCCCTGAACTGTCTCAGATCAGGCACAGGCACTTAGGCAAGCGAGATGGCCAGGCAATCAATTCCGGGGATTCAATTCCTGATCCGGAAGGGACCGAATCGCCCGGCCATACGCTTGGCGAATGAAGCGTCTCTAGGCTCCAGGCTGAGATCACTTCGACCAGTGCCCCATCAAAGGGTTGGAGGTGATCGATACACATGGTTTCCTGTGGTTCTGAGGCGCAACCAGGGAGCAATAGGTCGTGTTCAGGATTGGCTTGACCGCGACCTACTGCTCCGTTCATCCACCCCCCCCCGGTGAGTAATCGCCAATGCCGAGGCGAAGGCAAGTGGCTCCCCCGGGATTTCCTGTTGGAGAGAGGGCTAAGCTGGCAAAGTCATTCACTTATCCCGAGCCCACATATGCCTACCCTCCACCCCGATCCTCCCCGCATCCCAGCGACCATGTTCGCGGAGCGGGAGGTCCTGGCCGCGCTGCGCACGCTTCCGCCTGAGGCTCATGTCTTCGGGCGGCTGGCGATCCTGGACCCCAAGATCAACAAGGACCGGGAGCTCGATTTCCTGGTGATCCACCCGGACCTAGGTCTCGTGATTGTGGAGGTGAAAGGGAAGGGGGTCGAGCCCCGGGGCGATCATTGGATCCGCAAGCACCCGGACGGCCGCGTGCAGGTGTTAGATGAAACGCCCTCAGAGCAGCTGGT
The DNA here is from genome assembly GCA_903843705.1 of uncultured Holophagaceae bacterium. Lineage (GTDB taxonomy): Bacteria > Acidobacteriota > Holophagae > Holophagales > Holophagaceae > Geothrix. The sequence goes on along the minus strand of CAIMQW010000155.1, from coordinate 16,715 downwards.
TGAGCAGCAGTATTCTCTCCTGGCCTTTCTCCATACCGCCGATATTGGCTTCGTGCCCCAGGTGACGCGGGTGCTGGCGCTGCCGGCCCTGCCGCTGAAGGATGATGATTCCCTTGGGCCGGACCTTCCCGCCTGTCGGATCCTCACCAAGGCCAAGCTGCAGCGTCCCTTTGTGGCGCTTCGTGAGGCGGTTTGTGGGGGCGAGACCTGGGACGCCTGGAAGCGCACGCCGACCGGACAGCATCACCAGGTGCGGCCCGACGTGCTGCGCCGGCTGCTGGAGGTGCTGACCCCGAAGCTGCTGCCGCCGCCGACCATGGCGGAGTTGCTGGTGGAGGAGGGTCGCCTTCAGGATGACTCCGCTCGCGGTCTGCTCGACCACTTGGCCTTGAACTTCGCGGGCGGGCGGTTCCACGTGGCGGGTGGTCCGGGATCGGGCAAATCCCTGCTCGCACGCCAAGCCACACGCCTCTGGGTTGCGGAGGGGCGCCGGGTGCTCGTGGTGGCCTTCAACCGGGCTCTTACCTATGCCACCCAGTGCGCGATGGACGACCTGACCCAGGAAGGCCAGGTCACGGTCAGCACCTACCACGACCTGGCAGCCAATCTTCTAGACCAGGCGGGGCGGAAGCCGATCTATGAGGACAGCAGCACTTTCTTCAACCACCAACTGCCCGAGGGCCTGACTCAGCTTCTTGAAACGCCGGAGGCCATCCCGGATCGGTGGGATGCGCTCATCGTGGATGAGGCGCAGGATCTGGATCCGGCCTGGGTCCGGCCGCTCCTGAACCTATTGCGTGATCCGGAGCGTGATCCCGTCCTGCTGTTGGAGGACCCCGCCCAGTGTCTCTACCGGGAGGCCCGGCATGACCTGGGCCAGCCCTGGCGCATCGACCTGAGCCTCCGCCAGCATCCGGCCCTCCGCCGCGCCGCCTGCCTCGCCTTTCCGGAGTGCGGGTGGACCCCACCCGATGAGGTGCCGGATGATGGTGCCCTGGTCTTCCAACGCAGCAGTCCCGACACCTGGAAGCGGAACCTGGCCGCCCAGCTGGAGCTCCTAGCCCAGGAGGGACTCCAGCCGCACCAGGTGATGATCCTGGCCAGGCGTAGGCCCAACTCTCTGGGCCTACAGGACGGTCAGCTGCTGGGCCCCTGGCAGCTGAACGCCATCCCGGACTGGTGGGAAGAGGAGAAGGCTGGTCAGGTCCGGATGGGCACTGTGCATGCCTTCAAGGGCCTGGAAGCGGATGTGGTGATTTATCTGGCGCCGGCCTATCGTGACACCGAGGGGCCGCGACTGGCCTACACGGCCTACTCCCGGGCCCGGCACCGCCTCATCGTGCTGGAGAAGGCCCTGGCGCAGCCGGAGACGCCCAAGGTTGCTGTGCCTCAGGCGCCCAAGCCTGCGCCTCCGCCGCCGGTGGTCCATCAGGTCCGGTCCTTCAGCGAGGCCCAGCGGGAGTCCCTCTTGGGGGCCCTGACCGCAGCCCGGGACTGGAAGGCCGAGCGATCCCTCAAGCCTCCACCACCGACTCGTTGAAATCCTCGACCAGGGTCCGGAAGGTCTTCTGGGCCTCGAGGATCACCTCCTTCGTGGCTCCGCCCTCCAGGTCGATGTCGTATTGCAGGATGGGGTCCCCTTCGGCATCCAGGAAGGCCCGCCCGTAGCGGTTCTCCTGGTTCCACCGGTTCACGGCCTGCTGGTCTGGTCGGGCCTTGAAACCGATGTGGAACTGGAGTGAGCTGAACTCTGGCATTGAGCCATAGGGGAAGATCAGCGCCTTGAAGGGGCCGATGTTGAACTTCAGATAGGCCCCTTCTCCGACTTGGGTGCGGCGGGTCACGATGCCATGTGCATCCAGCAGCGCCTCGAGGTGGTCGATGGTGATGGAGGTGAAGACCTCCGCCACTATGGGCTCATGGGGCCTTCCCTCGGTCGGAGGCTGGATGTCAGCAGCCGGGACAGGACCGGCGGCCGGTTTGGTCGAGGCATCCTCTCCGCAGAAGAAGGACGGAACCCGGCGCCGGATGGTCACCTTGGTTCGGGGTAGGGGGTTGGGGCTGGGCATGCAAACCTCCGTGGGAGGTAGAGCCTGCGGCACCCCGATAGACAATCTCTGGCAACCCCGTGGCTTCAGGGAGCGGGTGTTCCCGCAAGGGCAGGGGTCATGGCCTTTACCATCCAGGCGGGGAGGGTCTGCTCGGCCTGGACCGGGTGCTTCTCCGGAGTGGAACCGTCCCAGCCGGGGACAGAGAAGGCCGGAATGCCCATGCCGTCGGCCACAATCCTTTCCCGCTGCATGCCTTCCGTCGGAGGACCGCAGAGGATGATGGCATTGCTGCGGGCCACCAGCTGCTCGCAGGACCGAAGGACCTGGGCTCGCACGGTCAGGCCTCGCTCCCCACTCTCATCCACGAACTCGAAGTTCAGGTGGGGCACCACCAGGGTGGCTGTGGGCAGGACCGCCTGGGCCCACCGGGCGAGCACCTTCATGGCGCCCTGGTTGTGGGCGATGGCTTCGGGAGACCCGTCCCCCCGGAGCGGCCCGGCGAGGTAGACCACACCCGGATCGGGTCCCAGGGCGATCTTCAGTTGCCCCCAGGCCTCCAGTGCCTGGTGCAGCCTCACTGTGATCTCCGTATCTGCAGCGGACCGGTGCAGCCCCTCGGCACGCCAGCCCAGGGAGGTCGCCAGGGAGCCGAGCTGGTGGTTGATGGGGGCTCTGGTCATCAGGCGGCGGGAGGCTTCCAGGGTGCAGGTCCAGAGGATGTCAGGCAGGCGCATGTCCTCCCGCTGGGCCCAGGCCTCCAGGAAGCCCCGCTCAAAGGGCGCGTTGTGCGCGACGATCTCCACGGGCCCCGGCCCGAGGGTCGTGAGCAGCTCCGCCAGCACCAGCCGGGAAGGTCTCCCCTCACACTGGCAGAGCCAGGGGGAGATTCCGTGGACCTGGAAGGCCTCCGGTGAGGCCGGAGGGGCGTCCGAGACCAGCCGGTCCAGGCGGGCGGCTCCCCGCAGGGCCAGCTCCATTACCTGGGCCGTGGCCGGACTCAGGCCCGTAGTCTCGAAGTCGAGATAGAACTGGCGCGGTGAGGGGGACAGGTCATGGGTGCTCATGACTCCAACCATCCGCCATTCAATAGGACAAACCATGTCCAATCTCCCGGGGGCCGGAGTGGACATTTTTTGTCATGGCTGGCTCCCCATACTCCAGACGGTTCAACTGGACCGGAGGCTTGCCATGACCGAGATCACCCCCCTGCTGCACACCCGTCATGCGGGCATCCCCGCCGAGGGACCCTTCCAGGTCGATCTGCTGGTGCGCGTCCAGGCACCGGATGCACCAGAGGTTCAGTCCGCACCCCGCATACCGCTCCATCTGGCGGTGGTTCTGGACCGCTCGGGCTCCATGTCCGGCGGCCCCCTTCAAGAGGCCTGCCGCTGCGCGGCCGCCATCCTGGACCGCATGGGACCCCAGGACCGCTTGGCGCTTGTGGCCTACGATGACCGGGTCAAGCTGCTGAGGCCTTGCACACCCCTGAATGACAAGGAAGAGACCCGGCAGAGGCTGGCCCGCCTCCAGACCGGGGGCTGCACCGACCTTCACCAGGGCTGGGCTGCGGGCGTTGCGGAACTCAACAAGGCCCACCAGTCCGGGGTCATCAGCCGGGTGTTGCTGCTGTCCGACGGTCAGGCCAACGCGGGCATCACCGACCCGGACGAGCTGGCGAAATACTGTGTCGAGGCTCAGCTTGCGGGCGTCAGCACCTCCACTTATGGGCTCGGGCGCGACTTCGGCGAGAACCTGATGACTGGGATGGCCAAGCACGGGCAAGGCCGCTCCTACTTCGGGGAGAGCGCCGAGGACCTGATGGACCCCTTCATGGAGGAGTTCGACCTGCTGTCCAACCTGGTGGCCCGGAGGCTCACGGTGTCCCTCAAGACCCTGCCAGGCATCCGCGTCATTCAGCGCAATGGCTACCTGCCTTGTGGCGAGGGCGCCTGGACCCTGCCGGATCTGCCCTACCAGGGTGAGGCATGGGCGATCTTCCGCCTGGAAGGCCAGGCCTCGGACCTGACGGCCTGGGCCGCGGACGGGACGCTGGCCCTGGCTCAGGTCGAGATCCAGTGGCAGGACCCTGACGGGAAGCCGCTCGCCCTTCCATCCATGCCGGTCCGACTGCCGCTGCTGCCCTCCACGGACTACTCAGCCCTGCCCGAGGATTCGCTGGTAGCCCGGCGGCTGGGTGAGATCCGGACCGCTGAGTTCCAGGAGCAGGCCCACCGGGCCGCGATGGAGGGCGACTGGGCCCGGGTGCAGGTGCTTCTGGACGAGCTCAAGGCCATCTCCGGCGACAACTCCTGGAGCCGATCCATGGTGGAAGAGCTAGAGAGCCTCATGGAAGAAGGGAAGCGGGACGTCTTTACCAAGGAGTTGCGCTTCTCATCTTCGATGGGCTCCACCCGTATCTCGGCGAAAGACGAGTCCGACGACTTCATGATGCCGACCTCCTCCTACCTGAGGCGCAAACCCCGGCAGGGGAAGCCCAAGCCTAGTGACCTGGGTGATGAACCCAAGCTTTGAGGCCCTGAAGGCCACCCAACGATGCTCAAGGCCATCTTCTGGATGACGCTGCTCGCCGCCCTCTTGGGCTGGTGGACGCCCCTGATTGCGCTACTCCTGGTCGTTATGGGGATGGGGCTCCTTCTCAAGGCCTTCAGGTCATGAACCCATTCCTCGGGCCGATCCGAATGGCCTGCAACGTTAAAACTAACTGTATGATCAGTCCTTTTCTGGAGCTCCAAAGATGTCCAAGGAACGCAATGACCTGAACCGAGAGCAGGCCTGGGCCTACCGCGAGCAGCGCAAGGCCGAGGCCCTCGCAATGAACCTCGACCTGAAGGACTTTGTCCTCGCGGCAGATCGTGAGAACGACGTCGCCACCGGCATGAAGGGGCCTCGCCGCGCCATCGTGGCTCTGGCCCAGAAAATGGCTGCGCAGGGGGCCACCTACGGTCAGGTGCTCGGACAGACTATTCCAACGGCCAGCGGCAAGCCCTTCAAGATCGCTGAGGGCGAGCTCCTGGGCTACGTCTGTGCCAATGGCTACTGCACCCTCACGCCACCCAAGAAGTGAGGTCCGACCTCATTCTCAGTGATTTGCGGGAAGGGACAGAAACTGACCACGCAATCCCGTCAGATTGATATCTGAAGAGGGGGGCCTGGATGGTGCGTTGGTTGGTTTGGGATGGGGTGGTGGCACTGGGGGTGAATCTTTTTCTTTGGACCTGGATCGCGCTGATGCCGGTCATGGTGGTCCGGGTGCGTCGGGTTCCCTTCGGGGCGTTGGGCATGGCCCTGCCAGGGCTGATCCTGCTTCGCCGTGACCAGGGGGACTCAGTGATCCGTCACGAGCTGGTGCACCAGGACCAGATGCGGCGCTGGTCGCCGCTGGGCGCGGCCGTGATGCTGGGTCTCTTCTATGGCCGGGGATTCTTGCGGCATCGCCGCCTGGACTGGGCGACCTTCATGCGGCTCTATGCCAAGAACCCCTTGGAGCTGGAGGCCAATCGGCTGATGTTCGAGGACAAGCCTCTTCCTCGGCACTGGTCATGGAGGGCCTGAGCTGGATCGAGCGGTCTGGCTGGCTGGATGAGATGGGCTCGGGTCTTCCGGGCTGGTCACATCTGGACCTGTTCGGCGTGACCCGGGGCGAACAGATGGGCTTGCTGGAGGCCGCCGGCGCATCGGTCGGCGACTTCATGGGGGCCTGGGAGCAGGCCTGTCGCAGGGAGTTTCTGCGCGACCCCAGCTTCTGTGGGAACTGGATCAGCGGCAGCGCCTGGGGCCTCAGCCAGTTGAAGCCAGACTGGCGGAACGCCCTGCATGTCCGGCTGGTCGCGGCCTTCCTGGAGCCCTGGCTGGAGGCATTCTATGGCCACTTCGGGGACCCTGGTGCCCGGTCCGTCTGTCTGCGCTGGAGGGGGGGCAGTCAGGTCTGCGATCTGGCGGAGGCGCGCCGCCTGCTCCAGCAGGAGGGACTTCTTCTCGAGATGAACTTCAGCCATGAACTGGCGGAGGGCTGGCACACCCTCGATTGGCTTGGAATGCCGCCCGTGAAGGTGATCCTGAGTGGACCGGTGCGGGAGATCCGACGGCTCGCTCGGCCCGCCATCCTCGAGCTGAAGGACTGTCCTGACCTGACTCGCATCCGCGATCTGGACGCAGGAATGATGAGTGTCGGTCATGCGCCGCAGCTTCAGTGGGGGGGCCACTGGACCGAGTTCCTGTGGGACGGGGTGGGGAGCCGGGCATGATCGAGGCCATTCAAAAGCGGGCCAGTGGCGGGACAATGGCTGTCCATGCTCCTCCGGCACACTTGGAGTTCCTCAGGGCCGGGCAGGGGCCTTCTTGCATGGACAGGCCGATTCTTCCGCCCCGGAATCGCCTACGCAAAGGGCCTTAATAAAGGGACACCAGGACTTGAGGCTGACTTCCCAATTTCTGGCAACTCAAGCTGTGTGCTTCTGGCGCACCCTTAGAACCTCCTGGGGATCTGTTCATGGCGAGCATCTATACAAACGGCGAAATAAGGCCCTCCATTCTGGAAGCGGCTGCGAAGTGCTTCTCGGACGCAGGAGAGCGTGGCCTCACCCGCACAGGGTTGCAGGATCGGTTGAGCTGCAGCGACAAGATGGCAGACCGGGCTCGAAAGGTCCTTGGCTACAGGGAAAATGGGGCTAGCTTCGCGGAGTCGCCCGACCCTGCGAACCCGCGGATCATCCGCTTCGTGATGAAGGTTTCCCCCTGCTGGTACCTGAACGTCACGCCTCGGACCCAGCAGACCCTTGCCCTGAGCCAGATTCTTCTGGAGATGTTCGGCGCCGCGCCCCTCACCGCGGAGCTTCGGAAGATCGAGCAGATCATCAACTCAAAGCTCCCGGAACAGGCTGATGCCGAGTCCCAGGCCATCGGTGACCGGATCAAGGTCATCCCGGCTTTTGACCTGGACCCCACTTCGAACGAGCTGGAGATTCTCAACACCCTCCTGCTGTCCCTCTCCCCGGGCAAGCCGAAGGAAATCCGCGTCAGTTGGGCGCCCGGAGGGCAGGATAGGTCCACCAGGAAGATCACGGTGATCCCCTACCAGCTCACCCTGGATGTCCGTGCCGGAGTGATCTGCCTGCTGGGTTGGGATCCCATCAAGGCCTGCCCGCACTTCTTCCAGATTCCGGAACTCAGAGAAGTGGAGTTCACCGGCGGTGCTGGCAGCATCCCTGAACCGGTGCTCTCCCGCCTTCACACGTTGACGCGCTTACAAATGGCTGGCGCCGCGGGTGAAGGGCCCTCGTTCCAAGTGAAGCTCCGCATACGAGATCCTCGTCTGATCTGGTCGCTGCAGACTGCCCAGCCCAACTTCAGCAACTGGCGACTGGCGCATGATCGCACAGGGGCCTGCCTGGTGGAGTTCTCCGCCAACCAGCTCGATGCAGCCTGTCGCTGGGTGCTCCAACTTGGCGGACAGGCCGAGGTCATCGGCCCACTGGCCCTCAGAGATGAAGTGCTCGGTCACGCTCGCATGATCCTCGCCAATCACGGCCAGCCATGAACCCGTCTCTGACCTTTTCTCCAGCTCTACCCTCGGGAACCTGTCGCTTGTTCCTCCGAAGCGTTCCCGCCAGCGAAAGGCCCTGACATGCTGCTCAAGCCACCCGCCCACCTATCTCCATCCCGTTCCTCCGGAGCCGCCCGCCAGGCCCGCCTTCGGGCCTGCCAGGCGTCTTCGGATCCCCTGGCTGACTGGCAGGGGCACCTTCCGGTCTCGGGTTACTATCCGTGCGCGGGACGCGACTGGTCCCCCATCCTGGTGGACCTCACGGATACCTGGCTGTATGTCGACTACGCCCCCTTGGGTGATCAGGACGCTGAGCATGGGATCCGCGAGTGGCTGTCGGACCCACCGGAGGGCCTGACGCTTGAGAGCCTCCACGGTGGTATTCCGCCCAGCGCGCTCAGCTCCTGGGCTCCCTGGCCCTACCTTCCCGACTATTCAAGCTCATCCCGTAAACCCATTGAGCAGGCCCCGAATCCCTTTGCGATGCTGGCAGTGTATCGAAGGGAAGATGGGCGAAAACTCAGACTCATGTATGTCATTGGGGAAGCCACAGCCACGCTCATGGCCATCTACAGTCGGCAGCCCTATACGCCAATGATTTTGGCACTCATCCAGATGGGATATGGTTTGGGGGGAGGCTGGAATCGCTTTTTCGATCCCAAAGATTATGAGTGCTCCATGAGGCATTTCTTTAGATTGCATGCAGCGGGTATTCCTCCCTATGTTTTGAATAATGGATATATGCCGCCTGCTGAATTTCCAGTCATGAAGCGAATTGTTATAGACACCTATAACAAGCTTGAGTTGAGGACAACCCATCAGGACTATGGGCCGATAGAGGCAGATGTTGGAATGCTATACGATATGTTCCCAGGCTTTATTCAAGTGACTTCCGAACTAGATAGTGAGCGACTTGGTGTAAATGGCATTCTCGATAGAAGGCATAAACCTATGGCATCTTGCCGTTGATGACTCGTTGTTTGGGTCATATCTACCTGTGATTCGGCTCAGCATTAGTTGGTATCTACGAGAGTTGCTGTTTGGGTCACCTAAGGTCAATTAGGCTTACCTATCAAGGCCCGAATTCCGGCCTGGCGAGAGGCGCAAAGTCCCCTTGCCGGCCCTGCTCTCTGCTCCGGTAGCCACCGCGGGGCCTCGTCCTGGTCGCTCGCAGTGGCTGAGTGAGGGGCCGGTGGCATGGATGCGATATGCACGCGCCCAAGAACCTACGCATGAGAGGAATCAGCTAGCATATACCGGTTCCCTCTCATGGGAGCGGCCTCTGGATTGTTATGGGGGATCATGCCTGATCCGCAAGCCCGGCTTTGGAAAAGGCCTGGCCTAGGGCCGTTGGGGAGGTCGAGTCATCCCAAGGCAGCGCCTTCAAGCGAGGACATTTTTCGATGCGCCAGGAGCCGCGCTCCTGTTCGTAAAGATCTCCAGGAAGCCGCTCGAGCAGGGCCATGCCACGCAGCGACAGCCAACCAAGATCCATCCCTGCGGGTAGCTCGACCATGGGGCAATTGACCAGTTTCAGGATGCACACCTTGAGGGGGGGCAGGCGGTCCAGGCCCGGGCAGGCGGAGAGCCGCAGGCAGGTGAGTCGCATGCCTGCTGGCAAGGCGGTCACGTTGCGACAGTCCAGCACGTGGAGCTCCCGCAGGCCCGGAATCATCGGAAGGCTGGACAGCCCGTGGCACTGCTCCACCCAGAGCGAGGCTGTCGAGAAGGCTTGGGGAAACGACTTGATGCCGCCGGAACGGATGATCCGCACGTAGGGAACGGCGAGCCCATCGGGCAGTTCCTGTAGGTGGGAACCCTCCAGCTGGAGCCCCATGCCCCGGATGAAGGGGAACCAGCGCCTCTCAATGCCGAGGCGTCGCGCCAGGTGCCGGTTCTGGCGGTTAAGGCTCGCCGAATCGGCCAAGTCCCCGAAGAAGTTCATCTTGGGCGGATCCGTGAAGATGGGAGGTGCGGCCACGACGATGGAAAGGGGGTGCAGGCCATAGCCGTCCGCTTCCTCAAGGACCTCCGCGATGGGTCGGCCCTTCTGGAGGGCCACTCGCAGCTCATAGGCCTTCTCCAGGTGCGACAGGCCCAGCAGCGACCAGATGGCCCAACCTTTCGACAAGCATTCCTCCGAAGGGAACCCGCCCCCATCGGAAAACATAGGGCAACGGGTATGACAAGGACTGTCCACCTCGATCCGTGATGATCGGACACCGGCCCTGCTGTCAGGGTCCAGTCCGATGAGCCTATGAACCGATGCCGTTCTTTCAGGGATAACCTCCACCACAAGCTCCATGGAGTGCGTGTGGCTCTTTCCCTCGTCCGCAGGATAACCCTGGAGGTAGCTCAGGGGCTATCCCTGAAGGTTGCCCGGAAGGTCCTCCGCAAGCAGGGTATCCACGCATGGAGCCTCATTCCCGTGGCCCCCCGGGAATCCCGCGAGGCCCTGATCCATGAGCTGCAGGTACCGGACTGGGCCGCTCAGGGCTTTCTGGACGGCGAATGCGATGAGGAGGGGGGGCGCCTCTGGGGCTTTGGAGTCCCGGAAGGGTCCCGTCTGCCCGATGGACTGGTCCTCCAGCTTCTGAGAATTGAAGGGGACACTCATCTGAGGAGGCTGCCCAAGCGCATGCGGATTGGCCTGGTCACGGCTTGGAACTGCACCCGCCTTGAGCGAGTCTCGGGTTTCGCCAGCTGCCCAAGCTGCCTGGATCTGCGCGGCTGCCCGAGCCTCAGACGCATCGAGGCAAGAGCGGGGCCACTCCTCGAGCTTGGGGTTACAAAGTGCCAGCACCTCCGGGAACTGCCTGTCTTTCCAAGGCGCATCACCCGGCACTTCCCGCTCGACGTTCGGCTGTGGGACCTCCCCAGTCTGGAACGTGTGAGCCAGGGGGGAGTTCTTGATAGCCTGAGCATCCGCCGATGTCATGGCCTCCAGGACCTCAGCGGCGTGTTCGTGCGAAAGACCCTGGTCATCCATCAGTGCCGGGAGCTCAGGTCCCTTCCGCGCTATGAGGGCGACGTCAGCGGCCGGGTCACGGACTGCGGCAGCCTCGTGCAGGACTACCAGCCCCATCTCAGGGCGTCAGGTGCTGAGTCCCTGAAGATGGAGCCGCGCCGGGGCGGCTGTGGCCTGCCGCCGGTGGAGCCCATCCCTTCTGTGCAGCAGGTGGAGATTAAGCCGCTCCTGGCCATGGATTCCTTCGAGGAATCGCCTGTCTGGCCCTGGCCTCCCGTGCCGCGAGTCTGGGGAGACCTGGGGCTCGAGGGCACCTTCGCCGCGCTGGGCTTCTCCTCTCTGGATCGGGTGCGGTGCCAGCTGGCCCTGGGGGAATCCCTCGGAGATGGACTCGCGGCCGCCCTGTCGCGGTCAGTGGACCCCGTCGCGGCACTCCAGCAGCTGCGCGTTTGGATGCACGAGGCCCTGGCAGGGGGAGATGCTGCCACGGTCAGGACACTGCTTCATAAGGCCGGGGTCTTCGGGATCGGGTCGCTCTCCCTCTGGCTGTCGTCCGACCACCACCGACGGAAGGACCTTGAACCCCACCTCACCGCCTGGTCGGGACGGGGTCTTGAGGGGATCGAGAACCTGGAAGACATCAGCGACAGGTTGGGGGGCGTCCCGGGGCCGCTGGTGCTGCTGGGTTCGACGAGCACCGAGCGGCATCTGCTGGGACCCCGCTTCATTGAAGGCCCGCTCTGGGTGGAGGATGACCTCACGGTCACGGGGTGCCCGGAGCTGGTGTCCCTTCCGGAGTCCATGGTGGTCGGGGGAGACCTGCACATCTTCGACTGCCCCGGACTCCGGACCTTCCCCCGGCGGCTGGAGGTGCATGGTGATCTCCGTGTGCACGGCCTCCCGCGCTTGGCACGGAGCGTGTGTCGGGCCTCCGTGGGAGGAGTGATCACGATCCAGGCCGCGCCCGCACTGAGGCTGGTTCCTATCGGATCGCTCGAATCCTGACGCGCCCATCCCAGGCTGGACACGGAATGTCCATCGAGGGTGCCGATGCTCTTCCTTCACGGAGCTCTGATGCCTCGCCGCACCATCCTGATTCTTCTGCTCTGCCAGGCCCTGCTGGTGGCTCAGGCCCCGACCTGGGCCACCACGCTGCCCCAGACCTCATATCGCCTCTATGCCGTGGGAGTCGTGTCCCTCCAAGAGGACGAGGCCGGAGCCCGCACAAAGGCCCGCCAGGCCGCCCGGCTGGAGCTGCTTCTCACCCTTCGGACAAGAGCGCGGGGGACGGTCACGGCCCAGTCCCGGATGCTGCGGGCCTGGGATGAAGGCAGCGAGAGTAGCCAGACCGCCATTGGGACCTTCGGGACCCGCATGGACCTCCAGACCTTCGCGGAAGCCCTGCCGGGACTGGAGGTCCAGGAGGTCTGGGTCGATCGGGCCCGGGGGCAGGTCTTCGCCCTGGCGGCACTGGACCTGATCCGGGCCCGGGAGGCCCACGCAGAGGATGGCCGCGCCCTCCAGGCGCAGCTCGTCGCCAGCCTCTCTGAGGCCAAGGGGAGAGACTGGAAGGAGCGTCTGCGCCGCTTCATGGGAGCCCAGGCCCTGGCAGACCGACTCACCACCTGGGCCGACACGCGAGCCCTCCTTGCCGCAGCGGGCATCCCCCCCGAGCCTCTTGGCCCGAACCCGGCCCAGTTGCGGGAGCTCCGGGAGCGGGCCCAGATGAGCCTCGCCCTGGTGGAGACCCTGGATCTGCCAGTCGATCTGGTAACGGGACTGCATGCCTGGCGGTCCCGGAGAAGCCTTGGGACGCCCTCCCCCACACCGCTCAGGCTCGCCACCGAGGCGACCTCGGACTGGTCCCGCCTCATGGATCTGGAACGCGTCCGGGCCCAGTGGACTTTTGTCCTCACCTCTCCCGAAGGGGACCGCCTGGCGGTCTGGACTTTCGAGGAACAGGCCGTTGGCGCCACTCGCACCGAGGCCCTCCAACGGCTGGCCCGGATGCTGCTCCCCCGGGTGCACGAAGCGCTGGACCGCTGGTTCGGCTTTCCCTCCCCAACCCAATCCCCATCCCTCACGGAGGCGTCATGAGACGCATCGCCCTCATCCTTCTTCCCCTGGTCGTCGGGCTGCTGGCCTGCAAGCGGCCCGAGACCAACGACTCCAAGCCCATCCCCGTGCTGCCTGTGACTTCGGTGGCGGCCTCGACCGCGCCAGAGTGGATCGACAATGTGCCTCCCTATTGTGCCGTCGGCTCCTCGGGTCCAAACGGCATGGGTGATGTTGATTTCCAGAGGACGGTTGCGACGGCCAGGGCCCGGACCCGGATGGCCCGGGATCTCGATGCGCGCATGCAGGCGCTGTATCACGATCTGATCCAGGACTCTCAGGTGCTGGCCGAGAAGCTCCAGAGCCCCAGTGCGCAGGGGGTCAAGGAGAACATTAGCAGGCAGCTGACGGACATCACCCTTCGCGGCACCCAGGCCCGTCGCTTCTGGACCGACCCGCGCACCGGGACCCTCTGGGTGCTGGTGGTGAGCGATCCGACGCTGCTTCAGGCTGGCGCCCGCGAGTCCTTCCGCCAGAGCCTCGTGGAGCTTGGCCTGGGGCAGGGCGCCCTCCAGGAAGCGGAAGGGCGGATGGATGAGCTCTTCGACAAGCGGAAGGCCCCCCGATGACCTTCCTCTCGCGCAGCGTCCGGGCCCTCGGGGCCGTGGCCCTGGCCCTGGGCTCCCTCGCGGCCCAGGGGCTCGGGACCCCGCCGGACGTCATCCCGGAGCTGCCACGTCCGCCCCGCATGGCTGTCCTCGAGATCGCGGTGAACACCAATGAGCCCGCGGCCCAGCCCCGGGAGGCCCTGGAGGACCTGGTGGGCGCAGCCTTCCTCCAGACCCGCAGGTTCAACCTGGTGGAGCGTCCCCGGGTGAACCTGGTGATCCGGGAGCTCCGCTTCCAGCGGGAGGGCCTGGTGGATCCGGACACAATCCAGGAACTGGGCCGCCTGCTGGGGGCAGAGGTGGCCGTGGTTGGCAGCGCCCAGGTCTTTGTGGGGCTGCGCGCCTTCGACATCCATCTGACCCTCCGGGTGATCCAGGTCCGCACGGGCCAGGTCTCAGAATCGCTGCGCTTCGTCGGACGCGGCGGCAGCTTCAGCCTCGAGCGGGCGCAGGCCGGCGCCCTGGAGGATCTTGCCGAAAAGCTCGACGAGGATCTAGCCCGCCGCTATCCGGCCCGTGGCGTGGTGATCAAGGCTCTGCCGGAGGGCCGGGTCCTGCTGGACATGGGGAGCCGGGACCGCCTCAGGCGCGGGGCCAAGCTCCAGAGCTTCCGGCGGGAACGGATCTTCCACCCGGTGACTCACCAGCTCGTCGAGGAGCTGTCCGTCCCGATCTGCCAGCTCGTCGTGGAAGAGGTACACGAGCGGACCGCCGTGGCCCGGACCAAGCCCAAGACACCCCTTGCTCCCGGCACGCCGGTCGAGCGGCTTCCCTAGGAGAACCCATGCGCAGTGCCATCCTCTTCCTGCTGTTGTGCCTCGGGTCGTCCCTGCCGTTGTCGGCAGAGGAGGCTGAGCCGGTCATCCGGGAGGGACGCGGGCCCGGCGGTTGGCTGGGCATGCAGGTCCACGACAAGTACCTGGGCCTGAGCATCGGCTACCCCTGGGTCCAGCGCGGGGGGCGCAGCCTGGGGCTCCACGTGGGGTTCGGCGCCTATAGCGGCAGTGGTGGCAATTCCGACACCCCCTATCCAGATGGTCTCAAGGACAAGAGCGGCGTGAACCTCGGCCTCTATGCCGGAGGCAAGGTGTTCTTCGGAGCCGGTGTCGAGCGCATGCAGCGAACCGATGCCCACAAGGTCTTCACGAACTACCGCACCTCCTCCTACGAGACCACCCTCACCAAAACCAGTGGCTACTTCCTGCTGGGGTATCGCTCCTGGCCGGGGCTGGGTATCTACCTACAGGGGAGCGGGGCGATTGGGATTGGGTTGGGGGTGAGCCTGCAACTATAAAGCGGCTGGCTTGCGAACTCGCAGCCGATTATTAATTTCCCAAACACGAATCCAGATGTCCTCATTTTCCACGATGGACGGTAGTTCCCGAGAGTCATGGAAGGCGAGGTTTTGACTGGCAACAACCTGTCCCCATCCCTTCTTCCTGGAAACCATTTTCATTTCGACCACGAGTAATAAAAATTTAATAACTTGCAAAGGACATTTCTTTAGACGGTAGTAATCAGAGAGCAACCCCCATCTTTCTTCTTTTGGTAGTCTTGTCGTTCTTTCCATTATTCCTAGTTTTTCACCCTTTTCTATTGCGATTACTAATCCTTTTAGTCCTTCTGGCTCTTTATAGCTTCCGCCATACCAAAGTTTTAATTCTCCAATTACGAGTGGTGGCACATTCTGAGGGTAACTGAAATCAGCTTTTCCGTTCTCAAGTAAAATCGAATCGACTGCATACCCTGAAAGTCCCATTTCACCTTGAAGCCATCTTTCCCTACATCCTGCAGCGACATTCGAGAGCCTTAAATAATTTACAATGCGTGATGATCCCCCGATAGACTCGCTTGAATTTGTTTTATGAAAAAAATCGAATAGCCTTTTATGTTCAATGATGACTTCTTCTTCCAGTTGGTAAGCCGCGTAATCCGGATAATTGGACATTGCTTCCCTCTCTTCTCCCGTCAGGCCTAATTAAGAAATTATCAAAATCATATCAACTAATAAATATTCTACAAATTAAATTCAAATAAGCGGAGTCATGCCGGTACCCCTTCCCGTGTGGGCCAACAGAACGCCAGCTTGACACATACTGGCAACCCAAATTGCCCATGCTCTCCACGGAGGGCGCATGAGGACGATGACTGAACTGCCGGGATTCCTGGTCGAATATCTTTTCGAGTCGCTGATCCCGACAGGGCTGTTGCTGGCGGCTTGGTTGCTGGGGCTCCTCCCGTGCTCGTGGCCCTGGGCTGTCCTGCCGACGGTCTCGGCGGTGTTCTTCCTGGGGTCCTACCTGCTGGCGGGGGCCATCGCGAAGACGGCCTTCCTCCTGGCGAAGCCTCGCTCCTGAACCCACCTGACCCAGGACCCTAACCCATGAACCCGCGAAGGAAACAGCATCCGCTCCGCAGCTGTTGGGGCCGGCTGGAGATTGTTGGGAAGGTGCTGCAGCAGTGGCGTGGGGGTCTGCCGCTGGGAACTGCCGCCAAGATTCTCCGCAAGGCCGGCATCCATCCCTGGAGCCTGACCGTGTGCGCCACCCCAGACGAAAGGGACCGCCTGATTGGGGAGTTGCACGCTCCAGATACCTTTGCCGCGGCCATCCGGCAGTCCCTGGTTGATGGACTCGTGTTTCTCAGGGTCCAGGGGCAGCTTCGATTGCCGGAAGGACTGGTGGTGTGTGCTTTCTCGCTCATTGGCTGTCATGACGTCGTGCGCTTGCCGCGAAGGCTTTGGGCAGGCCGGGTGGAAGCCGCGGACTGTGCCCGCCTTCACAGGCTGTCCCTGGGCGGAGGGCGCGTATGGCACCTTGAGGCGGACCAATGCCCACTCCTGCGAGGTGCTGCCCTCCACATGGTGGGTAGCGGGTCCGTCCGCCTGACAGACTGCCCCAGGATGAAGGTGCTCCCGAAGGGATACTGGATCAACAGCATGACCCTGAAGGATCTTCCCGGGATCCAGGCGCTGCCATTCAACCTCAGCGATGTGGGCCAGCTGTCCATCTGGCGCCTGCCACGGCTCCGGGATCTCTCCAGGCTGACGGTGAGCCGACGATTGGAACTCCAGGACTGTCTGGCACTGCAACTGCTCCCGCAGGTCAGCAAGGATATCTGTGGCTCCGTGCGGGGCTGTCCAGCCCTCCTGGATCAGGTCCTTCCACCAGATGCAAGGAACCTCCAGGTGGCACCTACTCAGGAACCTGCGCCAGTAGCAGGGGCGCGTCCCATTCCAAGGTCACAGGAGGCTGAGCCGGTCCCACTGGCAGGTTTCAGCGAAGCGGAGGGCCTGATCGCCTGGCCCTGGCCGCTGCAGGGTCTCCAGCGCTCTGAGCTGGATGTGGACATTGAGAGATCGGAAGAGCGTCGTGTAGGGAAAGAGTGTTCAGAGCCGTGGGGGTGGGGGG
>CAIMQW010000154.1 GCA_903843705.1 uncultured Holophagaceae bacterium | reverse complement strand
CAGGGGGCAATGCCAGCTTCAGCGTCAGCGCCGTCGGGACAGGCCTCACCTACCAGTGGCAGGTGAGCAGCGGCGGGGCCTTCGCTAACGTCACCAACAACGCGATCTACTCCGGAGCCACGACCGCGACGCTGTCCATCATCAGCGCCACGGCGGGCATGAGCGGCTACCAATATCAGGTAGTGGTGACCGGCACCGTGGCCCCGGAGGCCACGAGCACCAGTGCCATGCTCACCGTGAATCCGCCCACCTTGGCCACGGCACCAGCCATCACGGCCCAGCCGGGCAACGCGACGGTTAGCGCCGGGGGCAACACCAGCTTCACCGTCAGTGCCACCGGGACAGGCCTGACCTACCAATGGCAGGTGAGCAGCGGCGGGGCGTTCGCCAACGTCACGAACAACGCGGTCTATTCGGGTGCCACCACGGCCACGCTCGGGATCACCGGCGCCACGGCGGGCATGAGCGGCTACCAGTACCAGGTGGTGGTGACCGGCACCGTGGCCCCGGCAGCCACGAGCACCAGTTCCATGCTCACCGTGAATCCGCCCACCTTGGTCACGGCGCCAGCCATCACAGCCCAGCCGGGCAACGCCACGGTGACGGCAGGGGGCAACACCAGCTTCAGCGTCAGTGCCACCGGGACAGGCCTCAGCTACCAATGGCAGGTGAGCAGCGGCGGGGCCTTCGCTAACGTCACCAACAACGCGATCTACTCCGGAGCCACGACCGCGACGCTGTCCATCACCGGCGCCACGGCGGGCATGAGCGGCTACCAGTATCAGGTCGTGGTGACGGGTACGGGCGGTAGTGTCAACAGTGCAGCGGCTGGGCTCACGGTGATTGTCAGAACCCTGGACTTCAACGGCGACGGGGTGGTCAACGTCCTGGACCTCGCCGCTTTCTTCAAGTTCTATGCACCGGGCGTCCCCGTCGCGAACTCGCCCGCCGACCTCAACGGTGACGGCTTCGTGGATGATGCCGACTTGGCCCTGCTGCTGGCCGGGATCTAGGGGAGGTCATGCTGCGACGGCTTGCGCTTCCCGGATTCATCGCTCTTGCAGTGCTCCTGGCCTGTGGCGGAGGGGGTGGGGGCGCTGCCAGTAATGGTCCTGCTCCCTCACCCAGCCCGGTCTTCGCCACGGCCCTGAGCTATACGGACCCGAGCGGGACGGGGTTCCGGCTGGTGAAGAATCCGAGTCTTTCCAGTGCGGGGAAGCTGGTCCTGGAACTGGTAGGCCCCGCGGGCCAGAGCGGCCAGGGGGTGGCATTCATCCTATCCACGGACGCCTCGAAGGTGGCTTGGGTCGCGCCGCCTTCAGCCCAGGGCCTGGTGGAGAACCTCGCCTTCACCCTGGGAGCCATCACCCCGGCCCTGGTCGGAAAGAACAACGGCCAGGGCACCCTCCAAGGCGCGGCCTTCCAGAAGTCTGGAACCCAGAGCTTCGGGCAGCCGCTCGCACGGGTCTGCCTGCAACTGAAGGCCGGCAGCGTTGCGGTGAATACGAGCGTGAGCCTCAGCTTCGTGGCCGGCAACGCTCTCCCGGCGGGGGGCACCGCTGGTGCCATCACAGTAGCCGTGGGCACCCTGGTGGCCCAGTAGGCCCGGTTGCTCAGCCCGCGTTCGGATGTCGCTCCAGCAACTGGCGCAGGACGGGGTTCCGCCGGACCACCTCCTGGCGGCGGAGGTGGGCGATGAGGGCGGGGGGCGCGGCGCTCCAGCGGGCGATGTTCTGGATGAGCAGGGTCGAGACATAGGTGCGGCGGCAGAGCAGGGCGGTGGTGTGCCCATCCAGGGTGAGGCCCACCAAGCTCGTCAGGCAGCGCCCTTCCGTGGTGAGGATGAGCTCCGCCCGCTCTTCACCGGTGCGCTGGTTGAAGGCCGCGCGCAGCAGCTCCCGGGCCATGGCGCGTACCTGCTCGGGCACCTCGCGGGAGCTGGCCACCAGGTACTGCTCCAGGAGGCGCTTGGCTGACCAGAGGCGGCGGAAGAGCCCGGCGGGCAGCAGCGGATTCTGAAGCAGGGACCGTCGAACGCCGGCGTCGGTGACCAGGGCGGTCCGGGCGCCCAGGACCTCCAGCCCGGCGGCGGTGCGGTGATGGGAGGCGACGAGGCGGGCCTGGAGCAGCCCGGTCCGGGGGTTCTCCAGCAGGGCGCGGATGACCTCGACCGTGGGGTCGAAGCAGAGGGCGCTCAGCTCCGGCTCCCGGGCCTGGAGGGCCAGGGCCACCCGTTCGTCCACAGGCCTGGCGTGCAGAACTCGCTCGAAGAGCTGGCGATGGGTCGCAGCCACGCCCGTTAGGGTCGCCTCGGTCTCATCGGGCCCTGCCGAGGCATCCACCGTCGACACCTGGACAGCTGGGGGCAGGGCCTCACCCTGTTCAGGTACCACTGCACCGTAGGCCACCAGCGCGGCCAGCAAATCTGCAACCTCCGCCTCCTCCATGCCCATGACCGCCGCTAGGGCCGGCACATCCAGGAAACCGTCCAGCCTGGAGAGCAGATAGCCCTGTCGCGAATCCAGGGGCAGGGAGCGGAGGTCCATCTCCGTCCGGGGGCAGGGCTTCCACGTCATGACACGAGCCTAATGCAGACCCGGGCGCGCGGCACCTGGATAATTCCTGGATCAGTCAGGGCTGGTGGGGCGTGAGGCGCTCCCACGGCACCCAGGGGGTGGCGAACCTTGCTGGCCCCTTTCGAACCCGGTATCTGGGGTCTGGATGGATACAAAATTCTGGACATTGCGGCCTTTGACCCTACGGCTGAGGTCAGTCGCCAGCCCAGGGCCTCCCCAGGTCTCCTGACATTTTCCCGGCCGTCTTCCGTTGCTGGCGAGGGCAAGCCTTTGCATCCGAATCACCTGGTCGCTGAGAGAAGCCATTCAGACAGCCGATCTCATAGTAAACAGACAATTTGGGGTAGTTCAGAGCCCGCCGATAGAGGGCGCGTGAGGGATCCCCGTGGCCTGGTTTAACGCGTTCTCAAAACAGGAACCGTCCGACGTCGCGCCCGTGCTGCGGGACCGGGAGCAGATCCTCGCCTACCTGGAAGCCCTGTTCCGCCAGGGCACGGAATTGCTCGCCTACCTGCCTGGGGACAGCCTCGAGCCCTACGCTGTGCGCCTGGAGGTGATCAGCGAAGAGAAGGGCACCTTCACGGTCCGCCTGAATAGCCGCCCGCTGCGGGAGCCCGGGAAGGGCATGCTGACGGAGTTCTGGTTCAACCTGGATGGTCAGCGGTTCCTGGCCAAGGCCGACTGCCTGGGCCGCTCCAGCGCGGATCGGAACGAGTTCCGGCTGCCGGAATGTATCAGCCAAGCGGACCGCCGAAAGGGGAACCGGATGCGCTTCGGGACCCGGGAGAAGGCCCAGGTGGTGGCCCGGGAGTCCCTCTTTGAGGGCATCGGACTCAGCGGGTAGTTGCTCAATCTCGGCCAGGATGGGTGCGCCTTCCGCCTGGAAAAGGCCATCGACATCAGGACGGACCGGCGGCTCGCGCTGCGGTGGGAGGTGCTTTCCACCGTTACCAAGCTCGGTCTCACCCGCTTAAAGGAGATCCCAAATGCGCCAGTCATGGACCTCATGGGGTTCGTCTCTCACTGTGAAACCCGGTCCGAAGGCCTGGTGGTTGGCCTATCCTTTCCTACCAAGGGTGGGCTCGAGACGCAGGTCATCGACCGACTGCTCATGGCAAGTGCTCCCAATCCATCCGTGGGCTTTCCCCGGAAACCGAGACAGGCGGAGCAGGCTGCGGCCGAGAGCGGCAGCGCAGAGGCGGGACGAGGCACCGAACAACCTGCTGTACCCGAGCCGCTCCCGCTGTCGCAGAGACCCTGCCCCAGCCAAGGTGCTCTCCGCCGCGGAGACGCAGCGGCTCCTGAAGCGCTGCAGCCGCCAGATCCTGCTGGTCATGGAGGATAACCTGGAGCGGGAGTTCCTCGCCGCCCGGCTCCGGGCCGAAGGCTTCCGTGGCATCCACGAAGCCCGGGGCTGGCTGCCCACGCTCCACAAGACCCGCAAAGTGGCGCTGGACCTCATCCTGATGAACCAGCAGGTGGGACCGAACGCGGCGCTGGAGATCCTCGATTCCCTGCGCAGCAACGGGCTGTCAGATCAGGTCCGGATGGTGGTGCTGAAGCAGCAGGAGGATGTCCGCCTCACCCTGGCCTCCAAGGCGGGACGGCTGATGCTGGTGTCGGCGCAGCCGCTGGCCTTCAAGGAGGTCCTGGTGCCCGGGTTGGAGGAGCTGCTGGGGCTCTCCGGCTGAGGCTGACCTCGGCGGCTACTCTTCCACCACGCCCTTGAGCCAGGCCTTGCCCCGCAGCCGCTCGACGCTGACTTCCGGAAACAGGTCCAGGGGACTGCGGCCCTCAAGGCCGATGCGGGGCACCGCGGCGCAGCTGAAGCCCAGGCGGGCGCCCTCCTGGAGGCGCAGGGGAAGCTGGGCCACGGGCCGCACCTCGCCGGTGAGGCCCACCTCGCCCATGAAAAGGCACTTCTCGGCCAGCAGCCGGCCGCCAGCGCTGCTGCAGAGGGCCGCGATCACGGCCATATCCGCGGCGGGATCCTCAATCTCCAGGCCCCCGGCGACGTTCAGGTAGACGTCCCGGTCATGGAGCTGCACGCCGCCGCGCCGCTCGGCCACGGCGCAGAGCATGGCCAGTCGCTGGCCGTCGATGCCCAGGGCCGTGCGCCGGGGGATGCCCAGGCCCGCCGAGGCCACTAGGGCCTGGATCTCCACCACCATGGGCCGCGTGCCGCTCAGCACCACCGTGGCGGCGCAGCCCGGGCGGGGCTCGGCGTCCAGGAAGAATGGATTGCCCTCGGCGGTCACCAGGCCCTTCTCGGTCATGGCGAAGACACCCAGCTCGAAGGCGGCGCCGAAGCGGTTCTTCAGGGCGCGCAAGAGGCGATGGTGGTGGTGCCGGTCCCCCTCGAAGGCCAGCACGGTGTCCACCAGGTGCTCCAGCACCTTGGGGCCCGCGAGGCTGCCGTCTTTGGTGACGTGGCCCACCAGCACCAGGGGCGTGCCCGTGGTCTTGGCCCAGCGGGTCAGTAGGGCCGCGCAGCCGCGCACCTGGCTCACGCTGCCCGCGCTGCTCTCGAAGTCCGGATCGAAGAGGGTCTGGATGCTGTCCACCAGCAGCAGGTCCGGCTTCATGCGCTCGGCTTCTTCGAGGATGCGGCGCACATCGGTCTCCGCCAGCAGGTGGATCCCGGGGTATTCCGCGCCCAGGCGCTGGGCCCGCAGCTTGATCTGGCGCTCACTCTCCTCGCCGCTGGCATATAGCACCGCGCCCGTGGCCGTGGCGGCCCACTGCAGCAGCAGAGTGGACTTGCCGATGCCCGGTTCGCCACCCAGCAGCACCACCATGCCCGGCACCACGCCGCCGCCCAGCACCCGGTCCAGCTCGATGATGCCCGTGGGCACCCGCTGCGCATCAGAGACTTCCACATCCTGCAGCGCCACGGGGCCGGCGTAGTGGCTCTGGGCGAAGGCCGAGCCGGCCCGCTGCAGGTCCCGCTTCAGGGTCCCGCGCACTTCCTGCACCGAGTCCCAGGCTCCGCAGGCCGTGCACTTGCCGAGCGCCTTGGGATGGCGCGCTCCGCAGGCCGTGCACTCGAACAGCGGCGTGGCCTTGGCCATGAGTGCCTACCTTCAGTCCTGGATGGCTTGGCGGATAAAGGCGACGATGTCGTCGGTGTTGGTGCCGGGCTGGAAGATCTCCCGGATGCCGATGGCCTTGAGGGCGGGGATGTCCTCGTCGGGGATGATGCCGCCAGCGAAGACCAGCACATCATCGGCGCCCTGAGCCTTCAGCAGGCGCATGACCTCGGGAAAGATCTGATTGTGGGCTCCGCTGAGGATGCTCATGCCGAGCACCCGGGCGTCCTCCTGCACCACGGCCGCAGCGATCTGCACCGGCGTCTGGCGCAGCCCTGTGTAGATGACCTCCATGCCCGCGTCACGCAGGGCGCGGGCCACCACCTTGGCACCCCGGTCATGCCCGTCCAGGCCCGGTTTGGCGATGACGATGCGGATCGGTGCTTGGCTCATGGGGGGGCTCCGTGGCTTACCAGCTTTCAGTCTGCCTCAACGCCTCGTAAAGACCAATGGCTGCGGCCTGGGCCAGATTGAGGCTGCGGTGGTGGTCGCCCAGCATGGGGATCCGCACCAGGTGGTCGGCATGGGCCTCGAGGAGCTCCGGAGGCAGCCCCACGGTCTCCCGGCCGAACACCAGGCCATCGCCGTAGGCCCAGGGCACCTGGGTGTGGCGGCGGGCGCCCTTGGTGCTGAAGAACCACAGGTTCTGGGTGGGAGTCCGGGCCAGAAAGTCAGCCCAGTCCGTGTACTGGACCGGGTCCAGCTTCTCCCAGTAGTCCAGCCCCGCCCGGCGCACCTGGGCGTCCGAGGTGTCGAAGCCCAGCGGCTGGATCAGGTGGAGCTTCACGTTGTTGTTCACGCAGAGCCGGCCGATGCTTCCGGTGTTCTGTGGAATCTCGGGCTGGTGCAAGATGATGTGGAACATGGAGGTCCCCGATGAACGACTGTTTGTTCTGCAAGATCGCGCGGAAGGAGATCCCCGCCGCCGTCGTCTACGAAGACGATACTCTGATCGCCTTCAAGGACATCAATCCCCAGGCGCCGGTCCACCTCCTGCTGATTCCGAAGGCCCACTGCGAGAACCTCAACGACCTGTCCCCCGAGACCGCCGATGCCGCCGCCCGCATCCCGGGTGTGGCCGCCCAGTTGGCGCGGGACCATGGTGTGGCGGAGGGGGGCTGGCGGCTCACCACCAACTGCGGTGTCGACGGCGGGCAGGGCGTCTACCACCTGCACTTCCATGTCATTGGCGGCAAGCCCCTCGGCAGCCGGGTCTGCAGGTAGCAGGTGCTTTCGACTACTCTGGTTCCATGGCTTCTTGCCATCTCCACCTGGAGCTCTGAGGCCCATGCCGCGGATCCACATCATCGACGACGACCCGACGATCCGCCTGAGCACGGAGCTGCTCCTGGGGGCCCTGGGGTTCGAGACCGAGTCTTCCGAAAACGGGACTGAGGGCCTGGCCCACCTGCAGGAACGGCCCCCGGACCTGGTGGTCTGCGACATCGTGATGCCGGGCCTGGACGGGTTCGGCGTGCTGGCCGCGGCCCAGCAGATTCCTCGCCTGGCCCGGGTGCCCTTCATCTTCCTGACCTCCCTGACGGACCGGGACACCCAGCGTCGCGGCATGACCTCCGGGGCTGATGACTTCCTCACCAAGCCCTTCCATCCGACTGAGCTGGTGGATGCCATCCAGGCCCGGTTCCGGAAAGTCGCCAACCAGGGGCCCGACGAGGCCGCCATGCAGGCGGCCCTGGCCCGGATGCGCGGACTGCTCAGCGGCCAGGAGCAGGTCCTGCTCGGGCTCGACGATCCGGGAGCGGACGCCCTCGAAGCCGAAGCCCAGGCGCTCGACCCGGAGGCCGAGGCGGTCGAGCGCTGGGCCGAGGGCTGGATTGCGCGGGTGCGGCGGGTCTTCGATGAGCAGAACCCCCGGGCGATCCTCTACCTGAAGGATCGGGTTCACTCCAAAAAGCAGACCATCCATGCGACGTACCTCCTGTCCAAGCTGTATTTCAAGCTGGAGGACCGGTCCCATGCCGAGGCGGAGTTCGCTGTCGCGGAGAGCGTCCTCAAGCTCAACATCGGCCTCTTCCGCACGGCCATCGAGGCCGAGAACAACCCCGCGACTGCGGGCCGGTACCCGGGCCTGCGCGCCCGGATCCTCCGCCTCGAGCGCAAGCTGGAAAGCCTTCGTCAGGAACGGTTTGTCTGAACAGGGCATCACAAGTTCCAGTCTTGAGGAAAGAAACTCCTGGAGTGCCGCCAGATCGTACAGGAGTCCGTCCCCCTTGAGGGGGGGCAGCTCCTTGCGTTGGCGCAACTGGATCCCCAGCTCGTCCTGGTCTTCGGCAGTGTCGGGGCGCTGCGCCAGCCCGGGCACTTTGCCCAGCTGAAGGCGGCCTTTCCGCGCGCCGCGCTGGTGGGCTGCTCTACCGCTGGGGAGATCAGCGACCAGGGCCGCTCCGAGCAGGCCTGCGTGATCACGGCTGTGCGCTTCCAGGGAGAGATAACCCTCCAGGTCGCCGAGGCCACCATTTCCAGCATGGCTGCCTGTCAGGCCGCCGGCTCCGCCCTCGGCGCTGCCCTGAAGCGGCCCGGCCTGCGGGCCATCCTGCTCTTCGGCAAGGGGGTCGGGGTCAATGGCAGCGCCCTCCTGGCTGGGCTGGTCTCCGAAGTCGGTGCGCAGGTTCCCATCTCCGGAGGGCTGGCCGGGGACGATGGCGCTTTCGTGGAGACCCTCACCCTCGGACCCTCGGGAATCACTCCAGACGGGGTGGTGGCTGTGGGCCTCGGCGGAGCAGGGCTGGTGCTCTCCCACGGTTCCTGCGGCGGCTGGACCCCCTTCGGACCCGCTCGCAAGGTCACCCGCTGCCAGGAAAACATCCTCTTCGAGCTGGATGGAGAGCCCGCCCTGAACATCTACAAGCGCTACCTCGGTGAGCATGCGAAGGACCTGCCCAGCTCGGGGCTGCTCTTCCCCTTTGAGATCCTCGACCAGGAGCGTGGCCGGCTCGGTCTCATCCGGACCATCCTCGGCGTGGACGAGGCAGAAGGGTCCCTGATCCTCGCTGGAGAGATCGCGTCGGGTGGCTACCTGCGGCTCATGCACGCGTCCAAGGACGATCTGGTGGACGGGGCGGAAGTGGCGGCCCGCCTCGCTGGCAGTCTGCAGCAGGCGATGACAGGTCAGGCGCTGGCCCTCCTGGTGAGCTGCGTTGGGCGACGCCTCGTCATGGGGGACGCCGTCGAGGAGGAGTTCGAGGTGGTCCGGGAGGTGCTGGGGAAGGGCATGACCCTGGCTGGGTTCTACTCCTACGGCGAGTTCGCGCCCCTCGCGCCTGGGGCCTGCAAGCTCCACAACCAGACCATGACCGTGACCTGCCTCGGGGAGTGTTGAGCGTGCAGCGACTCCTCCAGCGGCAACTCAAGCGGGCGCTCGAGCTCCCGGAACAGGATGAGCTCGAGGGGCTGTTGGGGGAGCTGAGCCAGGTACAGCTCGATCCGTCCCTCCCCGACTCGGTGCGGCGCCTCCTCAAGGGCTTCGGCGAGTTCCTGGGGCGCGTCGAGAGCACCTACCTGCAGCACGAACGGGACCAGGAGCTTCAGATCCGGAGCCTTGATCTCAGCTCGGAGGAGCTGATCCAGGCCAATGAGCGGCTCCAGCAGATCGCCGAAGGGCAGGCCCAGGTTGTGCAGTCGCTGCGAACCACGGCCAACGAGCTGCTGCGGTCCCAGGGCCGGGAGGAAATCGGCTCGGAGACCACGGACCTGGCCCGACTTTCCACGCTCATGGCCGAGCTGCTGGCGGACCGGCGGAAGGCACTGCTCGAGCTGGAACAGCAGAAGATGGTCTTGGATGAACACGCCATCGTGACCATCACCGACACGTCTGGGGTCATTCTCTACGCGAATGACAAGTTCTGTGAAATAAGCGGGTATGCAAGGAAAGAACTGGTTGGGGCGAACCACCGCCTCGTCAAGTCGGACCAGCATCCGCCGGAGCTCTACAAGGCCATGTGGGACACCATCCGCGCCGGCAAGGTCTGGCACGGTGAGATCTGCAACCGGGCCAAGGACGGCCATCTCTACTGGCTGGCGGCCACCCTCATGCCCATCCAGGGCGAGTCGGGGCAGCCGGTGGCCTACATCGCCATCCGCACGGACATCACCGAGCGCAAGCAGATGGAGGAGGATCTAAGGCAGAGCCGGGAACAGCTCCGGATCGCCCTCGACGCCTCGCAGATGGGTTTCTGGGACTGGAACACGACCCTGGACAGGACCTACTTCAGCGACCAGTGGCTGGCCATGCTCGGCTACCGGCATGGGGACCTGGAAGACAAGAGCGACACCTGGAGCTCGCTTGTCCATCCCGACGACTTGGAACAGGCCCGGGAGGTCTACCGAAGGCACGCTCAGGGGGCGCTCCCGGCCTACAAGGTCGAGCTGCGGATGCGGCACCGGGATGGCAGCTGGCGCTGGCTCTTCTCCTCGGGACAGATCACGGCCTGGGATGCGCTGGGCGAGGTCACGCGGGTCACGGGCATCGACACGGACATCAGCGAGCGCAAGACCACCGAGCTGGCCCTGCAGCACAGCAAGGCCCAATACGACGAGCTGACGGCCCGGATTCCGGTGGGGGTCTTTACCGCGACCATCGATCCAGCGGGAGTCCTCACCTTCGACTACGTTAGTGACCGGTTCGCCCAGCTCCTGGCCCTCGAGAAGGCCGAGGCCATCCGACTATCGTCAGGGATCTTCTCGATGTTCCACCGCGAGGACCTCGGCGGAGTGTTGGAAGCCATTGCGCGGACCACCCAGGCGCCGGGGCCGTTCGAGTGGGAAGGCCGGATCTGGGTGGCCGAGAAGCTCCTCTGGTTCCGGTTCGAGTCAGACGTCACGGCGCTCCCGGGGGGCGGCACCCGCTGGAATGGCATCATGGTGGACATCACAGACCGCAAGGATGCGGAGCGGGCCGTTCAGGACGCCCGCGACCTGGCCGTGGCGGCCAGCCAGACCAAGAGCGAGTTCCTGGCGAACATGAGCCATGAGATCCGCACCCCCATGAACGGGGTCCTGGGCATGGTCGGTCTCCTCCTGGACACGGGCCTGACGGAGCAACAGCGCCACTACGCCGAGCTGGCCCGACTGAGTGGCCACTCGCTCATGGGCCTCATCAACGACATCCTGGACCTCTCCAAGGTGGAAGCAGGCAAGCTGGAGCTGGAGGAAGAAGCATTCGACCTGCAGGGGCTCCTGGATGAGGTGGGCTCCGCCATGGGGCCGAGGGCCAGGGAGAAGGGCCTCCGCTTCGAGTTGGCCCTGGACCCGGGGACGCCGCGCGTCCTCTGGGGGGATGCCCGGCGGCTGCGCCAGGTGCTCGTCAACCTGGTGGGCAATGCGCTGAAGTTCACGGATGCCGGCCAGGTGACGGTGCAGGGCAGCGCCCAGTGCGTGAACGAGTCCAACGTCCTGGTGCGCTTCGCGGTGCGGGACACCGGCATCGGCATTCCCGAACACCAGCTGGGCAAGCTCTTCCAGAGCTTCAGCCAGGTGGACGCGTCCACCACACGGCGGGCCGGCGGCACGGGTCTGGGCCTGGCCATCTCGCGGCAGCTGGCCGACCTGCTGGGGGGCGAGATCGGCGTGACCAGCGTCGAAGGGCAGGGCTCCGAGTTCTGGTTCACGGCCCTGTGCCGGTTGGGGATCCCTGGGGCGGAGAACGCCCCGGTCCGCCCGATGGAAACCGCCCCCGGCCTCCGGGATTTCCAGGGCGCCAGCATCCTCCTGGTGGAGGACAACCTTGTGAACCGGGAGCTGGCCCTGGCGATCCTTGAGCAGTGGAACCTCCGCGTGCAGGTGGCCTGCAACGGCATGGAGGCCATCCAGGCGCTGCGGGAGGCCGACTACGACCTAGTGCTGATGGACATCCAGATGCCCAAGCTGGATGGCCTGGAGGCCACCGCCACCCTCCGCAATCCCCTGGCCGGCGTCCGAAACCCTCACGTGGTCGTGGTGGCCCTCACGGCTCACGCCATGGCGGAGGACCGGCAGCTCTGTCTCGACGCGGGGATGGATGACTACCTGACCAAGCCCCTGGAGCCCCAGGCCCTCCTGAACATCCTGGAGCGCTACCTCTCCAGCGGCACGGGCCCGCGGCAGCAGCCTTCGGCGCCGCTTCCCCCTGTCCCAGACACCGCGCCCCTGACCATCTTCGGCGAAGCGGAGTTCCTGGGGCGGCTGATGGGTAACCGCGCGGCCGCAGCCGCGGTGCTTCAGGGCTTCCTGGAGGACACTCCCCGGCACCTGTCCCTCTTGCAGGCCGCCCTGGCCTCCGGCGACCTGGTGACCGCGGCCACGGAGTGCCACCTCCTCAAGGGTTCGAGCGCCACCGTCGGTGCCGCGACCCTGCTGGCTGGGGTCCGGGCGCTGGAGCTGGTGGTCCTGGCGGGCGACCTGAGGGCCTTCCGTGCCGGCCTGCCTGGCCTCATTCGCGACTTTGAGCAGTTCCGGCAAGCGGTACGCGGCTTTATTACCACTTCTTAGCCCTTGATCCCGGACAAGATCTGTTCAGGATTGAAGACCAGTTCCACGCACACCGTTGGAGAAGTTCCATGGACGAAGACCAGAGTGAAGTAACCGAGTCCCTGCGGGTGATGGTGGTGGACGACGACGTGGTCTTCCGCCGCTACCTTGAAGCCCAGCTGCGGATGATTGGCTACCAGGTCGTGCCCGTGGAAAACGGGGACGCCGCCTGGATTCTGATCCAGGCCGATCCCCCGGACATGGTGCTCCTGGACGTGTTCATGCCCGGCATGAGCGGGCTGGACCTGTGCCGCCTGATCAAGACGACCCCAGCCACCCAGGACATCCCCGTGGTCCTCCTGACCATGCTGGGGGCCAAGGCCAAGGATGGCGGCTACCAAGCCGGCGCAGACGACTTCCTGAACAAGCCTCCCCACCTTCTGGAGCTGAAGACCCGGCTCCGGAACCTCCTGCTGCTGCGGCAGCTCCAGTCCGCCCGGGCGGCGGTGCCCGAGGATGCCCCGACCGAGGAGCTGGAGGGGCCGCCGGCCCACATCCTCATCCTCGATCCGCAGGGCTTCCTGCGCGACCACCTGAAGGGCCTGCTCGCGGACGAGGGCTGGGACATCCAGGGCGTGGCGACCCAGGAGCAGCTGGTGGAGCGCCTGCGGCTGGACCGCCCCGACCTCCTGATCCTAGACCAGGACCTCACCGAAGGCACCGGCAGCAGCCTGGTGTCCCGGCTGCGCAGCGACGTGACCACCGCCGACCAGACCATACTGCTGACCTGTGAATCCGGGGCCCTGGAGCTCCAGGTGGGCATCTGGCAGAGCGAGGCCGATGAGCACCTGGTCAAGCCCTTCGAAGCCTTCGAGCTGAAGACCCGGGTGCGCGCCCTGCTGAAGCGCTCAGAGCTGAGGCGCCGGAAGGATGCCCACATCCTCGACGCGGACCCGAGCTCCATCAAGGATCCCCACGGCGGGGCCTACACCCGGCCCTACCTCTACGCCAGCCTCGAGCATTTCTGCGCCTTCGCCACCCTGGTGGGCCGCCCGGTCGGGCTCCTGGGCTTCCGGCTGGTCGCGGGCTCGACCATGTGGTCCGGGGAAGGGCAGCGGGTCTCCGACATCATCAAGAAGCACCTGGACGATCATGAAGTGCTCTGCCGCCTAGGCGATGGTCTGTTCGTGGCCATCCTGCCGGGCGCGGACCTCAATGACCTGACCCAGCGCGTCGCCAGGCTCAAGTCCGTGCTGCCCGCCGGACACTTCGCCACGGCATCGGGCAAGGGGAAGATCTCGACCTCTCTGCTGAAGAACATCTGGGAGCAGCTCCGCCAGGAGGCGTAGGCCCGGCAGCTGGCACTGGGCCAAATCACGATGAATCCTAGGGCGGGCAGTGGCGCAAGAGCGTCCTGCCCGCCCTGCCTCTGCCTGCCCGGAGGCACCCCGCCGCAGACCTACCACCCAGAGGAGATCGTGCCTGCTCCGGCCCGGCCGGTGCCGTTACTCCTGGTTTGCTGGGCTAACCTCCTGATTCCCGTGATGAACCCTCGAAATTCCAGGAGCCACCACTAGGGGTGGACGGAATTTACCTGTGGCGCTACCCAACCGATGAATTAAGCAACATGGCTAATGCTGGCAAGTCCCCCAGCGAGGGCATCGACCTCCGCAAACAGGCCGATGCGTCAGTGCGAAGCAAAGCCGTTGACTCGCGTGAGGCCAATAAACCCCTGCCCCAGGCTGAAATCCGCTGGGTGATCACCGCTTACGGATGCAGGGATACGGTCCTCACCGGGGATCCCGGATGAAATCCAGACGAAGTTGGGCGATTGGCCTTTTGCATTCATTCAGCATCCTCGTCGTGAGTCTGTCTTTGGCGTCTTTTGCCATCCCCGGTTTGGCTGCCCGTAGGAGCGATGAGGTTCGCCAGGCCGAAGTCCAAACCCAGAAGCTAGCTCTGGCCCTAACGCCACAAATCTCAGCCGAGATCCCGGGGAAGCACGCCCTGATTTTGACGGGGTACAGCTATGGCGTTCCGCTGCACGACAATTACGTGTCCGGTCTATTCAAGGCCCTGAATGAACACGGCATGGACAGCAAAGACATCCATGTTGAAACCCTGGGACTGGATCGCAATTCGAGTCAGGACTTCCGGCAGATGCAGGCCGCCTTGCTGACAAAGAAATACGCCGGGATACCGATCGACCTGGTTTTTTGCGTCTCGCAATTCGCGCTCAATTTCTTGCTGGATGCGGCTCCCGAGCTGGCGCCAGGGGCGCCTGTCCTGAGCTGGAACGCGCGCTTGCCCGCTGGCCATGACACCGGCCAACGGCAGTTCGTGGTCCAGACGCCCAGGCTTGATTTCCGCGGCACACTGCAGCTTGCGCTGGCGCTGTTCCCCCTCACCAAACGGGTAATCGTGACGACCGGCAACAGCGAGCAGGAGCTGGCGCGCCAGGAAGCGATCCGCAGTGATTTGTCGCCTTGGCAAGGCAAATTAGAGAT
>CAIMQW010000153.1 GCA_903843705.1 uncultured Holophagaceae bacterium | reverse complement strand
CGTCGCCGAGGATGGTGGCGCCGGAGATGCCCTCGACCCGCTTGTAGTGGGTCTCCAGGCTCTTGATGACCACCTGCTGCTGGCCGAGCAGCTCGTCCACGGCCATGGCGGCGCGGCGGCCTTCGGACTCCACCAGCACCAGCAGGGCCCGCCCGGTGTTCTGGCAGGAACCCAGGGCCAGGAGGCGCTGGAGCCGCACCACGGGAATGAACTCCCCGCGCAGGCTGATCACTTCCCGGTCGCCCTTCACGGTCTGCACATCGGCGTCGTTGCACTGGAAGCTCTCCAGCACCGAGGCCAGGGGGAAGACGTAGGTCTCGTCCGCAACCCGGACCGTGAGTCCGTCCAGGATGGCGAGGGTGAGCGGCAGCACCAGACGGATGATGGTGCCCTTGCCCATCTGGCTCTCCACCTCGATGCGGCCGCCAAGGGCGCGGACGTTCTGGCGCACCACGTCCATGCCCACGCCGCGGCCCGAGAGATCCGAGACCTGCTCGACCGTGGAGAAGCCCGGCTCGAAGATGAGGAGGTGCAGCTCTTCATCGGAGGGGTGGGACCCGGGCGGGAGGATGCCCCGGTCCAGGGCCTTCTGGAGGATCTTGTCGCGGTTCAGGCCGCGGCCGTCGTCCTTGATCTCGATGTAGATGTGGCCGCCGCGGCTGGAGGCGCGCAGGGCGATGGTGCCCACGGTGGGCTTGCCGGACTGGAGGCGGGCCTCCTTCTCTTCCATGCCGTGGTCCACGGAGTTCCGGACTAGGTGGGTCAGGGGATCCACCAGCATCTCGATGAAGGTCTTGTCCAGCTCCGTGGCCTGGCCTTCCATGGTCAGCTCCACATCCTTGCCCAGCTGACGGCCCAGCTCGTGGACCATGCGCGGGAAGCGGGAGAAGACCATGTCCACGGGCACCAT
Source organism: uncultured Holophagaceae bacterium (assembly GCA_903843705.1). GTDB lineage: Bacteria > Acidobacteriota > Holophagae > Holophagales > Holophagaceae > Geothrix. The sequence goes on along the minus strand of CAIMQW010000153.1, from coordinate 3,402 downwards.
GCGGATGCCCATGACGCGCTCCTGCAGCTCGCGGGTCTGGCGGTCGAGCTGGAGCAGGGCGGCGCTCATCTGCTCCTCGCCCTGCATGGAGTTGGTCTGCAGGGAGGCCTGGGCCAGCATGGCCTGGGTGATGACCAGCTCGCCCACCAGGTTCACCAGGCGGTCGATCTTCTCGGTGGCCACGCGGACCGTGGAGGCCTCGGACTGGGTGCGCTTCTTGGCCTGCTGTTCGAGGGCCTTGCCCACGGCCTCGGGCTTGACCTTGCCCATGTCCACCAGGATCTCGCCCAGGGGCTTCTGCTTGGCCAGAGCCTCGCGGATGTCGGCGGGGCTGACGTTCGCCTCGACCTGGAGGTAGTCGCCCAGGGGTGGCACGGAGCCTTCGGGCGGCAGCGACTGGATGCGCAGGTTGTCGCCCTCGGCCACAAACTCGAAGACCTCCTCCACATCCATCATCGGGTGGGTGGTCTCGAGCCGGATGTCCCAGGCCAGGTGGCAGTCCTCGGGATCCAGGCGCTCGAGGGCGGGCAAGTGGGAGAGGTCCGGCCAGCTTCGCACGGTGCCGAGCTTGGCCAGGTCGCGGAAGAGCCGCTCCAGGTTCACGCCGCGCCGGAAGGCGTCCAGGGGCGCCTCAAAGCGGATGCTGAAGCCAGTGCCGGCGCGGTGGGCTGAGGTCGAGCCGGCGGCCGGAGTCTTGGCCTCCACGGCGACAGGCGCCGGGGCGGCACTGGGGGCGTCCTTGCCTTCCTTGAGCTTGACCACGAGGACCGCCTGGGCCTGCTGTTCCCGCTCGGGCAGGGGCTCATCGTGACGGGCGTGGTGCAGGTGGCTGCGGATGAGGTCAACACCCTGGAGGATCAGCTCCCGCAGGTCCGAGGTCATGGCCCGCTGGCCCTGGCGCACGGGCTCGAGGGTGCTTTCCAGCTGGTGGGTGAAGGAGGCGATGGCCGGGAAGCCAAAGGTGCCGGCGTTCCCCTTGATGGAGTGCGCGGCCCGGAACAGGGTATGGAGGTCCTCGACCTCGACGGCCTGCAAGTCCAGGGAGAGCAGGGTGGCCTCCATGCTGTCCGCAAGCTCAGTGGCCTCCTCGAAGAAGGCAGTTCGGAATTGGGCCATGGGATCAGACACGGGAACCTCAGATGACTTTGTTCACCACTTCAAGGAGTTTCTCGGGGCTGAAGGGTTTCACGATCCATCCGGTGGCGCCGGCTTCCTTGCCCTTCATCTTCATGCTCGCGTCGGATTCCGTGGTCAGCACCAGGATGGGCGTGAACTTGAACTCCGGCAGGGCACGCAGGCGCTGGACCAGGGTGATCCCGTCCATGCGCGGCATGTTCACGTCGGTGATGATGAGGGACAGCTTCTTGCCCGGGGCGACCTCCAGGGCCTCGACGCCGTCGCCCGCCTCGACGACCTCGAAGTTCGCGCTCTTGAGCGTGAACGTGATCATCTGGCGCATGGTGCTCGAGTCATCGACCGTAAGGATGCATGGGCTCATCGTTTCAGCTCCTGGTCAGAAAAGGTCGACGTCGCCGGCGGCGAGCGAGTCGCTCTTCACCGCGCTGAAGCGCACTTGATTGGCTTCGATGCCCTCGAGGGTGCTGTCCAGCTCGGCCAGGGCGGCCGCTTCTGGGGCCCCAGCGGTCAGCTGCTGCTGGAAGGCGCGCCAGGCCAGCGCCTGGGCCAGGAGGTTGTCCAGCTCCCGGAGGCAGGCCTGCAGGGTCTGGTGCACGAGATCCTCGAACTGCAGGCTGCGCACCACGTGGCCGACCTGGTCACCGATGATGCGGGCATTGGCTTCCAGCTGGTCCACGAGATTCTCTACCCGCTGGTTGCTGGCCTCCAGGGCCTGCACCAGCTTCAGAGAGTCGCCCTTGGAGGCGATAGCGATGTTCAGGTCCTTACTGGCGATGGCCTGCACGTGGGAATCGGTGCGCTCGAGCGCCTGCCGGGTGCCGCTGATCTGGTCCTGGATGGTGGCGCTCAGGCTGGTGCTGCGATCCGCCAGCTTGGAGACCTCACCCGCAACGACGGCGAAGCCCGCGCCGAACTTGCGGGCATGGGCGGCCTCGATGTTGGCGTTGAGGGAGAGCAGGTGGGTGCGGCCGGCGATCTCGGAGAGCTCGCCCAGCATGTCCTCCATCCGCTCAGAGCGTTTCCGGATGTCCTCGATCTCGGCCACCAGCTGCATGGACGACTTGGAGATCTCCATCATGCTGACGACGAAGCCGTCCAGGGTGCCCATGATGGAGTTGCTCACGGAGTCGAAGCCGCCCGTGGCGCCGCCCTCGATGGTGATGGACATGGCGACCTGGACTTCCGCGGCCAGCTGGTGCTGATGCTGCACACTGCGGTCCAGGGTCCGCAGGGCTTCCCCCAGGGTCCGGGCGGCCTCGCCGACCAGGTTGTCCGCCTGGAGCAGCTCCGGCTTCAGGAAATTCACCTGGCCTTCCAGCATGTCCGCTTCACGGGTGGCCATCCGGAGCAGGGCCTCCCGGGGCACCCCGACCGGTGCCGTCAGAGACGGAACCTGGTCGGTAGTGGGCCCCGAGGCGGCGCTGCTGGAGAACCATCGGCTCATGGATGGACTCCTCCGAACAGGCCCGCCATCCCCAGGGGGAGGAAGCGGGTCTTCCACTCATCCTTGACGCCCGTCAGCTGGAGCTCGACGCCCCGGGACCGCAGGTCACGGTCCAGGACGCTGAGCAGTTGGAGTCCGGAGAGGTCCATGTCCCCGATGCCGGAGAGATCCACCTCGACGGTGCCCGAGTCTGCGGCCATCAGGGGCTGCGCCTGCTCCCACTGCTGGTGAACGGAGAAGACGTCCAGATCGCCCTCGAGAGCGAGGGACCGGGGCGAGGGAGCCGGTTTCTTCGCCATGGGGTCAGACCGCTGCACTCTCTAGGGCCACCAGCTCGTTGTCCGTGAGCAGGCGGTCCAGGTCGAGCAGGATCAGCATGGAGTCTGTCCCCGAGGCCCCCGGGAGGGTCGCGAGGCCGGCAATGAACTCGCGGCCCAGGGCAGTCTGAGTGCCTAGCTCTGGCGCAGGGCGGATGGAGCCGGGATCCAGGTCAAGCACGTCGGACACGGAGTCCACCCGGATGCCGACGGTCCTGCCTTGGACTTCGACGATGACGATCACCGGCCGGGTGTCATCGGGAGCCGCTCCCAGGGAGAAGCGGTGGCGCAGCTCGAGAATCGGGACGATGGCGCCCCGCAGGTTGATGACGCCGGGCATGTAGGGCGGCGCCTTGGGGATCCGGGTAATGGTGGCCTGGGCTTGGATCTCCCGGACTTTCAGGATCGGCAGGGCGTAGGCTTCGCCCGCGAGGGCGAAGCACAACACCTGCTGGAGCGCCTGGGAACTGGCTTCGATGGTAGCCATGGTGTTCTCCGAAGGGG
>CAIMQW010000152.1 GCA_903843705.1 uncultured Holophagaceae bacterium | reverse complement strand
GTGCGGCCTGCCCCGGGCCGTGGCCGTGGAGCTGGCCGCCCAGATGACCCTGGGGGCCGCCGCCATGGTGCTGGAGACCGGCCGCCACCCCGCCGCCCTCAAGGACGAGGTCACGACCCCCGCCGGCTGCACCATCGCCGGTCTGATGGTTCTGGAGGATGGCCGCATCCGCTCCGTCGTCGCCCGCGGCATCGAGCGCGCCACCCAGGTGGCCGCCGGGCTGGGGTAGGGGATGAAGGGGATAGGGATGGCAAGCTTGTTACTGTCGAACGGATCTGATCATGTCGAATGAACCCACCGAAACTCGCAGCCTCCACTTCATCGAGGAGATCGTGGAGGCGGACCACCTCTCCGGCAAGCACGGGGGGCGCGTGCTCACGCGGTTCCCGCCGGAGCCCAACGGCTACCTACACATCGGCCACGCCAAGAGCATCTGCCTGAACTTCGGCCTGGCGAAGACCTACGGCGGCGCCACCAACCTGCGCTTCGATGACACTAACCCCGTGAAGGAGGACGTGGAATACGTCGACTCCATCCGGGAGGACGTGCAGTGGCTGGGCTTCGACTGGAAGGGCGAGTTCTACGCCTCGGACTACTTCCCCTTCATGTACGACTATGCGGAATACCTCATTGGGCAGGGCAAGGCCTACGTCTGCGACCTGTCGGAAGCTGAGATCCGCGAGTATCGGGGCAACTTCCACGTGCCCGGTCGCCCCAGCCCCTTCCGGGACCGCGCACCCGAGGAGAGCCTAGACCTGTTCCGCCGCATGAAGGCCGGGGAGTTCCCGGACGGATCCCGGGTGCTGCGGGCGAAGATCGACATGCAGAGCGGGAACATGAACCTGCGGGACCCGCTCATGTACCGCATCCGCCGGGCCCACCACCACCGCACGGGTGACGCCTGGTGCCTCTATCCGATGTATGACTACGCCCATGGCGTATCCGACGCCCTGGAGACCATCACCCACTCCATCTGCACCCTGGAATTCGAGGATCACCGCCCGCTCTATGAGTGGTTCCTGGAGCAGGACACGGGGGGCCGGTTCTTCCCGCGCCCCCTGCCGCGTCAGATCGAGTTCGCCCGGCTCAACCTCACCTATACCGTCATGAGCAAGCGTCGCCTCCTGCAGTTGGTGCAGGAAGGGGTTGTGCGGGGCTGGGATGACCCCCGCATGCCCACCATCTGTGGCCTGCGTCGCCGGGGCTACACCCCCGAGGCCGTGCGGGCCTTCGCCGAGCGGGTGGGCGTGGCCAAGCGCGACATGGTGGCCGATGTGGGGCTGCTGGAGTTCTGCATCCGGGAGGACCTGGAGAAGCGGGCCCCCCGCCGCATGGCCGTGCTGCGCCCGCTGAAGCTGGTCATCACCAACATGGGCGACAATGAGGCCTTCGAGGTGGAGCTGGCCAATCATCCCGAGGACACCAGCCTCGGGACCCGGAAGCTGCCCTTCAGCCGGGAGCTGTTCATCGACCAGGACGATTTCCGAGAAGAGGCCCCCAAAAAGTGGTTCCGCCTGGCGCCAGGAGCCGAGGTGCGCCTGCGGGGTGCCTGTCTGGTGACCTGCCTGGAAGTGGTCAAGGATGCCGCCGGACACCTGGTGGAGCTCCGCTGCGAGTGGGATCCCGCCAGCCGGGGCGGCAACGCGCCGGACGGTCGCAAGGTCAAGGGCACCCTCCACTGGGTCAGCGCGGCCCACGCCCTGCCAGCCGAGGTGCGCCTCTACGCGCCCCTCTTCACCCAGGCCGATCCCATGGACGTGCCGGAGGGCCAGGACTGGAAAACCCTCCTGAACCCTGGCAGCCTCGAGACCCTCGTCGAGGCTCGCCTGGAACCCAGCCTGGGCACGGCCCAACCCGGCGAGCGCTTCCAGTTCGAGCGGACCGGCTACTTCGCCGTGGACCCCGACAGCCGCCCTGGAGCCCCCGTGTTCAACCGGACCGTGGGATTGAAGGACTCCTGGACCAAGATCGAGGCCAAGGGCTAAGGATTCCTGGGCTGCGCCTGCGGCGCACGGAAATCCTGGGCTTCTTTCCCCTTTTTTGGCCAAAGCGCCAGCTTTGGCCCCTGGCTGTGACCCAGGTCGCATCGCGGCCCCCAGGGTTGTTTCCCTCCGTGTCAGGAACGGGGCGGGTCTGATAGGGTTGAAGGGTTGGGTCTCCCCGCGGGTGGCCCTGCCGGGAAGCCGCCCATGGACAAGCTTGCGAGCCTGCTGCACACCACGCCTGCCATCGTCTGGATG
>CAIMQW010000151.1 GCA_903843705.1 uncultured Holophagaceae bacterium | reverse complement strand
GGATGCCGCACGTTCACGGGCATCGAGATCAGGAACCGGGAGGGCGCCTCGGCGCCCTTGCGCGCCAGATAGGTGGAAAACGCCCCGGAAACCGAAGCCATGAGCACGTCGTTCACCGTGGCCCCGATGAGGTCCTTGGCCTTCTTGACCACCTGCAGGTCCAAGGGCGAGGTCCAGGCCACCCGCTTCACGCCGGAAAGCTCAGGACCGTGCAGATGGCTGTTGTCAGGGAACCAGGCGAGACGGCGCAGGAGGACACCGGGTGCACTCAGGGGGATGGCCACGGCCCGCTGCAGGAGTTGCATGGGGTTCAACCCTCCCAGGGGCGGGATCGAGCCCTTGGCCAGGCCGTCGGTTTGGTTCCAGGTCTCGTCCATCAGGGCGAACATGAGGGACACCAGGGCCATGCCGTCCCCGATGCTGTGGTGGATGCGGACCAGGAGGGCCGTGCCGCCACCCTCGAACTTCTCGATGACCTTCATCTCCCAGCGGGGCCGGTCCTCTTTCAGCTTTCGGTTGGCCATCCTCCCCACGTAGGCCTGGACGTCCTCGAGGCTCTTCAGGTTCTTGCCCCGGGCCGGGACGATGTGGCGCGCGAGGTCGAAGTCCTGGTCCAGTTCCCAGTAGCTGAGGGGCCCCTGCTCGGTGATCCGGCAGCGGAGCCGTTCGAAGCGCGCGGGGTCCGGCCCCTCGAAGATGCGCTCCTGGAAAGTCTTCCGCAGGGTCGGCACATCGATGTGGTCGGTGATGATGACTGCATTGATCACCATCAGGTTGGTGTCCGAGTCCTGCAGCCAGATGGCGTCGTTTGATGAAATGAGTTCCCGCATCATCACCCCTTACGGACGGCCAGGATGAACGCAATGACAAAAAAACCGGACCACACGGGCCAGGGCGCCCGGAAGCCCATGGCCACGGCGCCCGCCACGAGGCAGGACCCCGCGATGAGGGTGCCGCGGAGGCCCGACAGAGGGGATTCGGTGGGCTGGTGGGCGATTCTCTCCAGGACCCGGAGGCCATCGGTGACCAGCAGGGGCATCTTGGCCAGGGCGTCCACCATGTCCGGCACGCCCCGCATGCCTTCGGTGAAGATCCGCATGGGGCTGAACTGGTTCATGAACAGGGCCCGCACATGCCGCTTGCTCACCTCGGCCACGTCGAAGCCCGGCAGCAGTACGTTGCCGACGCCTTCGAAGGTGACCAGCGCCTTCACCATGAGCACCAGCTCCACGGGGAAGTACATGCCATGCTCGGCGCCCCGGGACAGGGACTGGAGGATCAGCTGGCCCAGGGAGAACTCCTTGAAGTTCGATCCGCGCTTCCAGCGGTTGGCGATGTCCACAGCGTCCCGGCGGAAGGCATTGGGGTTGGCGCCAGGGCCCGGCTGGGCGATGGCCGTGAGGTAGCGGGCGGCGTTCTCGCCATCCCCCATGACCAGGGCGAAGTAGTAGTACATGAGCGCCCGGCGCAGGTCCTCGTCCAGTCGCCCCACCATGCCCAGGTCGATGAAGCCAAGC
>CAIMQW010000150.1 GCA_903843705.1 uncultured Holophagaceae bacterium | reverse complement strand
TCTCGCAGACGATGAGTTCGATGTCCCAGATCCGGGCCACCAGCCGGCGCGTCTTGGCGTCCAGGGACTTGTTCTGGAAGTAGGACTTCACGCGGTTCCGCAGCACCTTCGCCTTGCCCACGTAGAGCAGGTTTCCGCCCTCGTCCCGGTAGAGGTAGCAGCCGGGTCGCTGGGGCAGGTCCCCCAGCTTCCGCTTCAGGAAGGGGGACTTCTCCAGGTTGGTGCGGATCACGGCCATGGCTCCGCCTCAGGACGGCTGGCCGGGCTTCTTGTCCTTCTTCAGGAAGATGAAGCCGAAGACCACCGCCGGGCCGAGCAGCATGAGGGCGAGCACGAGACTGTCAGGCATGGATCACACCATCATCGAAGGCGGGGCAGGAGCGCCAGGAGCAGCAGGGGAAGGAGCAGCAGCCCCATGATGAGCCAGCTTGCGCCGTGGGCGAAATTAAGCGTCCAGCCCAGGCCCAGCGGCTTGGGCACCCAGAGCGCGGGATCGTCCGGATTCACGTAGAAGAGCCCCCACCGGTAGTGCCGGGTATCGATGGGCCCCAGGCCGTTCCGCTTCAGGTCCCAGAGCATGAGCCCCACGCCCACGGCCAGGAAGAGGAAGAACACGGCGAGGAGCAACCACAGGCCCACCATGCCGACCCGGAGGATGGCCACCGGCGCCAGCATCAGCAGCTCCATGCCGGCGGTGACCAGGCCCCGAAGGGGCGCCATGGCCGCGCCCTTCCGGCCATCCGGATCCTGCTCCGTGCCAGTGAAGGCGTTGCCCGACACCAGCAGTAGCCCCCAGGCAAAGGCCGGAATCCCGAAAACCAGATAGGGGAGGCCGCGCAGAGGGGTCCAGCCGTTGGCGTGCCCGTGGCGGTCGAAGTGGCTGGGCAGGGGGTCGGGCAGGCCCTTCAACAGCGTCGGCAGGAGCAGGAGCAGAACCACCGCCACCCCCAGGGGGAGCAGGTCCCAGCGGGAGAACCAGCGGGTGCGCGGGGGCTCGATCGGCGGCATGCCCCCAGGTTATCCGGTCCGAGACAGCTTGGCCTCCTGAGCCGCCTGACCCCGCAGCCCTTGACTGCTTGCATAAAATAGGATTAATGAAATAAATTTCCTTGGAGTTCCTTCTTGAAGGGCAAGCCGTTTTCACCAGAGGCCCAGGCCGAAGTCTGGGGCGGTGCCGTCCTCGGCGTGGCCGAGGGGCTGGCTGCCCACGGCATCCCGTGGCAGGGCGTCCTGCAGCTGCTGGGGGAAGCGGGCCTCGGCCTGCCAAAGGCCGAGGCTTGGGTGCCGCTCGAGGCGAACCTTGCCTTCCACGCGGCCGTGGAGCGGGCCCATGGCCGTCCTGCCCTGAGGGTCATGGGGCGGGCGATTCCGGACACCGCCCGCTTCGCGCCAGACATGGACACCCTCGACCGGGCGCTCCGGGTGCTTGCCATCGCCTACCAGGTGAACCACCGGGGTGCGGGCATCGGCGGCTACTACTGCACCATGGACCGGCCGCAGCGCGCGGAAGTGGTCTGCGAGAACCCCTATCCCTGTGACCTGGACTGGGGCATTCTCGAGCGCCTGGCGGAGCACTATGGCGGGTCTCGCGCCGTGGTCAGTCACCGGCCAGGCGCGGACTGCCGCCGCCAGGGCGCCAAGGCCTGCGTGTTTGATCTACGCTGGTAGGATGCTGCGCCTCGAATCCTTCCCCGTCGGCCCCCTGGGCTGCAACTGCACCCTGCTCTGGGAGCCCGCCACGGGGCTCGGGCTGGTGGTGGACCCCGGCGGTGATGGGGCCAAGATCCGCAAGCGGGTCGAGACCCTGGGCTTCCGGGTCACGGCCCTGCTCCACACCCACGCCCATTTCGATCATGTGGGCGCCACGCGGGAGCTGCAGGACCTCTGGCAGTGTCCGGCGCACCTGCACGGCGACGATGGGTTCCTGATCGAGGCCCTGCCCCAGCAGACGGCGCGGTTCGGGATGCCTGCCATCCCGCAGCCGGACATGGTGGACCTTGGCGCGGGCGATCGGCACCTGGACCTCACCACCCTGCACACGCCGGGCCACACGCCCGGCTCCTGCTGCTTCCACGGCGCCTTCGAGCAGGGCCAGGTGGTGCTGGCGGGAGACACCCTCTTCCGCGGCGGCGTCGGTCGGACTGACCTGTGGGGCGGCAGTTGGGAGCTGCTGGAGCAGAGCATCCGCCGGGAGCTCTATGTGCTCGACGGTGGGACCCTCGTCATTCCCGGCCACGGGCCTGCCACCACCATCGGCGAAGAGGCGGAGACAAATCCCTACGTCAGGCGCTAGCGGCGCCCCAGGAGCCGTCCGGCCGAAGCTTGGCCAGGCTTGAGAGGCCCCTACCTCTCAGACGCGGCTGCCAGCTCGCTCCAGAGGGAGGCCTGCCAGTAGGAGGCCAGGGCGGCGAGCTTCTCTTCGTCGTTGCCTTCCCGGCGGGCGTTGGCGATCTGGTAGGCCAGACGCGCGGGCGTGGGCACGAACCCCGCTGAAGCCTTGGCCCGGGCGGCGGCCTCCCGGGCATTCCGCCGGGCCAGGTCCAACTGGGCGGTGAGCGCCCGGCGGTTCTCCAGCACCACGCCTCCGCGAGCGTCGAATCCGGCCCCGAGCGAGTACCACTTGTTGACCAGCTTGGCCCCGTCCAGGAAGGCATAGCCGGCCGCGGCGAGGCGGATGAGCTTGGCGCCATCGCTGGACCTGTCCTGGCTTTCGGCCAGCATCTTGGCCTTCTGGGCGAGGTAATAGTCCGCTTCGCGGTTGGCGATCAGGGCCTTGGCCTCCTCGATGGAGAGCCCCTTGCCCTTGGCCACTTCCTCCGTGATCAGCGCATCGAAGTAGGCGAGCACGGCCGTGGCCAGCGAGGCGTAGCTGGTGACGGCCCGGCTCACGGATCGGGTGCTGAGGGACTTGGCCTCGCCTTCCTCCGCGATGAAATCCTGCATGTCCCGGGTGAACTCAAGCTGGACCTTCGACAGGTCGTAGTAGATCAGGGGCAGGGTGATCCGGGTCATGAGGGACTCGACGTTCTCGCCCTTGAGCTGACCCTTCTTTTCCTGGATCTTCTTGAGCACGGCCACGGCGGGAGTGGCGAAGTCATCGGCGATCAGGGCGGCCGCCCGCGCCTTCACATAGGTGGCGCAGACACTTGAGCTGGTCAGCTGCCCGCCGCGGGTCTGGCGCAGGGCCTTGATCTCCAGCTGCTGCCCGTAGGCCGTGACCTCGCTGCTGATGGAGGCAGCGCTCTGGATGGCCGCGACCAGGCCGCCCTGGTCGCCCTTGAACATGTGGGCGTAGGCCGAGACGGTCTGGGTGGCACCCGCGAAGGCGCTCACCGTGTGGACATAGCCCTGCAGGGCGGGCATGAGGAAGCCGTTGCGCTCATCGCGCTTGGCGGTCTCGAAGGCCTTCTCTGCTTCGGCCATGAGGTGGGCGTAGATCGGGGCAGGAACCCCAGTGGCCTTGACCTCATTCCGGAGCCGGGCCGCCTCGCGCTCGACCTGGGACTTCCAGCTCGCCAGCTTCGTGCGGAGGAGGGTCTGGGTCGCCAGAGCCGGCTCCATCTCAGCCTCGGCGATGGGCTCGGTGCGGGGCAGCTTGTCCCGGGTGAGGAACTCGTAGGCCTCGTGGATGTCCCCGATCTCCTTGACCTCCAGGCCCAGCTTCTGGCCCACCAGCAGGAGGTCCACATCCTGCCCGGTCTTCTGGTCCTTGTGGTTGCGGCAGCCCAGGGGGAAGCCGAAGCGCTTGATGCCCGCCTGCTTGGCGCCCTCCATCTTCTGGACAATGCCGGTCACGGGGCCCGCGGTGCCGTCCGGGTTGATGGTCCCGGTCATGGTGGTGTCCTGGGGGATGGACTTCCCCCTCAGGAGGGCCAGCATTGCGGCGGTGGTCAGCATGCCGGCGGAAGGACCGTCCGTATGCCCGGACACATGGACATTGAACTCGCAGTCCGAGATGGAGGCTCCCAGCGTCCGGGTCGCGTTGAAGGCGGCCAGCCAGACGGCGGTGCGCCACTGGTTTCCGCCGCCACCGGCGAACTCCTCGGAGACGCCGACCGAGACGGTTCCGGTGCGGTTGGGGCTCACGCGGATGCGGGCGGGGGCGGTCCCTCCGGTGGCGTTGGCTCCCGGCTGCCCGGAATACCAGACGAACTGGACGGTGGCCTCCCGGGTCTCCGAGAGGATGGTGCTGCCGCCCCCCGGGAGGTCGGGAAGCTCCCAGCCAAAGGCCTTGGTGAGGCCCCACAGGGCCAGCCCACAGAGTCCCACCAGGGCGGCACCCCGAAGGGCGAGTGTCCGCCGCGTCGTCCCTTTTGGCTTGGCTGTAACTTCGGCAGGGGGGGCTTCGGCGACGGGCGGGAGTATGGCCTGGGCTCTCGTGCGGATCTCGCGCAGCTCAAGCTTGAAGGAGGCGATCTCCAGCACGTCACCGGGCTGCCAGAGCCACTCCGTGATGCGGTCCTGGCCATGCTTGGTTCCGTTGGTGCTGCCGAGATCCTTCAGCCGGACCTCGGCCCCGTCGAAGAGGATCTCTGCGTGGGTCGAGGAGCACCGGACATCCGGCAGGACGATGTCCCCCTCGGCCCGGCCGATCACCGTGCGCGCCCGGAAGATCTCCTCGGTGCGGGGGGGCTGGTCTGGCGCATGAATGATCAGGAAGTAGGACGGCTCGGGTGCCGCGGCCATGACCTCCTTGTCGACGACCAGGGTGCCCTTGGGTCCCAGCAGCGGGGCGGCACTGAGATCCTCGAGGGTCAGCTCGTGACCTCCGATCTGCACCTTGGTCCCCGGCAGCCAGACCAGGTCGGTCACGGGCTTCCCCTCCAGCAGGGTGCCATTGGTGCTGCCAAGATCCCGGAGGCGCAGGGTCGCCCCCTCCAGGAGCAGCTCCGCATGGGTAGAGGAGCAGAGCGGGTCCTGCAGCAGGATGTCCCCATTCACGCGGCCGATCATCGTGCGCGGCTTGAGGATCGCCTGAGTGCTCGGGGGCACGCCGCCCGGCGTGTGGATGGTGACAACGAAGGCCGCAGCAGTCATGCCTCTTCCTTGGGGTCTCGGCTCGCGCCGTCAATGGGGTAGGATCCTGCAAGATTAGCGCGAGAGGGCCACCCTCAGGGAAGGCGCGTTCCGGGACAGCGTCTTAAACCTGGCGGGACTGCGGCGATCAGAGCTCCGAGAAGGCCAGGGGGAAATCAGAGACCTCGGTGCTCTTCTGGGTGGCCGGGGCCTGGGTTCCCTTGGTCAGTTCCTTCACCCTCTGGGTGATGTAGGCATCTAGCGCCGTGAAAGTGATGAAGCCCTGCCGGTCCTTCCCGGCCTTGCCCTTCAGGCCCTCCACCAGGGCCTTGGTGAAGGCCCCGTTGTTCCAGGCGGGGTGCTCCTGGGACTTCTGGCCGGGGCGGGAGGAGGTGATGACCACCAGCCCCTGGCCGCCATCCTTGAGGTCCTGGAGGAACTGCCGCAGGTCGGGGACGCCCCGCATGGCGGTCCCGGTGACATTCCCGGCGTGGCACGTGTCCATGAAGAGGATGCGGGTGCCGGTGAGCCGCGCCAGCGTGGAGTGGATCTCCGAGCCCGGGATCATGGTCCGCTTCACGGCCTCGATGCTGGCATCGTAGGGCAGGTAGTAGTAGTTCCCGGTCACGGCGTCGTTGATGCCGTGACCCGCCAGGAACACGATGACCATGTCCCGCTGGGTGGCCTGCCGCTGGATCCACTCCAGGTCGTCCATGATGTTGTCGCGGGTGGCCTGCTCATCGGTGCGCACCCTGACGACCACATCCCGATAGAGCTTGCCCTTCTGCAGGCTCATGGCCTCCGCGAAGTCCTTGGCGTCCTTCGAGGGATAGGTGAGGGTGATGTTCTTGTCCTTGTAGTTGCTCACGCCCACGGCCAGGAGGTAGAGGGTGGGCGGGCCTGCCGAGGCGGCGGTGGAGGCCTTCGCGGGTGTCTCCCAGCGCAGCTTCACCAGGGAGGGATCGCTGGTGGCGTAGGGCGTCTCGGCATAGGCCATGACCGTGCAGTCCTTGGAGGGCAGGGTCAGGCTGAAATACTGGGTTTCTTCGGCCGGGCCCCGAGTGCCGGCGCCTGGCGTCGCTTCGGGAGGTGGCCCGGGTGGCGCGACTTTCTCGGCCTTCACCTCCTGGGCGTCCACAAGGATCCGGATGGCCGGAGGCGGGTTCTTGGGATCGCCGGTCACCCGGACCCCAAGCTGCACCACGTTGGTTCGGATGAAGGCATTGTGCTGGGGCTCGAGGATCGAGATCCGGGGCTTCGCTGCCTGGACCACCGAGCCGCGGGTCGCCACCGCCGGGGTGCTGGCCCCTTCGAACTTGAGCCGGAGCAGCGAGGGTTTGCCAGGTCCGGCGGTGCCTTCGGGCTGCACCGAGACCTGGCAGTCCCGCGGCGGGAGAGGCAGGCTGAGCTTGAGCACCTGGCTGACGGGGTAGGGCGGGGTGAGGGCGGTCCCTGCGGGGGACTGGGTTACGACCTCGACGGGAGCGCCATCCACGAAGACCTGCAGCCGCGTGACCTCCGTGCCGGTAGTGCCGCCGATCTTCACGGAGAGCTGGACCTCCGGGCCCTTGAACCGGGAGCCATCCCCCGGCGCGAGAATCTGCACGCTGGGCAGGCCGGGCTGCGCGGGTCGGGTGGCTGTCGCCGTCGGGGCCGCGCCTGGGTTGCGCGGGGTGGCCTTGCGGGCGGAGTCGGCCGCCGGATCCCGCCAGCGGAGCCGCCCCTTGGCATCCACCTCCATGGCGCCCGCCGCTCCCTGGGGGCTGCCCTCGAGAATCCGGGTCGTCTGCTCACCCGCTCTCACCTTGCCGAAGTCGGTGCCCACCGAGGCCCCCGCGAGAGGCGCCTCGCCAGGCAGAAGGCCGGCATGGGCAGGGGCGGGGGACTTGCTATTGGGGGTGGGCTGGTTCTTCCACTGGAGCTTCGCGACCGCCGGGGCACTGCTGGCATGTTCCGTGTCGGCGACCAGCATCAGGGTGCTGTCCCAGCCCGGCACTTCGATGCGGCAGCGGTAGGTCTCGCCGTTGACCCAGCCCAGGGCGGAATCGAAGGGGGCCCCACTGGAGCGGGTGATGTTGCGGAAGGGGACGGGGACGCCATCCAGCAGGGCGCGGACCAGGGTGACCGGCTGGCCGGGTGGGGAACCGATGCGGAAGGACACGAGGAGGGAAGGCGACTGGAGGACCGCTTTCCCGGCCGGGCTCAGCAGGGTGACCGTGGGAGGGGTCACCTTCAGGTCCTGGGGAGCCTTGGAGCTCCGCTGCAGCGTCAGGAGGGCTGGTTCACTGGAGCCACCTGGGCTGTCGGCCTGCAGGAGGAGGGTCGTGTCCCGGTCCGGCAGCTGGACCCGGCAGGTGTAGCGGCGTCCACTCAGGAAGCTCGCCCCGATGGCGCCTTCGGAGGGGGTGGAGGCTGCGCCAGGTGTGGGTGTGAAGGTGATGTGGGCGGGGCGGCCCCCCGCCAGGATCCGGATCCGGGTCACGGGCCGCTCGGGTGGGAAGGTCACCTGAAAGGACAGCTCCACGACCCCCGAGGCCACCTTCGAGCCCGGCTCCGGGCTAAGGATGGTGAGGACCGGCAAGTCCTCGCGGGGCCTGGCCGCCAGCCTTGGAGGGACCGCGACGGGCCAGCGAGCCAGGGCCCTGCCGCCCTCGGTGACGGCCAGCAGAGCCCCGCTGTCCCTGGAGAACGCCAGCGACAGGATGGGCTCGTCCACCGTGAGCGTGCGGGAGGCGGGGGTGCTTCGCTCGAGCCCCGAGAAGGCCTGCAGCGTGCGACCCGAGGCGACCAGTAGGCCCGAGGGATCCGAGGCGAAGGTCAGCAGCGTGACCTCCCGTCCCGAGAGATCAGGATCCAGCTGCTTGAGGGTCTGCCCATCGGCAACCCGTTTGAGCAGTAGCCGGCCGTTCCTTCCGCCCACCGCCAGGGACCGGGCATCGGGGGCGTAGGCGAGCGCGGAAATCGGGAAATCGAAGGACCAGGTCTGCTTAAGGGCGAAGCCGGGGACCTCGCGGACCTCCAGGGTCTTCCCCAGGGCAAGAACAACCGTATTGCCCACCGGTGCGAACCGGATGGCGGTGCAGGGGGAACCGGGTGCGGACCAGACGGGAGTACCCGTGCGGGGGTTCAGGATGTGCAGCCCTTTGGTGGTGGCCACCGCCAGGAGATCCAGGTCCGGGGATAGGCTCAAATCCTGGATGCTCCCCTCGGTTGCCCAGAGTCGCCTCGGAGCATCCTCTTGGTCCACCGAGGCCGACCACACCTCCCGCTCGCTGGCCACCAGGGCGAAACCAGCCCGACCTTCCAAGGCCAGGGCCGTGATCTTGCCAGGGAGGGGGCCGAAGGTTCGGAGGGTTCGACCCGTGGCCAGCGCTACCGTGCGGAGGGTGTTGCCCTGCTGCAAGAGCAGCGCCGTGCTCCCGTCCGGAGAGATCACAATCCGCTGCAGGGCCTCGGAGCTGGCCATGGTCCTTTCGGGCAGAGTCCCCGTGAGCAGCTCCTGGCCGGCCAGGAGTCTGGTGGCGAGGAAGAGCAGGGCCAGGACGGCCCCGCGCCTGCCGTGCACGGCAGCTCCCTTGTGCTCAGAGGACGGCATCTTGGAACCAGCTCCAGGAAAGGCTCAGGACATTCCGGGTGGGGCGGGGGAGGGCGAAATCACGGGAGGTGCCGCGACCGGTGGCGCGGGGGCGGGCTCCATGGGGGGAGGTGGCGGCGGGGCCTGAGGCGGGGGCGCGGAGGGGGCCATGGCCCCGAACTCAGAAGGTGAGCGCCAGCGCTGGGTGCCAAGCTCTGCCGCGCGCTGATCCTTGATGCTTCGGTTGCCCGACAGCCAGCCATCAAGGAGCGTGCGGCTCCGGTCCAGGAGCGCCGCGGTGATGATCGGCAGGAGGATGGGCAGGAACCGGTTGCTGGCCCCTTCGCAGGTGGTGCCCTGGATGTACTTGTCGAGTTCCTGGGAGCTGGTGTTCACACCCTGCATGAGCTGCTTAAACTTTTCGGGAGGCGTCTTGTCGTTGTATTTCAGCTCGGCGATCACCATATCGATCAGCTGGTTGGCCTTGTTCTTCAGCGAGAGGTAGCGGGAGTAGGTCCCCGCGTATTTCACCGAGTTGGCCTGGCACTCGTTCTGCACTTTGATGAGCTGGTCCTGCCAGTATTCCCGCTTGGCATTCAGGCAGACGAAGAACTGCATCTTGTTCTTCATGTTCGCGTTTTCGGATAGGCAGTCGTTCTCTTCAGCGGCAGGCGGAGCCTGGGATGCGGCCGGGACCCCTGCTGCCAGGAAGAGGACGACTGCTGAAAGCAATGAGACGCCACGGCGCATATCCATCACCTCTCTCTCGCTGGCTTGCTAGTTGGATCGGGTAACTGACGATCAGTATGATCTATGGGGGCGACCGTTCCCCTAGATAATTTCCTAGGCCCGCCCTGGGAGGCGAGGCCTGGACCCTCCGGCCCCGAGTAATCCGGCGTAGACTGGGGCCGTCTTCCCCGGAGGTTCGCCATGGACACCTTGATCACTTCTCTTGGCTGTTTCGGCCCAGCCGCGCTCTTCGCTGTGGTCTACCTGTTCTCCTGCCTCAAGGTGGTGAACGAATACGAGCGGCTGGTGGTGTTCACGCTCGGGAAGGTGGAGGACAAGCCCAAGGGACCAGGGCTCTGCTTCGTCTGGCGGCCTTTCCAGACTTCCATGACCGTGAGCCTTCGCACGGGTGTGCTGGAGGTGCCGAGCCAGGACGTCATCACCCGCGACAACGTCAGCCTGAAGGTCAGCGCCGTAGTCTATTCCCGCGTGCTGGATCCCAAGCAGGCCATCATCGGCGTGGAGAACTACTACTACGCCACCAGCCAGATCGCCCAGACCACCCTGCGCTCCATCCTGGGCGAGGTCAGCCTCGACGAGCTGCTGGCGGACCGGGAGAAGCTGAGCGCCCGCCTGCGGGAGATCATCGACCGCTCCACGGAGCCCTGGGGTGTGGAAGTGAGCAGCGTCGAACTGAAGAGCGTGGACCTGCCCGAGCAGATCCAGCGCGCCATGGGCAAGCAGGCCGAGGCCGAGCGGGAGAAGCGGGCCAAGATCATCGCCGCCGAGGGCGAGCTCATGGCCAGCCAGCAGCTGCTGGAGGCCGCCAACAAGATCAGCCAGAACCCCGTCGCCATCCAGATGCGCTACCTGCAGACCCTCACGGAGATCGCGGTGGAGAAGAACAGCACCATCGTCTTCCCGCTGCCCATGGAGCTCATGAAGGCCTTCGAGAAGTTCACGGAGAAGTAGGCTTCTCGGGAGGCCTCCAGCCTCGCCAGGCGCGGGCCTCGGCCCGCGCCTGGGCGGTGGCTTGGCCGGTTCCACCATAGGCCTCGGCCTCCACGGCATCCGCCAGCGCGGCCAGGGCCTCCACGCGCTCTGGCCGCAGGGCGCCCAGCCGCTGCAGCCAGACCCGGGCCGTGTCGCCCGGTTGGGGCGGCCCGAACCGGCGGGTGCGGGCCAGCAGGGGCGCCAGTGCCCGGAGGCGGCCCGGCCCCGGCGGTGCCGGCCGCCAGAGTTGCCGCGTGCGCCAGAGTGTCCAGGCCAGGGCCAGCAGACTCAGGGCGGCCACCGGGGCGCGGGAGGGGGCCCGCCAGTGCCAGTCCCAGCCCTGGGCGCGGCCCTGGAGCCAGGCCAGGCCGCTCAGCTGGTCCTGGTCCGAGAAGCGCACCACGTAGCGCTCCCAGCGGTAGCGCAGGGCATCGAGCCAGCGGTCCAGGGCGCCGAAGGACGGGCCCTCGCCCGCGGCGCCGGCAGGGCCGGCGGGGGTCGGATCTGCGGTCCACCAGCGGCCTTCGTGCCAATACTCCACCCAGCTGTGGGCCTCGTTCTGGCTCACCCGGAAGTAGCCCCCCTCGGGGATCCAGGGACCCAGTCGGTAGCCATTCACCACCCGGGCCGGAACCCCCCGGGCCCGGAGCATCAGGGCCAGGGCGGAGGCGAAGTACTCGCAGTGGCCAGCCTGGCTGCGCTCAAGGAAGTCCTCCAGGGGGTTGGCTGTCGTGCCGGAGGGGTTCTCCAGCGTGTAGCGGAAGCCCCGCAGGGTCGCCTCCAGGCTCTGGGCCAACCGGGGCGTGGGCAGGATGCCCGGTGCGAAGCGGAGGCTGGCCCGGCGGGCCGCTTCGTGGCCGGACTCCAGGGTTGTCAGCAGGTCCAGGCGGCGCGCGGTGAGGCGCCGCTCTGGATAGACCAACTGCTGGGGATCCCAGGTCACCGTGACCGGAGCGGTGCGGGCCTGCGGATAGCGCCACCGGAGGCTGCCACCCGGGCCCGGGACCACGGGCAGCTCTTCCGGATCCAGGGAAGCTTGGGCTGCGGGCAGGACCAGGATGCCGTGGGCGCTGGGCGTGTAGAGAAGCTCCGCCCGCTGGAGCCCGGGCCCCCCCATCCGGATGCGGGGGAAGGCCGGTGTCTGTGGTGAGGGCTCCCAGCGAAGGCCCTGGACGGACTCCAGGGTGATCCCGCGGAGCAGGGCCAGCCCGCGCGCCCACTGGGGGTTTGTGATGGGATCCACACCCGGCGGGGGTGCGATGCGCAGGGCCACCTCGGGGTTGGGTTCGAGGGGGCCACCCCCGGCCAAGTCCAGGCGTTCACTCAGGCCCGCCTGGGCGAGACCCGTCGCGGCCCTGGCCAGGAGGGCCGGCCGCAGGCCCAGGCTCAGGCGCGGCAGGATCACGAAGAACCCGGCGCCGAAGAGGGTGGCGGCGCCCACCCAGAGGGGCACCCAGGCCAGCGGCGGCCGGGGCGGGGGGCCCGGGCGCAGGGCCGCCGAGGGTTCCCAGGCCTGTTGAAGGAGGGCCAGGGTGGCGGCGCAGGCCCAGGCCAGCGCCCCGAAGAGGAAGATGAGGTCCGTGCCGGCGATGGCCGTGGTCAGGAACAGCAGGAAGCCAATGAGCAGCAGCTGGCGTCGCTGGGGCAGCTCACGGGGCAGGGCCAGGCGCGCGCCGGCCAGGACGAACAGGGTCTGGATAGCCACAGGCAAGATCCCGTGGCCCCGGGCCAGGTTGCCCAGGAAGAGAAGCAGGGCGCCAACCTCCAGCCAGCGGCGGTGGCGATCCAGATCCCAGCGCAGCGCCTGCACCACTGCCGCCGCAACCAGCGGCAGGACCATCAGCGCCAGCTCCCCGGGCTCGTAGATCCCCGTGGCGACCGTGGCACCCAGGGCCACCCAGAGCGGCAGGTGGTCGCTCCAGGGGGCCCACCGGAGCCTCAAGCCCACACCCAGCTCCCCAGCACCACGGGCCGGGCGGCCCCGGTGACTTCCGGCAGGTTCCCGGGCAGGCCCAGGGCGCTGGCGGCGCCCAGCAGGGCCCAGCTCACCGCTTCCCGCGCACCGGAGGGGAACGCAGTGTCATCTTCCAGGGGCAGGGGCAGCCGGTCCGCCAGTTCCTGGCGCACCCGCTGATGGCGGGCGCCACCGCCGCTGACCAGCCCCCGCAGGCCCGCAGGCCAGGGGGTCACGCGGGTGGCCTCCTGGGCCACAGCGCCAGCCGTGAAGGCCGCCAGGGTGGCCAGCCGATCCGCCAGGGGCAGGGCCTCGAGGGCTTCCGCCTCGGTGTCCAGCCAGGCTTCGCCGAACACCTCCCGGCCCGTGGACTTCGGGGGGGGCGCCGTGAAGTAGGGATGCTGCAGCCAGCGTCCCAGGAGGTGGTCTGCGACCTGACCCGTGGCGGCGGCGCCGTCGGGGTCGAAGGGCAGACCCAGCCAGCGCTGGGCGGCGAGGTCCAGCAGGGACATGCCGGGACCTGTGTCCCAGGCGCGGGTCTGCTGGCCATCCCAGATGGTCAGGTTCGCGATGCCGCCGAGGTTGAGGGCCAGCCAGGGGCCGGCGCCATGCAGCCAGCGCTCGGGCAGGGGCACCAGGGGGGCGCCCTGGCCGCCCAGGGCCAGGTCCCGGCGGCGGAGATCCCACACCACGGGACAACCGAGGGCCTCGGCCAGCACATAGGGATCCGCCAGCTGCAGGCTCGCGCCCTTGGCGGGGTGGTGCTGGACAGTCTGGCCGTGGAGCGCGGCCAGGTCCGGTCGCAGGTTCAGCCTGGCGCACAGGTCGTAGGCTGCCCGGGCATGGTGGTTGCCGAGGCGCCGCTGAAGGATGCAGAGCGCCGCCGGGTCCAGGTGGTTGGAGGCCGCCGCCAGCACCTCGGCCCGCACCGGGTCCGGGTAGGGGGCGCTGTGGTGGCCCAGGAGGGCACGGAAGGGCCGCCCGGTCTGGAAGCCGCCGGGCTCCACCTCGATGGCCACGACGTCCACGCCATCGGCGCTGGTGCCCGACATCAGGCCCAGCACGCGCCAGGGACGGTCCTCCGGGAGCGGGACGCGGGTTTGCATGCTGCTGATGATGCCAGCAAGTACCCATGGCCGTGGATGCGGATACCCTTGGGGCGTCGGGGGTATCCATGACCACCATCATCGTCCTCATCATCATCGGCGTTGTCCTCTACCTCGTGCTGCGGGGTCGGCAGGATCAGCCCGAACAGCTGGGCGCTTCGCGCCGGGCGCTGCCCACGGGCCCGCTGGAGCCCCACACCTTCGCCTGTCCCTACCCCAAGTGCCCCACCTGCGGCGCCACCGGCGACAAGATGAAGCAGGACTGGGATGGGCTCCGCTCCGTCAAGTGGTCCTGCGGCTACTGCAGCGCCGTGGCGGGCGTGCAGTCCCTCAAGGACGAAGAGCTGCCCCCTTCGGCCCGCCGTCAGCTGGGTCTGGATGCTCCGGCCCAGGGCTCCATGCCCATGCAGCAGGGCGGCTACGGACCGGGCGGCGGTGGCATGGGCGGGCTGCTGACGGGCATGATGCTCGGCAGCATGATGGGCGGCGAGCGCCACCATGATCACCGCGGGCAGAACGGCGATGGCTTCGGCGGCGACACCTCCGGAGGCTCCTCCAGCGACTGGGGCGAGTCCAACTCCGGGTCCGACGACTGGGGCGACTCCGGGGGTGGTGACTCCGGCGGCGGCGATTCGGGCGGCGACTGGTAGGACCTTGCTTTTCGTCCACGCCTGACGCCCGGCTGCAAGCTTGGGTCGCGAGTGCCTGATTTGCGTGCTCGCAGATAAATGACGGCTAAGTATTAAATGCCCGTCTAGACATTTATATTGAATTGCCGCGTGGATTATCCATGATGGTTTCATTCACATTCTAAATTCGGCCATCCGATGGTGGCCTTTCTTTTTAGGAGCCAGCCATGCTGAGCCGTCGCTTGCGGTATCTGTCCCTGGTGCTCGCGTCCGGAGCCCTCCTGTCCGCCCAGACCACGGGCGGGGTGCAGGGCCGCGTGCTGGATCCCAAGGGGCGGCCGGTGGCTGGCGCCCGGGTTTCCATTACCGGCGCGGGCTTGCAGGGTGGGCGGAACACCACGACAGATGAGTCCGGTGCCTACCGATTCGGCCTCATCCCGCCGGGTGTCTGCTCCATCACTGCCGTGAAGGAGGGTCTGAACACGGCCAAGGCGCAGGTGCAGATCGGGCTCGACCGCATCGCCTCCGTGGACCTCACCCTGAACGCCGTGGCCACGGCCACAGTGGAGGTGTTCGAGGCGAACGAGTCCATGGACCTCAAGGCCACCACCGTCGGTGCCAACTTCACCAGCGAGGCGATCCTGAAGCTTCCCACCTCCCGGGACTTCGCCAACATCGCGCTGCTCTCCCCGGGCGTGACCCAGGACAGCGCCGGGTTCAAGGTCTACGGCTCCTCCGGTGCCGAGAACAACTTCATGGTGGACGGCATCAACACCACCAACGTGGAGTTCGGCACCCAGGGCAAGAAGATCCCCCAGGAGTTCGTGCAGGAATTCCAGGTGAAGACGGGGGGCTACGAGGCCGAATACGGCAAGGCCACCGGCGGCATCATCAACGTCATCACCAAGTCCGGCGGCAACGAGTTCACCGGGGATGTCTTCGCCTACACCGAAGGCAACATCTTCAAGAGTGGCAACCAGCACGCGAACGACGCCAACCTCAGGCAGAAGCCCCTGCTCATGGAGAACAAGACCACGGAGTTCGGGTTCGATGTCGGTGGCCCCATCATCAAGGACAAGCTCTGGTTCTTCGCGGCCTATGACCGGCGCAGCGCCAGCCAGATCAACCAGGTGCGCGTGCCGGGTCCGGACCTGGGGCTCAAGGCCCCCACGGACTCCTCGCGGGATCTGTACGCGGTGAAGCTCACCTGGCACCTGGCCGAGAATCAGAGCCTCATCGCCTCCATCCTGGGCGATCCCCAGAAGGTGACGGGTGCGGTCAAGGATCCCCAGGGAGCCGCCTCCACCTGGGAAGGCACCAACAAGGTGGGCGGCACCGACCTCAGCCTGCGCTATGAACTCACGGGCCCAGCCTGGTTCCTTCAGCTCCAGGGCAGCCAGCACAACGAGAAGAACTCCATCCTCGCCGGCGGCGCCGGAGCCACCCTCGTCCAGACGATCGACAACACCACCCAGCAGGCCACGGGCGGGTTTGGCCGCTTCGACGACAAGGACTTCACACGCACGAACCTGACCGGGTCTTTCACCTACTACGCTGGCACCCACGAGCTCAAGGCCGGCTTCGACCTCCAGACCGACAAGGCCACCATCAGCCGCGGCTACTCGGGCGGGCAGCAGGTGACGGACTACGGCGACGGCAGCTACTCCCACTACTACTGGACCGTGGCCGGGGCGGACGTGAACAACGCTCCCAGCATCATCTTCCATGCCTCGCCCAAGCATGAGAGTGCGGGCTACTTCCTGCAGGACAAGTGGTCCCTCCGCCCCAGCCTTACGCTGAACCTCGGGGTGCGGCTCGACACCACCAACATCAAGGACCAGCACGGGGCGACCAAGATCTCCCTCAAGGACCAGTGGGCCCCGCGGCTCGGGCTGGCCTGGGACTGGGCCGGCAAGGGCCAGGACAAGGTCTACCTGAGCCTGTCGCGCTTCTACGAGCAGGTTCCCCTGGATCTGGTCATCCGCTCCTTCAGCGACGAGAGCAATCCCACCATCTTCAACTTCAGCCGCACCAGCCTCACGCCCAATCCGGCCGCGGGCACCAGTGCCATCGTGGGCTCCTACATTGAGCCGGTGGACCCGGACCTGAAGGGCCAGTACTCCGATGAGTTCATCCTGGGTGCAGAGACCACCGTGGCTCCCAACCTGGTGCTCGGCGCCAAGTACATCCGCCGCTATATGGGGCGGGCCATCGAGGACTCCCTCGACGTGAACAGCACCTCCGGCGACTACTTCATCATGAACCCCGGGTTCAGCGTGACGGGCAAGCAGTATCCCCGCGCCTACCGGGACTACCAGGGCGTGGAGGTGAGCGCCCAGAAGAAGTTTGCGGACCACTACACTTGGCAGGTCTCGTACCTGTGGAGCCAGCTCGAGGGCAACTACGAGGGCGCCTACCAGGGCGTGGGCGGTGCCGATGGCTCAGGTCAGCTGGATCCCAACATCAACTCCGCCTTTGATGAACCGGCCTTCATGGTGAACAGCTACGGCAAGCTCAGTGGGGACCGGACCCACCAGCTGAAGTTCAACGGCTACTACGAGTGGGATTCAGGTCTCACCGTGGGCGCCGCCTTCACCTTTGCCTCCGGGACGCCCGTGAACCGCCTGGGCTACGCCGACCAGGTGCTGCCCTTCCCCTACACCCGCTACGAGCTGTTCCTCATGCCCCGCGGTACCGCGGGCCGCACCCCGGAGAGTGCTCGCCTGGACGTGAACGTGGGCTACGCCTTCAAAGTGGCCGGCAAGAAGACGGTCCGCCTGATGCTGGACGTCACCAACCTGTTGAACAGCCAAGTCGAGACGGCGTTTGACCAGCGCTACAACTTCACCGGCTTGGACTCGGGCCTGACGAACCCCTACTACAAGGCCCCCGTGGCCTTCCAGGCCCCCCGCTCGGTCCGCCTGGGGCTCCGCTACAGCTTCTGAGCCAGCCCAACCTCCAACCTGTGGCGGCCCCGTTTGGGGCCGTCGCTGTTTCTACAGCACCTTCGGCACCACGAACATGCCCCGGTCCTGGGCCGGGGCATTGGCCAGGGCCTGCGCCTGGCTGAAGGAGCTGCCGGGCTCGTCCGCCCGGCGGGGCAGGGGCTGCTGCAAGCCCATGACCATGGGCTCAATGGCCTCCAGCGGCAGCTCGTCCAGGCTGGCCGCGTGGCTCAGCATCCGCGCCATGGCCTCGCGCATGGGCTCGATCTCGTCCTCCCGCAAGCTCAAGTGCGCCAGCTGCGCGCACCGCAAGACGTCCTCACGCGTGACTTCCATGACAACTCCCGGGCAAGCACAGGCTAACCAGATTTCATCACAGCCCAGAATCCAGGCTGGGGCAAGGATCAAGCAATGAGGCAGTCCAGCGCCCATCCCCTTCATCCCCTGCATCCCTGTTCAAAAAAAGAAACAGGGATAACTGCGGATGAAGGGGATAGGAAGGCCCTGTCCTTGAACCTCGCTGTGAAAACAGAAAGGGGACGTTGAATCCTGGTGCAGGGCGCCTAGGTGAGTTTCAGGTCGGCGTCGGCGTTCTGGCCCAAGGGTTCGGGATCGGGTTCCAGCAGGGCGCCGGCGGCGGCGATCATGGCGCCGTTGTCGGTGCAGAGGCGGGGCTCGGGGAGGGCCAGCACCAGGCCATGCCTGGCTGCAAGCAGGGCGGCCTCGGCCCGGAGCCGGGAGTTGCAGGCCACGCCGCCGCTGATCACCAGGCTGCGGGCGCCGTGCTCCTCGGCCAGGGCGGGGATGGGCTTCAGCAGCCAGGTGGCGATGGCCTCCTGGAGGCTGCGGCAGCGGCCCTGGACCTCGGCATCCGCCGCGCCGGCGGTGGCCAGCCGGGGGTTCCGCTCCACCCGCAGCTTCACGCCGGTCTTGAGGCCCGAGAAGCTCCAGGAAGCCTTGCCGTCCCGGAACTTCGGCGGCGTGAAGGGCTCGGCGGCCCGGCCTGCGGTCTGGGCGCAGGCATCCACCACGGGGCCGCCGGGGTAGCCCAGGTTCAGCATGCGGGCGGTCTTGTCGAAGGCCTCGCCGGCGGCGTCGTCCCGGGTCTTCTGCAGCAGCTGCAGCGAAGTCCAGTCCTCGGCCCGGTAGAGGTGGGTGTGGCCCCCGGAGACCAGCAGCACCAGGGCCGGGAAGGGCAGGTCCGGCGCCGCGAAGCGGGCCGCGTTCAGGTGGCCCAGCAGGTGGTGGACGCCCACCCAGGGGAGGCTGTGCCGCCAGGCTGCGGCCTTGCTGGCGCTGAAGGTGGCCAGGAGGCTCCCGACCAGGCCAGGGCCGCGGGTGACCGCGATGCGGTCGAGGTCCGCCCAGCCGACGCCCGCCTGGCTGAGGGCGCCCGCCATGACCGCCCGCACCTGCAGCAGGTGCTCCCGGGCCGCCAGCTCGGGCACCACGCCCCCGAAGGGCCCGTGGATGGCGTCCTGGCTCTCCCGCATGAGGGAGCGCAGCCGCGGGCCCGCGGGCGTCTCCTCCACCACCGCGGCGGAGCAGTCGTCGCAGGAGGATTCAAGGCCCAGGACCAGCATCCGGATAGTGTAACTTGGCAATCTGGAGACCCACCATGCGCGGCCCCGTCCTGATGCTCCTTCCCGTGGCCCTGGTCGCGCAGGGAGTGCGGACTTCGAACCCGGCGGACGCCTTCGAGCGGCAGCTGAAGCAGAACCGGCTGGGCATGTGGCTGGTGCTGGACGATGAGGCCGCAACCTGGGGGACGGCCGCGCGGGCCCTCATGCTGGAGGACCACCTGGTGGCCCTGAACCTGCCCCTGCTCCTGGCGGGCGGGAAGAAGCCGGATGCCATGTCCACCTACCTGCGCGAGCGCTACGGCTGGGTGCGGGGAGGCCACTGGGCCTTGCTCGATGCCACCGGTCGGGTCCAGGCGGAAGGCGCCACCCCTCCCACCGCTGCGGGTCTGGGCGCGACGGCAGAGCGGGCGGGACTCAAGACCCGGGCGCAGGAGCTGGTCGAGTTCCTGGCGCGGAACGGTGACCACCTGGAGGCCCAGACCGCGCTGCTGCGTGAGTGGAACCTCATCGCCTGCCGCCGCACGAAGCGCGCCCTGGGACCCGTGCCGGAGAAGCCCGTGGCCGCCGCCGAGCCCGACCAGCCCGAGGAACCCCGCCTGCTGGGGATCGAGCAGGACCTGAAGATCTGGTCGGAGACCGCGCAGCTGTTGGACCACCTGTTCCAGGGCGACTGGATCGAAGTTGCCTCGGACCTGCCCTGGGCCCTCTCCGGAGACGAGGCCACCCATTCGCCCACCCTGCGGGCCCTCTGGTCGCGGCACCTGCCCCTCGTCGAGGACGCCCTGCGCCGGCAGCCCAACGCCTGGGACCTTTGGCGGATCTGGATCCTGGGCGCGGATATCTCCGGGGGACGGGCCCTCGCGCCGCTGCTGGCCAGCCTGGAACCCCTCCCGGGGACCGCGCCCGAGGACTGGCCACCGGCGGCGGTGCTCGAGGCCTTTGTGCGGGATGCCAAGAAGCGGGGCGACTGGCGCGCCATCCGGGAGGCCATGGAGCCCCGCTGGGAGGAGTGGCGGCGGGATGGTCGGCGGGCGGCGATGGGCCAGGGGCCTGGCGAGCGGATCTGGTCCCGGATCCTGCAGCCGCTCGTGGAGGCCCTCATCAGCCTGGGGGACGCGGGAGCCGCGGACCAGGTGGTGCTGCAGGCCATGGAGACCCTGCGCTGGGAAGGGGTGGCCGCCCAGGCCCGGGACCTGGCCCAGCGACTCAACCGCAGCGACCTCGCCCTGCGGTGGGGCGCCCTGTCGCAGGCCCGGCCCCGATGAGTGGAAGCATCCCCAATCTGGTGCCGACGCGGATTCAGCTGAACCGGCCCCTGCCGCCGCTCACCTACCTGGCGCCGGAGGACCTCCCCGCCGGGGTGCGGGTGCGGGTGAAGCTGCGCACCAGCCTGGCCTTCGGGCTGGCCATGGGGCCGGATCCGGCCCCGCCCGCCGCGAAGCTGCGGCCCATCGAACTGGTGCTGGATCCCTTCCCCCTGCTGCCGCCGAAGCTGCGGGAGCTGCACACCTTCGCCGCCCGCTACTATGGCTGCCTGGAGGCCCACCTGCTGCCGCTCAGCCTGCCGCAGGCCCTGCTGCCGAACTGGGAAGCCGATGAGGACGGCCAGCGGCTGTCCTTCCACCGCGACCGCGGCGCCTGGGGCGTCCTGGCCGACCTCGGGGAGGCCTGGCACCGGGAGCCGACCCTCCTGCCCACGCTGCTGCACCGCGCGCTGCGGCGCGGTGCCGGGTTCACGGAAGTCCGCCTCACGGGGGCCCCGCATCCCCCCCGGGTGACCCCGGCCCAGGCGAAGCTGCTGCTGGCCCTGGATGAGGCCGGCGGGTCCCTCATGGAGCCGGAGCTGCTCGAGGCCGCTGGCGTCGGGGCCTCGGTGCTCAACACCCTGGAGAAGCGGGGCCTCGTCACCCGGATGAAGCGGGTGGACCTGCTGGCCCAGCGCCGGGAGGCGGGCACGGACCGCACCGTGGTCCTGAACGAGGAGCAGCAGACGGCCCTGGACGCGGTGGCCCTGGGGGCCTTCGGCGTCCACCTGCTGCAGGGGGTCACGGGCTCGGGCAAGACCGAGGTCTACCTGGCCCTGGCCGAGCGGGTGCTGGCCGCGGGTCGCCGCGTGCTGTGGCTGGTGCCGGAGATCGGCCTCACGGGCAGCCTCCTGGATCGGCTGGAGGCCCGCTTCCCGGGCCGGGTCGCCGTGGGTCACGCGGGGCTCAACGCGGGTGAGAAGCACGGCGATGT
>CAIMQW010000149.1 GCA_903843705.1 uncultured Holophagaceae bacterium | reverse complement strand
GGCGTCGATCCAGGTGCGGGGGTCCGTGGGAGTCTGATAACGGTTGGTGTTGGCGATCTCGGACCAGAGGCCGGTGCGCAGGGTGCCCGTGGCAGACTCCTGGTTCAAGCGGAAGATGTTGCCGGTGGTGCGGTAGCTATTTAGCTTATCCGTCCCGCTGGTGGCGGAGATGGGAGCCACGGTGTATCCCTGCATGTTCTTGTAGTGGTAGGAGTAGAGCTTGTCATCCAGCTTCCAGCCTCCGCCCAGGTTGGAATTGATGCCCAGGTAGGAGAAGTCCGAGATCACGTGGTAGATGTTGTAGGCCTGATAGTTCAGCTGGGTGGGATCGGTGTTCTGCAACAGGTAGTTGTCCCCGAACTGGCTAATCTGGGCGCGGGTCGCCCCCTTGATGTTGGGGGTGTTGGCGCGGATGTCGAGGTAGTCCGTGAAGGCCGTCAGCTGGGTATTGTCGGTGAGGGCGTACTGGTATTTAAGGGACATCGCATCCCGGTGCTGGGTGTTGAGGGTCTGGTAACCATCCGACTTCATCTCATGGGCATTGACGACGAGATTGGATTTCCCCACGTTGCCGGACGCGTATTCCAGACCGTAGATCGAGGTGTTCCAGGCGCCGTGGGAACCCTCGGCGCTGATGCGCTGCTCGGGCTCGAGCACCCGGGAGAGCAGGTTGATGGAGCCGCCGTAGTTGGTGGGTCCGAGGGTCGCGGCGGAACCGGGGCTGCGGTCGACGTTGGCGCCGCCCAGGAACATGCCCGGGAAGAAGGCCCAGGAATGGTGGGTCGGGCTGTTGGTGTCCTGGAATGGAATCCCATCGAAGGTCATCGTGTAGTCGCCATCCGCGAAGCCGCGGAAGAACGTCTTGGTATCACCCAGGCCAGGGCCGTTGGGGCTGTAGCTGAACATGCCGGGGGCCATCTGGACCACCTGGGTATAGTCCACCACGGGGGCCGTGAACTGGCGGACGAACTCGTCCCGCACGTCCGATTGGGCCGAACGGGCCGTGAGCGAGCCCTGGGAGGGCGCGGTCCGGGTGGCGATCGTGTCTTCGCTGGCCACGATACTGACGATGGCGCTGGCATCGGCGCGGTCCATCCTGATCGCCGATGAAGTCGTCTGGCCTGCCGTCACGGTCACCCGAGTGCCATTCATGGGTTTCATGCCTGAGGCGATGGCCACGATTTCATATTCCCCGGCAGCAACTGAGGGGAAGTTGTATTCACCAGTAGCGCTGGTATCCATGGTGAAGGTCTGGCCGGTCTTGAGACTGCGCAGCAGCACGGAGGCGCCGGAAAGGGGTTGGCGCCCCTGGGCCCTGACGACACCTCGCACGGAGCCCGTGGGGCTCTGAGCCTGGGCGACCATGGCGCAGGCAATGGTTGTCAACAACGCCAACCGTGTCGAATGGATAAGCATGGATACTCCTGGGCATTGGCCCGGTGGACGTTCAGTGGGGGGCCGGAAGATCCACGAACGAATGGATGGTGGAACGGCCGTCATTTCCGGAACCCCTCGGCGGCCGCATGCTTGCTGCTAGAGGAAAGGTTCCCATTTCGATCGAACATCCATGTGCCGCTCGGGTAACGATTCCGAACCTTCAAGTCACACGATTAATCCGGAGGCGCTCAGGCCTCTATCAGGAGCTTCTGACATGCCTCTACCAAGGCACTTGGCGTAAATGGTTTCTGCAAGGTGGGCACACCAAAGGCCCGTAATTCCAGCTCCATGTTCTGGCTGCCGCTGTCTCCCGTGATGACCAGCACACTGGGCAGGAGGCTTGGCCGGAAGTCCCGGATCCAGCCCATCACTGCGAAGCCATCCAGACCCGGCATGCGCAGGTCGGTGATGACCAGATCATAGGTCCCCTGCTCCAGGCGCTGGATCCCCTGCCGCCCGTCATGGACCCGCTCCACTCGCCAGCCCAGGCGCGTGCGTAGGAGTTCCTGCACCAGGTTGGTGATGTACTCTTCATCGTCAATAACCAGAACCTCGCGCCGAGGACCAGGCTCGAAGCAGGGCATTACCCCATCCGCTGGGCCAGAGGCAGCGCCGTCAACGGCGCGGGGGGCAGCCGCCAACTCACCGGATCGGGCCAGGGGCAACTGAACTCGGAACACGCTGCCCTCCCCCGGTGTACTCTTCACTGAGATCTCGCCGCCGTGCTGCCGCAGGATCCCCAGGCACACGCTGAGGCCAAGCCCCGTACCGCGTTCGGCGGACTTGGTGGTATAGAACGGGTCGAAGATCCGATTGAGCTTGTCAGGCGCGATGCCGTAGCCCGTGTCTCGCACCGACACGACTCCCCAGCCATCCTGGACCTCTGCCTGGACGGTGATCTCCTTGCGTTCGGCGTGCTCCAGGGCATCCACGGCGTTGATCATCAGGTTGATGAAGACCTGCTTGATCTGGGCCATGTCAGCCAGCACATCGATCACGGCGCTGGGGAGTTCAAGCTTCATGGTCGCCTCCGCCGACCGGAGGCGGAAGCGCATGATCGAAGCGGCTTCCCGGAGAACGGCGCCCAGATCCGTGGCGTTCAGTTCCATGGTCGGTGGCCGGGACAGCTGCAGCAGCTGGCGGATAATGCGGACCGACTCCTGGGCACTGCGGGAGATGGCATTGCAATAGGACTTGAGGGAATCTTGGCCTTCCATGCCCTCAAGGCGCATGGTCAGGAGCTCCGAGAAGCCCAGAACCGGGGAGAGTTTGTTGTTCAGCTCGTGGGCGACGCCCCCCACCAGGGACTCGAAGAGGGCGGCCTTGTCGTTGATAGCCATCTTCCGCTCCACGGCCCGCTGCTCGGTGATGTCATGGAGGATGGTGCAGATCTGTCCCGTTTCATGGACCAGGGAGGTGTGGAGTTTGAACAGCCGCTCCCCCAGGCCTGGCAGCTGGAGCGAGAACTCGTTCACATGGTTCCCCGGCAGGGAGGAGCCCGAGTCGTGCAAGCTCAGCAGCTCTAGGAACGACTCCCGCTGCCGGATGGGCATCAGATCCGCAAGATTGGGCGAGGTGTCCCCCAAACCCCCCCGGGGCCCTAGCAGGGACTGGAACTTCGGGTTGCAGGCTTCGATCCGCCCATCCGGATTCAGCAGCGCGACGGCGAGGGGGCTCTGTTGGAAGAGGGTCTCGTAGCGCCCCTGGGATTGCCGCAGCTGGTTCAAGCTGCGGAAGAGATCCTGGTTCTTTGCCTGCAGCTCGCTTCGCTGGGATTCGGCCAGGTGGAACTGCTGGGCGATGAGCGTCGATTGGGCCCTGACCAGGGATGGTACTGGGATAATCCCCAAAAAGCGCCCCTCAGGGTCCACCAGGGGGACGTCCTGGTAGAAGGCCTCGCCGCTGCGGGCCAGGGCCTGCTCGAGCAGGTCGAACAGGGGGATCGAGGGACTGGCGATCATCCCCTCAGGCAGAAGGTGCTCCTGGATCGGATGGCGGCTGTAGAGGGTGAACCCGAACCGGGTGCCGAGCAGAAAGCCCAGCTGCCCCCGCGAGAGGAGCCCGGCATAGGCGTGCCCGTCCACCACGGCTGCGAACTCATGGGGATGCTGCTTGAACCACGCCGAGACCTGCTCGACGGTCTCGCCTATTTGCACACATTCCTGGTGCTCCACTAGGGACACTACATCAAACAGGCTGCCCGGAGCTCGCTCCTTGCCTGGGATCAGGCCCTTGCGCTTCTTCATACCGCATCATCGACAGGGGATCCCGTTTTCAGAACTCCCCGGCCGTAAAGTTTGGGTAATTTTGTCTATGCAAAAAATTGGACAATCTCGATTCTCTCCCCGTTAAAGGTGGAAGCGAGAGAAAGCGGCAGGAGAGGGGCAACTCCTTTCCTGGGACTTGCCGACCTAGGTCTGATGGCATCGGAAATTCTCAGCCTATTTACCGGTGCTCTGCCTTTGGAGTGTTATTCCTGATCTGGGGCGCTTCATGGATCACGGCGAACGGTTGAACACCCTTACCCACCTGCTGGGCCTAGCCCTGGCGTTGGTCGGGACGGCGGTCTTGATTCGGGAGGCGGCCCACGGGGGCAGCGCCCTCAAGCTCCTGAGCTTCTCCGTGTTCGGCCTTTCGATGGTCACGCTTTACCTGGCCTCCACGCTGTTTCACAGCCTTCGCGGCCCAGCCAAGGAGAGGTGGGCCAAGGCCGATCACTGCGCGATCTACCTCCTGATCGCTGGCACCTACACGCCCTTCAGCCTCGTCACCTTGCACGGCCCCCTGGGCTGGGGCCTGCTGGGGTTTGTGTGGATTCTGGCGGTGGTTGGGATCACCAAGGAATTGTGGTGGCGGCCCGATGGCGCGCCCTTGGTCCTGCTATACGTCGTGATGGGGTGGTGCGGCGCCGTGGTGGGCCTGCCCCTGGTCCGAGGCCTCCAGGCCCATGGCTGGATGTGGCTCCTAGCGGGCTGCCTGCTCTACACGCTGGGGGTTTGGTTCTACGCCGTAGGCAAGCGAGTGCCTCACGCCCACGGCATCTGGCACCTCTTCGTGTTGGGCGGAAGCGTCAGCCACTTTGTCACCGTGCTCAGGTTTGTCTCCTGAAGCCCCAAGCACACATAGAGCCGGAAGCCGCATCGTTACATCGTGTTTCCGCCATGGCGGAGGGGCCGCTGAGAGGATGAAATGGGAGGCCTCCATGAAGCACCAGAAAGCCATCGCCCTTGTCGCCCATGACAACCGTAAGCGGGACCTCATCGAGTGGGTCTCCTGGAACCACGCCATCCTAGCCGAGCACAACCTGGTCTGTACGGGTACCACGGGCCGCCTGGTGGAGCTGGCCTTGGCCCGCCAGGCGCTGGAAACGGAGGGAACCTTCCCCACCCCCGGCATCCGAAAGCTCAAGTCCGGTCCCCTGGGCGGGGACCAGCAGCTGGGGGCCATGATCTCCGAGGGCAAGATCGACGTCGTGATCTTCTTCTGGGATCCCATGCAGCCCCATCCCCACGACGTGGACGTGAAAGCCCTTCTGCGCATCGCGGTGGTCTACAACATCCCCATCGCCTGCACCCGCAGCACGGCGGATTTCCTCATCTCCTCCCCGCTGATGACCCGGCCCTACGAGCCCGCCGTCACTGACTACACAGCCTACATGGGGCGCAAGGTGGAGGGGGACGTGGTCCAGGCGGACGCGACCTAGCTGTTCAAGAACCAGGCGCGGATCTCGGCCGCTACCCAGGCCGGGTCATCCAGAGTCAGGTCGTGCCCTGCCCAGGGGTGGACCGCCAGGGGGCAGCCCCAGTGCCGGGCGATCTCCCGCGAGCACTGAGGATTAACCAAGTGGTCCCCGGCCCCCAGGAGCAGCAGGGTCCGCACAGGAGCCTGCTGTGGGGCGCGGAAGCGGGCCGAGGCCACCAGTTGGCGGAGGGTATTGCCCAGCCGTACCGGATGCGATGTGCGCAGAGCGGTCCACTGGTCAACGATCTCAGGGTGGGTTTCCCGGGCGAGGTTGCTGGTGAGGTCGAAGATGAGCTCTTCCCGGCCCCGGTCCGAGGGTTCCCGAAGCACCTTCAGCAGGTACGGCCAGGCACCGGGGCGCAGCCGGTGATGCAGCGGACTGAAGGCGCCGAAGCTGGTGTTGAGCAGCACCGAGGCGCTGATCTCCTCCGGATGGGCGACGGCCCAGGCTGCGGCGACCATCCCGCCCATGGACATGGCCAGCAGATGATAGGGAGGAGGCACGCCCTGCCTTGCCAACTCGCCGCGGCAGTGTCCTGCCATCGCTTCAATGCTCACGGGGCTGAAGTGATCGTTGAGACTGCCATTCCCGGGAAGGTCCAGAGCGATGACCCGGGCCTCTGGCAACTCGGCGGCGAGCAACTCTGGGAACCCTCCCCAGTGCCCTGCCTCGCGCACCAGCCCCCGCAGCAGAATCCAGGTGCTCATAGGCTGGTCTCCGTCACCTGCTCGGGGTACCAGTTCGACATTGCCTGGTGACGATGGGACAGGCGCTCGGCCCCGCGGGGCAGCCAGCGTTCGGAACTGATCGCGGCGCGGACGAAAAACTCAAGGAGGGGAAGGTGCCGACGGAGGACACGCTGCTGCCGGTGTTCGATCAAGGGATTAAACATTCCAACCAGGGAGAAGAACTGGCGTGGGTTCTTCTTCACCCAGGTCCACGAGCCCATCTCCAGGGTCATGGGCATGAGAACATGGTCGGCCTGGGCTACGGACTCCAAGTACAGGTAATCCCATAAGTCGCCGTGGGCCAGGTACTGCCGGCTCTGGGGCTCGAAGATGTACCGATAGTTGCAGAGGGTGTCCTGAAGGAGTTCCTTGAGCGCGTGCATCTCCGCCAGGTGCTCAATCGGAACTCGCGTGTGGGCGTAGGGGAACCAGACCCTGTCACTGACGCCGAAGCCGGAATGGCAATCCACGGTAAGGGCGAAGCGGCGCGGCAGAAATTCGGTCTGAATAAGCTCAC
The DNA here is from genome assembly GCA_903843705.1 of uncultured Holophagaceae bacterium. Taxonomy (GTDB): domain Bacteria; phylum Acidobacteriota; class Holophagae; order Holophagales; family Holophagaceae; genus Geothrix. The sequence continues at coordinate 2,032 of CAIMQW010000149.1, read as the reverse complement.
AGATCGCCTGGTTCTCCACTTCCATGGGATTCCCTGCGCAGCCGCGGTACCACGGGAACTGGGGGCCATGTCGCTGGCCGCCGATAAGCCAGGGTACGCGCTCCTTGGAGTCGACAGGTGCATTGCGCATCAGGTCCACCCCGCTGGGATTGGCCCTGGTTCCGAGCCGGATCCCTCCCGGGTTCACCAGGGGTACGAAGACCAGTCGCACTGCTTCGAGCTGCTGGTGCAGGGTGTTGTCCCATTTCAAACGGGAGGTCAGGTTGCGCAGATAAGCCAGCACCACTTCCGCGCCGATCCGCTCCAGTCCATGAAACCCGCCGAAAAAGCCGACCGCTGGCAGGGAGGGATCAGGGTTGCCCAGGAAGACAGCCTGGACGGGCATACGCTGGCCCAGGCACTGGATTTCGCAGAGCGTCCGCGACTGAAGATCGGCACCACCCGTGTCGATGATCTTCGCCAATTCGTCGAGATAAGGCAGCGGCTGCATGCTGGTGATTATGGAGTGAGAGCTAAACAGGGACGGCCAAAGATGCACTTGAAACCATCGGGGGATGAGTCTGAGAGCTTGTTACAGAAATGTGACATCCAAGGCATCTTGGGTGTGCCCCTGGACCTTATCCTCCGAGTTGCCTGTTGACCGCCAGTCCTGGCGCCTGGCTGCAAACATCCATTGGAGGACAGTGGCATGCGAACTCCTTCCGCGCGCTCAGCACTCATTGCTATTGCGGCCATCAGTGGGGCGGTGCTTTGGGGGATGGCGGAACTGCTGGCCCTTCAATGGGCACGCTTCACAGGTCGCTTCCGGGCATTCAGCACCTTTAGGGTCGGCTGACCGTTCGCGATCAACTGCGGCTTTGATGGAAGCTGGGATCTTTGCTCCAGGCCCAGCAGGCCAGGGCTTCTGCGTGCGGATCCTCGACCATCCGTGGTTCTCCGAATTCGATTCGGGCGGTGATCGGGCCGGCTCGAAGAAGCCGATATAGGTGGGGCAGCAGGGCGTCCTTGCCAAGGAAGGCAGCCTGGGCCCTAGGCTCATAGGTCAGGCGAAAGGGCTGAACAGGGAGCCTTCCCGCCTTGGCAATCCGGAAAGCGCCAGGGCGCCACGGCCGACCCTCATCGAGCGTGGTCGTGCCGGCAGGAAAGAGCCCCAGGCTCAGCCCGCGGGTCTGCAGGCATTCGATGATGGCCCTGGCAGCCTCCCGCCTGGAACCATCCGACTCGCGCTTGACGAAGACCACCCCTGCGAGCTTCCCAGCGGCTCCCAGAATCGGCCACTTGGCAATCTCCGCCTTCGCCAGAAAGACGACCGGCACTTGGCTCATGAGCAGAGGAATATCGAGGTAACTCAGGTGGTTGCCCACAAACAAAGTGGGCTGCTGAAGCGGAAGGATTGGGCCGACTCGCTGCAGTTGCAGGTTCAGCAGCGGCAGGGCCTGCTTAGCCCAGGAGGTGATGAAGGCCTGCAACTCTTCCAAGGGAAGTTCACCCCCCTGATCGGATGCAGACCTGGTAGCCATCCGGTGGTACCGAATTATGGAGGCGAAGACTCGGTAGAGGCTGCCCCGGGCCGGGAGGGACCCGGCCACGCCTGCCCTGAACTCGCCCCCTACTCCGGGGCCAGCTAGGCTGGCTGGTGCCTCACAACCAAGGGACAGGGCGTCCACTCCCAGCCGACCACGATCAGCAAGATGGGGTGCGGGCGCATGGGCATGGATAGGCACAGGCCTCCTTGGACAGGGCAACCCGTGAACCCAGAAGGAAGCACAGCTGCCTCGACAGGACTATGGCGTGGCTCCGTAAATTGGAAGTGACAAGCAGGTAGCTGATCTGTGTTTCTGGAATGGAAACAAATAGTGATCCTTTCACAGCGTCCCATGAGAAGAATTTTGGTTCATCGCGCTTTACCGGGGAAGGCGGCCTTGATCTTGAGGAAGAAGTAGTCGTCATCGCGGAAGCCGTAGGCCATGCGCTTGAGGACCTTGACCTTGTTGTTCATGCCCTCCAGCACTGAGGTGTTGAGCTTCCAGCG
>CAIMQW010000148.1 GCA_903843705.1 uncultured Holophagaceae bacterium | reverse complement strand
CGGGGCCCGAAGGCGCCCAGGGCCGTCCAGGTGGCCAGGGCCAGCCCCAGCCACGCCAGGCGCTCGGTCCAGCGGCGCTTGGCGCTGGGCCAGGCCTCCCACAGCAGGTAGGGCGGCACCAGCCATCCGCCAATGCCCAGGAGTGTCTGGAGGAGGCCCGCCAGGTTCGCCCCCACGGTGCCGCAGAGGTTCTGCACCGGGGCTACTGCGGAGCCCTGCGTGAAGAGATGGGGATCCAGCGGGTGGAAGCTGCCCAGGGAGAGCAGCAGCACCAGGGCTATGACACCCAGTCCTGCTCTCAGTACCCAGCGGCCGACTCCCTGCAACGCGCCTCCCCGGTGGTCTTGGACCAGTGTAGCCCAGCGGCGCGGGTTCAGCGGCCCTGGGCGCCGTTGCTGCGCAGGAGTGCGAGCCGCTGGCGGGGATCCCAGTCCGGCTTGCCGAGGTCGTGGAGCAGCGCACTGACGGGGACGAAGCTCCAGCCCTCCTGGCGGGCGCGGTCCATGAAGGCCCCGAGGCCCTCCGTGGGGCGGTCGCTGCTGCGGCGCGCCGAGCCGAGGTGCATGAGCACGATGATGCCGTCGCCGTCCCGGTTCAGCCGCTGCTGGAGACGCTGCACGATGGCCTCCCCCGTGCGGTAGAGGCGGCGTTCGTTGGGCGTGGCCCAGTCCAGGGTGTCGGCACCCTCGCTCCAGCCCACATGCCGGTAGCCCAGCTCCTCGGCCCAGCGGCGGATCTCGGCCGTGTGCTCGCCATAGGGCGCGCGCCAGAGGGGGTCCATGGGCCTCCCAGCGACGCGCAGCAGGGCGGCGTCGGCCTCCAGCAGCTCATGCTGAACCCGCTCGCGGGTCCACTTCGGATCGCGCTTCATGCCCGGCGCGAAGTGGGGGTGGTTCATGGTGTGGTTGCCGATCTCGTGGCCCTCCGCCGCCATGCGCTTGACCAGGGCTGGGAAGCGCTGGATGAAGGCGCCCGTGAGGAAGAGGGTGGTGCGCAGCCCCCGGGCCTTCAGCAGGTCCAGTACTTCGGCGGCGACTTCGGCGCTGGAGCCGCCGTCGAAGCTGAGGACGAGGCGCTTGCGGCCACCGGGCCCGCGGGTCAGGTTCAGCGCCTCGCCCATGCCCGGCCAGGTGACGGCCGTGGCGGCCTGGCCCGGCGGGAAGACCGGCTGCGGCGGCCGGGTCGGCGCGGTCTCCAGGAGGATGGGCGCGGGGGTGACGGCGTGGGTTGAGAGGGGCGCGGTCTCCGAAGGCCCGGGAATGGCCAGGGGCCTCCGGCTGAGTAGGGGCAGGACGGGCATGCTGCGCAGGGACGCCTCGGCGCGGGCCTGCGCCGGAGGAAGTTCCGGGGCGGGTCGCGCGGCGGGACCTTCGGTGGTGCTGGGCAGGGTGAAGGGCTTGCGGCCCGGGAGGGGCGCCCCGGGGGTGCTCGGGACCCAGGTCTCGGCGCGGGCCCGGGCTGGGGGCTGCTCGGGGGCCGGGCGCGCGGCGGGCCCCTCGGTGGTGCTGGGCCGGGTGACGGGCTTGCGGCCCGGGAGGGGGGCCCCTGGGGTGCTCGGGACCCAGGTCTCGGCGCGGGCCCGGGCGGGGGGCAGCTCGGGGGCCGGGCGAACGGCGGGTCCCTCGGTGGTGCTGGGCAGGGTGAAGGGCTTGCGGCCCGGGAGGGGGGCCCCGGGGGTGCTCGGGACCCAGGTCTCGGCGCGGGCGTGGGCGGGGGGCGGCTCGGGGGCCGGGCGAACGACGGGTCCCTCGGTGGTGCTGGGCAGGGTGAAGGGCTTTCGACTCGGCACGGGGTCCAGGGTCGAGCTCTGATGCCAGGTCTCGGCACGGGCGCGGGCCGGGGGCAGCGACGGCAGGGGCTTCGGGGGAGGCCCCTCATTGGTGCTGGGCAGGGCGAAGGGCTTCCGCCCGACGAGGGGGGTGAGCGGAGTGGTCTGGAGGCGCGTCTCGATGCGGGCCTGAGCTGGGGGCAGGGCGGGTGCGGGCGGAGCCGGCGGGGCCTCGGTGGTGCTGGGCAGGGTGAAGGGCCTGCGTCCCGCGAGGGGCGCCACGGGGGTGCTCGAGGCCTGGGCCTCGGTCCGGGCGGTGGGCGGCGCAGGCTGGGGGGCCCGGGCCGGCGGAGCCAGGGGGGGGGGCAGGGGATCCGCCCGGAAGGGAGCCCCGCCACGGGCCTGCTTGGGTCGAGGGGTAGCCTCCGGATCGGAGAACTGGAAGCGGGCCAGCACCCGGCCGTCCTCGGTGCGCAGCACCGCGGTCTCCCCGGCGGGGGGCCGGAAGAACTCCCAGCGCATGGGGCCGGGCTCAGCAAAGCGGCGCTCCCGGATGGACTTGCCTTCCAGGACCAGGTCCACGGCCTCCCCGACCTCGCCCTCGATCACCGCCAGAGCGCCGATGGGATGCCAGGTCCAGGCCATGGATACGGGAAAGGAGGGCGCCGAAGCCGCCGGGGACGGGGGCGGCTCCTTGCGCCCACAGGCCGTCAGCAGCAGGGCCAGGGCCAGGGTCTGGCGGAGCCTCAACGGCCCTCCCCGGCGCGGCACAGGGCCCAGTAGTTGTTCTTCTCGCGGACCTTCACCCAGCAGGGCTGAAGCGCGGACGCCTGCAGGTGGAGGAAGGCGTTCTCGGCCAGGATTTCCGCCGTGGGGTTGCGGCCAGCCAGGGCCGGCAGCTCATTGAGCAGCCGGTAGTCGAGGCCACCCACCCAGGCATCCAGCGCCTCGGCGAAGGCACCCTCCTCGGCTTCCAGAGCGAGCTCCACCGCCGCCTCTACTTCCCAGTTGTGGCCGTGGCGGTCTTCCTGGAAGCCCGGCAGGTCGTGGAAGTGGTCCGCCACAAAGGGGCGGCGCAGGGAGAGGGTAAAGGCCATCGGGAGAGTATAGCGGTCGGTTATCGACCAGTGGCTGTCAGCTGTCGGCTATCAGCTGTCAGCTAAAGCTGGGGCCAGGCTACCGGTTGGGAATGGCCCTCCCCTTCCTGGGTCCACAGCTGCCAGCCACCACCGCAGGCCCCCACGGTATTCCCCACCGCGCCGCTGGGCCGGCCCCTTCTTGGCCGACAGCTACCCGCCCCCCAGTTCCGCCCGCAGCGCCTCCAGATATCCCAGCATCGCCCGCTGGCGGGTTCCGGCTTGGCGCTGGCCTGCGGCGGTCTTCATGCCCTCGGCCAGCTTCAGGAGCTTCCGCTCGAAGTGGTCCAGGCTCCAAGCCTTGTCGTCGAGCTCGCGGTCCTCGCCCCAGGGATCCTCCGGGTGCCACAGGCCGGCGCCGAAGCTGGCACCGGTGGCAAAGACCCGGGCGATGCCGATGGCGCCCAGGGCCTCCAGGCGGTCCGCGTCCTGCACCACCTCGGCCTCGAGGCTGGCTGGGGTGCCGCCGCCGCTCCAGCTGTGGCTGGCCACCGCCGAGGCCACCGCCTCGGCGCGGCTCTCCAGGCCCGGTGTCTCTCGGCACCAACGAGGCACCTGCTCCGCGGCCAGCTGGGCCGTGAGGGGCGACTCCGGGTGGTTCTTGGGCCGGTAGATCAGGTCGTGGAGCAGGGCGGCTGCCATGCAGACCTGGGGGTCCGCGCCTTCCTCTTCCGCCAGCCCCTGGGCCAAGTGGGCCACCCGCAGGATGTGCCCCAGGTCGTGGGCCGCATCCCGCTGGAAGGGCTCTGTGGCCAGGTGCGCGCGGAGCCGCGCCAGCAGGGGTTCGGACCAGGAGTAGGGGAAGGGTTGGGCCATCTCTCCAGCCTAGCCTTCCCCCGGGGCCCGGCGGAAGGCGCGGATCGTCGTAGCATGAAGGGTTCCGGCCCGGAGGCCCCATGCGTATGCTGACCACCCTTGTCCTGAGCCTCGGCCTCGCGGCGGCGGCCTGGGCCCAGCGGGCGGATCCCGGCTTCGATCCCGTCAAGGATGTGAGCCTCCGCTTCGAGCAGGGCGCCGTGGTGGTGGCAGTGCCCGAGGGGGCCCACCTGAAGGCCTCCTTCATGGCCGTGGAAAAGAAGGCGGGCCCCGGCACCCTGAAGCTCGGCAAGCTGCCGCCGACCACCGCCAAGGACGAGCTGGGAGACGGCATCTGGCACGGCCGGGTGCAGCTGCCCGTGAGCGGCGCGGGGCTCAGCGGCACCGTGACCCTGGTGGTGACCTACCAGCCCTGCACCGAGGGCGAGGGTGGCGTCTGCTATCCGCCCACGACGAGGTCGCTGGCAGTCAAGGCTGGCGATATCCCGGCGGCAGAACCGGCGGAAGGCGCGCCGGTTTTACCGATTGAAAAAGCCTCTATGGGGTTCAAGGTCGAGGCGGGTCCGGTGGCGGTGGTTCCTCCTAGCCCTGCTTCGGCGCCTGAGCACTCGGGGTTGTTGCTGTCCCTGCTGCTGGTCTTCCTGGCGGGCATGGGGGCTTCGCTGACGCCCTGTGTGTTCCCGATGATCCCCATCACCATGGCCATCATCGGCGCCAAGGGCGGCGGCAAGGCCAAGGGCTTCGCGCTCTCCGCCACACTGGTCCTCGGCATGGCCGTGACCTACACTACCCTCGGCGTCCTCGCCGCCAAGAGCGGGGCGGCCTTCGGGGCCTTCGCGCAGCGGCCGGGCTTCCTGATCCCGGTGTCCCTGCTGTTCGCGGTCTTCGCGCTGTCCCTCTTTGGCGCCTTCGAGATCGCCCTGCCCGCGGGCTTGGCGGCGAAACTGCAGGGCGACGGCTCCCGCAAGGGCTTCGGCGGAGCCTTCCTCATGGGGCTGGTGCTCGGGCCCCTGTCCGCGCCCTGCGTGGGACCGGTGATCGGGGCCGTGCTGGTGGCCATCGCCCAGCAAGGAGACGTGTTCCTGGGCGGCCTCCAGCTCTTTGTGTTCGCCCTGGGCATGGGCGTGCTCTTCCTGGTGGTCGGCACCTTCTCCGCGGCGCTGCCGCGCAGTGGCGACTGGCTCACCCGGTTCAAGCAGGGCATGGGCCTGGTGGTGCTGGGCTTTGCCGCCTGGAACGTGCGCCTGGTGGTGCCGGAGTGGACAAACTTCGTCCTGTGGTCCGTAGTCCTCCTCACCGGAGCGGCAGTCTTTGGCGCATTCGAGGCTGCGGCTGGGCTGGTGGCTCAGCTCCGCCGCGGTTGTGCCGTCCTGCTCCTGGTCCTGGCTGTCCTGCTGGGAATTCGCGCCGCGGAAGAACTGGCCGGGGTGAAGGTCCTCCCGATCGGCAGCCAGTCCGAGAGCGCTCCTGCCCCGAAGGGAAGCTGGCTGGAACAGGACCTGGAAGCCGCCCTCGCGCGGGCCAAGGCCCAGCACAAAGTCGTGCTGGTGGACATCTACGCGGACTGGTGCGCCCAGTGCAAAGAGCTGGACGAGCACACCTGGCCCGACCCTGCGGTAAAGGCCTGGATCAGCGCCAACGCCGTACCCATCCGCATCGACACCGACGCCAAGCGCAAGGACCTCGCCAGCAAGCTTCAGATCCGCAGCTACCCCACCGTGCTACTCCTCGACGCCGAAGGCCGCGAGCTGAAGCGCCTCCTGGGCTACCAGAAACCGCAGAGCATGCTCACCTGGCTCGAGGCCAAGTAGCCCCCGATCGTGATCACCTGGACTAGCTCCTTTCCCATCTGAATTCGCAGCGCGAATTCAGCCAGGCCAGGGCCTTCACTCCCCGAGGAATTTCGCCAAAGTTTTCTCGAGGTTGACGCCGCGCAGTTGGGCGCCACTTGCGACGATGGTGCCATCAGGGCCGAGGAGCAGGGCCTTGGGGATGCCCTTCACGCCGTATGCCTCGCTGATGGGGTTCTGGAACCCACCTTCGACGAAGGCGTGCTTCCAGGGCATGGGCGTGGCGGCCTGGGCGCGGTAGGGCGCGATGTGCTCCACGCGGCGATCGAAGGACAGGGACAGGAGGTCGAAGGGCTTGCCCTTGAACTTCGCCCAGGCCGCGTGCAGGGCGGGAATCTCGGCACGGCAGGAGGGGCACCAGGTGGCCCAGAAATCCAGGAGCAGATAGCGCCCCTTGAAGCTGGTCAGGGTGTAGGTGGTTTGGGGATCCCCCAGGGCCTGGAGGCTGAAGGCGGGAGCCGGCCGGCCTAGGCCGGTCTTCCGCTCGCCCTCCAGGATGACCAGCGCGGTCTTAGCTTCGCGGCTGCCCGCGAACTCCCCCTGGAGCTGGACGCAGGCGGCCTTCCAGGCGGCCTCGTCCTTGGCGTCCAGGCGCTCCCAGAAGTGCTCGAACACCAGCTTGCGCCGCAGGGCGGCGTCCGGGTGCCCGGTGCGGGCGGCCGCCACGTAGGCGGTCCAGCCCTCGGGTGCGAACTCGGCCCGGTCCGTCAGCAGGCCCGGATCCAGGGTCCAGGCCGGGGCCACCGGCGGCACCTCGCGGCGCACCAGGGCCTGGAAGGCTTCCGTGGGTTCCTGCTTGGCCAGTTGCAGATGGAAGAGGCGGCTCACCAAGAGGGCCTGGCGCACCTCCGGGCGCTGCTCCGAGGCCAGCCGGGCATCAAGGGCCGCCAGCTCCTTTGCACAGTCGCCCCGAAAGTCCCGGGAGTTCGCCCCGGTCCGCATAAAGGTGGCCCGGGCCTCGCCGACGGCCTTCTGCTTGGCCTTGGCGGCGTCCAGCACCGCCTGCGCCTCGCTGACCGGCGCGGGAGCCTGCAGGGCGGGCACGAGCATCATCAGGCTGAGCAGGGGCAGGGCCATGGAACCTCCAGCGGCCTTCGGTGCCGCACGCGCCAGTTTACCTCGGGAGCTGATGCTTGTCCGAGGTCACGACTTCCCGGGGCTCCCCGGGTTTGAAAGGTGGGAATCGGGTCCGGTTGTGGCATTGTTTTTAATACACACCCTGGTCATCCACAGTCCCAAACACCGGCATCGCCCCCGAAGGAGACCCCCCCATGAAGTCTTCGAAATCTCCAGCCCCGGCCACGCCCGCTGAGCCGAAAGTCTATCGACAGGAGCTCTCCCCCATCCACTTCATGGAGCGGGCGGGCGAGGTCTATGCGGACCGGACTTCGGTGACCGACGGGGACCGCCGCTACACCTGGCGCGAGACCCGTGCCCGGACCCGGCGGCTGGCCTCGGCCCTGCGGGCGGACGACCTAAAGAAGGGCGACCGGATCGCCTTCCTCGCCTTCAACTCGGAACCGCTCCTCATCGCGCACACTGCCGTCCCCCTCGCGGGGGGTGTGCTGGTGGCCATCAACACCCGCCTGAACCAGGATGAAGTGGCCTACATCATCGACCACTGCGGCGCCACCAAGGTCTTCGTGTCCCCGGAGCTGCTGCCCACGCTGGCCATGGTGCCCCCGACCATCCAGCGGGTCGTGCTCGGGCCCGATTTTGAGGCCCTGCTGGCCAAGGGCTCCGAGGAGCCCGTGGCGCTGGTGCTGGAGAGCGAGGATGAACCTATCACCATCAACTACACATCGGGCACCACCGGCCGGCCCAAGGGTGTGGTCTACCACCACCGCGGGGCCTACCTGAACGCCCTGGCCATGGTGATCGACCACCGCCTGCAGCTCGAGTCCCGCTACCTGTGGACGCTCCCCATGTTCCACTGCAACGGCTGGTGCTTCACCTGGGGCGTCGTGGCCGTGGGCGCAGAGAGTGTCTGCATCCCCAAGATCGAGCCCGGCCCCACCTGGGAGCTGTTCGACACGGGTGTGACGCACTTCTGCGCGGCCCCCACGGTCTGCACCATGCTCATGAACGACCCGGCCGCCCACAAGCTGGTCAAGCCCGTGCGGCTCTTCGCAGCGGGTGCCCCGCCCTCCCCGACGCTCATCACGCGCATGTCCGAGCTGAACTTCCAGCTGGAGCATGTTTACGGCCTGACCGAGGTCTACGGACCCTTCACCATCAACGTGCCGCCCCCGGGCCTGGAGGCCATGTCTCCTGCGGACCAAGCCGACTTCCGCGCTCGCCAGGGCATGGCCAATGTCTGCGCTGGCGAAGTTCGGATCGTGGATGACGAGATGCGGGATGTCCCCGCGGACAGCGCCACCATGGGCGAAGTGGTCATGCGCGGCAATGTGGTGATGATGGGCTACTACAACGACCCGGCCTCCACCGCTAAGGCCTTCAAGGGCGGCTGGTTCCACTCCGGCGACCTGGGCGTGAGCCACCCCGACGGCTCCATCGAGCTGCGCGACCGCATGAAGGACATCATCATCAGCGGCGGCGAGAACATCTCCACCATCGAGGTGGAACAGGCCGTGGTCTCTCACCCGGCCGTGATGGAGTGCGCCGTCATCGCCGTACCCGATGAGAAGTGGGGAGAGGTGCCGAAGGCCTTCGTCACCCTCAAGCCCGGCGCGACGCTGACGGCCGAGGAGCTCGTGGCCCACTGCCGCACCCGCCTGGCCAACTTCAAGCTGCCCCGCCACATCGAGTTCGGCGGCCTGCCCAAGACCTCCACCGGCAAGATTCAGAAGTTCCTCCTCCGCGACAAGGAGTGGAAAGGTCGCGAGCGGCGCATCAACTAGGGCTCGAAAAGCAAAAAAGCAACTGATCCAACGCGAAGACGCGAAGCAAAAAAGGAAGATTTTTCTTCTGCTTTTCTTTGCGTCTTCGCGTCTTAGTGTTGGATTTTTTGGTTCATCGCGCTTTACCGGGGAAAGCGGCCTTGATCTTGAGGAAGAAGTAGTCGTCATCGCGGAAGCCGTAGGCCATGCGCTTGAGGACCTTGACCTTGTTGTTCATGCCCTCCAGCACTGAGGTGTTGAGCTTCCAGCG
>CAIMQW010000147.1 GCA_903843705.1 uncultured Holophagaceae bacterium | reverse complement strand
GCCGCCCTCCTGGGCGCCGAGGAGTTCGGCTTCGCCACCGCGCCCCTGCTGGCCCTGGGCTGCGTGATGATGCGCGCCTGCCACAAGAACACCTGCCCCGTGGGCGTGGCCACCCAGGATCCAGAGCTGCGCAAGCACTTCCACGGCGACCCGGAGCATGTGGTGAACTTCATGAAGTTCATCGCCATGGAAGTTCGCGAGATCATGGCCCAGCTGGGCTACCGCCAGTTCTACAAGATGGTGGGCCGCACCGAGCACCTGGAGATGCGGCGGGGTGTGGACCACTGGAAGGCCCGCACCCTCGATTTCTCCCGCATGCTCTGGAAGCCCTCCGTCTCCAAGGACGTCAAGCGCACCTTCCGCATGGCCCAGGAGCACGGACTGGAAATGGCCCTGGATGCCACCACGCTGATTCCCCTCTGCAAGCCCGCCATTGAGTCCCGAACGCCGGTCTCCGCCACGCTACCCATCAGCAACGGCAACCGCACCGTGGGTACCATGCTCGGCGCCGAGATCACCAAGCGCTGGGGTGAGGAAGGCCTGCCCGACGACACCATCCGGCTCCAGTTCCAGGGCTCGGCCGGGCAGAGCTTCGGTGCCTTCATCCCCAAGGGGCTGACCCTCTCGCTTGAGGGCGATGCCAACGACTACCTGGGCAAGGGTCTCTCCGGCGGCCGCATCGTGGTCTTCCCGCCGCGCACGGCCACCTTCGTGCCCGAGGACAACGTCCTCATCGGCAACGTCGCCTGCTACGGCGGCACCTCCGGCGAAGCCTACATCCACGGCCTGGCGGGTGAGCGCTTCTGCGTCCGCAACTCCGGCGTCACCGCCGTGGTAGAGGGCATCGGCGACCACGGCTGCGAATACATGACCGGCGGTGAAGTGGTCATCCTGGGCCGAGCTGGACGCAACTTCGCCGCCGGCATGTCTGGTGGCGTGGCTTGGGTGCTGGACGAGACAGGGGACTTCCCCTTCCGCTCCAACCTGGAGCTGGTGGGCATGGGTCCCATCGAGGATCCCGCTGAGGCGGAACATCTGAAGAGCCTGATCAAGCGCCATGCCGCGGCCACCCGCAGCGCCCGGGCCGCCACGATCTTGAAGGACTGGAAGAAGTGGCTCCCCCGCTTCGTCCGCGTGATGCCCCATGACTACAAGCGGGTCCTCGAGAGCCAGGCCCGCATGCGGGAGAAGGGCCTCCCCGAAGACGAGGCCGTGCTTGCGGCCTTCGAAGAAAATGCGCGGAGCCTTGCCCGCGTCGACGGGAACTAGGAGCCTGCCATGGGGAAAACCACCGGCTTCATCGAATTCCAGCGCGAACTCCCGGCCGACCGGCCGCCCCTCGAGCGGCTGCAGGACTGGAATGAGTCCCACCCGCGGATTCCCGACGAGCTGATCCAGCGCCAGGGCGCCCGATGCATGGACTGCGGCACGCCCTTCTGCCACACGGGCAAGCTCATGGGGGGCATGGCCTCCGGCTGTCCGCTGAACAATCTCATCCCCGACTGGAACGACCTGGTCTACCGCGGCCAGTGGCAGCGCGCCCTGCGCCGCCTGACGCGCACCAACAACTTTCCGGAGTTCACGGGCCGGGTCTGCCCCGCTCCCTGTGAGGGCTCCTGCACGGCGGGCCTCAACGGCGACCCCGTCACCATCAAGGCTATCGAGGTCTCCATCATCGACAAGGCCTTCGAGGAGGGCTGGATCGGTCCCGAGGTGCCCCCGGTCCGCACCGGCAAGACCGTGGCCATCGTGGGCTCCGGCCCCGCGGGCCTGGCCTGCGCCGCCCAGCTGAACCGCGCCGGCCACACGGTCACCGTCTTCGAGCGCGCCGACCGCGTGGGTGGGCTGCTCATGTATGGCATCCCCAACATGAAGCTGGAGAAGCGCCTGGTGGATCGCCGGGTGGGCCTCATGGCCCGCAACGGCATCCGCTTCGTGACCGGCGTGGAAATTGGCCGCGACATCACCACCGAGAGCCTGCTGCGGGACTACCACGCCACCGTCCTCTGCTGCGGCTCCACCCAGCCCCGAGACCTGGACGTGGAGGGCCGCGCACTGAGCGGCGTCCACATGGCCATGGACTTCCTCACGCTCAACACCAAGAGCCTCCTGGACAGCGCTCACGCAGATGGCGCCTACATCTCGGCCGAGGGCAAGGACGTGGTGGTCATCGGCGGCGGCGACACCGGCACTGACTGTGTCGGCACCTCCCTGCGGCACGGGGCCAAGTCCGTCACGCAGCTGGAGATCCTGCCCCAGTCTCCGGACCACCGGGCCGGCGACAATCCCTGGCCCCAGTGGCCCAAGGTCAGCTCCATGGACTATGGCCAGCAAGAGGCCGCGGCCCTGCAGGGCGCCGACCCACGGATGTACAGCACCCTCACCAAGCGATTCACGGGTGAGGCAGGTGCCGTCCAGCAGGTCCACACCATGGGCCTCAAGTGGGCCCGCAGCGGCGAGGGGCGGATGTTCTCCGAAGAGGTCGTCGGCACCGACCGGGTGCTCCCGGCAGACCTCGTGCTCCTGGCCCTGGGCTTCCTCGGCCCCGAGCGCAAGGGCCCCATCACCGAGCTGGGCCTCAAGCTGGATGGCCGCGGCAACGTGGTGGCCGATGGCCAGCGCATGACCAGCATCCCCGGCGTCTTCGCCGCGGGGGACATGGTGCGCGGCCAGTCCCTGGTGGTCTGGGCCATCCACGAAGGCCGCAACACCGCCCGCAGCGTGGACCGCTACCTGATGTACGGGAAGACCTACCTGCTGTAGGCGAGGACTGCCTCCGCCGAGGAGCGGGAACGGCCTGGCCGTTGCCCTCGCGCAGGGCGTTAGGCAGGCGAGAATCGAACGCTGAGGTTCCAACGGAGGGGGGCTCCGTGGACCTCAGCCAACGGCCCATCGAACCGCCCGCCCCTGGGCCTCGCCCTGGGTTCCACACGGTCGTCGAGACTGCGCCACAACCTGCAGGTAATACTCCCCATTCGCGCCAGGCGAGCAGCGAGGGGGCAGGGCTATTGTTTTACTTGGGTGACCAAAAGTTTTTTTAGCTGTTAATTTTCATTTTTTTGCGATTGACCTTACGGTTTTTTTCAACCCAGATCCATATTTTTCAAAATATCTCCAAATTACCCCTTTATGTGTAAGCAATATTACTTAGGTAATCGTACGAACTTGAGCCATTGGTAGGGGTCGCAGAAGCTTGTCTGAGTGACATTGGTCACATTCAATTCGTCTCTGTTTGAACCCACGCAATCCAGGTTTCTCAAGCAAAGGACGTCTTGTGTCTACTGGTCCGCAACCTTATTCCACCCCAAAGAAAGGACAGAATGAGACTCATCCTCAATCATAACCTAGCGCTCGTGTGGGCTCTGACCGCAGGCATTGGGCTTCAGGCCCAGATGCCCGAGGGCACCAACCGCACCGCAGCTCCCACGCCCGGCGGCGATCAGAATATGGTCGTCGAGCGGGCCACCCGCCGCGCCCGTCTGAACCAGGCCCGGGAAGCCGCCGCCTTGCGCGCCAAGGAGATCCTGAAGGCCAAGGGGGGCAAGGTCGACCCCAAGCTCTTCGGCGTGAACCCCGCGCCCAAGTCCGGCGCCGTTGCCTCGGTTGCTGGTGTCAGGGGGGCTGGGGTCAAGGGTGCAGCCCTTCCCAGTGTCCGGGGCTTGGCTAGCCTGGCCGTTCCCGGACCCGGCTTCCAGCTGCAACAGCCGGACTACATGTTCGGCACCGCCTCCAACTGGCACAACACCAAGCCCATCCACAAGTTCGTGGATACGCTGCCTGGGCTGGGGGCGTCCAACGCCAACAACCTGGGCAACTACATCCCCGTGGGCGTGCCCAACACCACGACCTACCCCGGCTCGGACTACTACGAGATTGACGTCGTTGAATACACCCAGCAGCTGCACAGCGAGCTGAACCCCACCAAGCTGCGCGGCTTCGTCCAGCACAACGTGGCGGCCACGAACACCGTCAGCGGCGGGGCCTCCAACTACCTTGGCCCCCTCATCATCGCCAAGAAGGATCGCCCGGTCCGGGTGAAGATGCGGAACCTGCTGCCCACCGGCGCCGCGGGTGACCTCTTCCTCCCCGTGGACACCACCATGATGGGCGCCGGCAAGGGCCCCACCAACGGCGGCGGCCTCTACAGCCAGAACCGGGCTGAGTTCCACCTCCACGGTGGCATCAACCCCTGGATCAGCGACGGCACGCCCCACCAGTGGGTTACCCCCGCCGGTGAGACCAGCACCCCCTACCTCAAGGGCGTCACCTTCCAGAATGTGCCCGACATGGGCGCCGGCACGGCCGGTGATGGCATCGCCACCTACTACTACACCAACCAGCAGAGCAGTCGCTTCATGTGGTATCACGACCACAGCTTCGGCCTCACCCGTCTGAACGTGTACGCGGGCATGGCGGCGGGCTACCTGCTCACCGATCCCGTGGAAGACAAGCTCATCAACACCGGCGTCCTGCCCAACAACGGCGGCGGCGTTAACAACTACGGCATTCCTCTCATCCTCCAGGACAAGACCTTCGTGGACACCACCACCCTCGGCACCCTCGGTGTCATGGGCGGCACCGATCCCACGTGGGACACCGCCAAGTACGGCAGCGACGGGGCCCTGTGGTACCCCCATGTCTACATGCCCAATCAGAACCCCGCCGACATCAGTGGCGCCAATGCCATGGGCCGCTGGGACTACGGTCCGTGGTTCTGGCCGCCGGTAACCGCTGCCGCTGGCCTGGTGCATGGTGCCGAGCCTGTCGCTGGCGACCCCAACGGCACGGAAATCCCTGGCACGCCCAACCCCTCGCTGGTGCCCGAAGCCTTCATGGACACCCCCGTGGTCAACGGCACCGCCTACCCCAAGATGGTGGTGCAGCCCCAGGCCTACCGCTTCCGCATCCTCAACGCGGCCAACGACCGCTTCTGGAACCTGAGCTGGTTCAAAGCTGACAGCACCGGCACCGAAGTGGCCATGGTCCCCGCCGCCCCTGGCTCCGCCAACTTCCCCGCCACCTGGCCCACGGATGGTCGCGCCGGTGGCGTGCCGGATCCCCTGGCTGCCGGCCCCTCCTTCCTCCAGATCGGCAATGAGAGCGGCTTCCTGCCCACCCCGGTGGAGATCGTTCCCCAGCCCGTGAACTACAACTACAACCGGCGCGACATCGTCGTGCTCAACGTGGCTGACAAGGGCCTCTTCCTCGGCCCCGCCGAGCGCGCGGATGTCATCGTCGACTTCTCCGCCTATGCCGGCCAGAAGCTCATCCTCTACAACGACTCCCCGGCCCCCGTGCCGGCTTTCGATCCCCGGCTTGACTACTACACTGGGTCCGACGACCAGACCGCCTCCGGCGGCGCGGCGCCCACCCTGGCCGGCTTCGGCCCCAACACCCGCACCATGATGCTCGTGGAGGTGGCTGCTGCCTCTCCCGCAGCTGCCTACGACGTGGCGGCCCTGAACTCGGCCTTCCAGTCCACGGGTAGCAGCCAGAGCGCCTTTGCGGCTTCTCAGCACCTCCCCATCGTGCCTCAGTCCGCCTACAACAGCGCCCTGAACACGACCATGCCCGACACCTACGTCCGCATCCAGGACACCACCGTCAGCCACACCGCCACCGAGAACGGCACTGCCGTGGTTGCCAACCTGGAGGCCAAGGCCATCCAGGAGCTCTTCGAGCTGGACTACGGCCGCATGAACGCCACCCTCGGCGTCGAGCTGCCCTTCACCAACTTCAACACCCAGACCACCATTCCCCTCGGCTATGTGGATCCCGCCACCGAGATCCTCACGGACGGCACCACCCAGTACTGGAAGATCACCCACAACGGTGTGGACACCCACCCCGTGCACTTCCACCTCTTTGATGTGCAGGTCATCAACCGCGTGGGCTGGGACGGCGCCGTGCGCTACCCCGACGCCAACGAGTTCGGTTGGAAGGAAACCGTCAAGATGAACCCGCTGGAAGACATCATTGTCGCCTTCCGGCCCCTGTCTCCCCGGTTGCCCTTCGCCCTCCCCAGCAGTGTGCACTCCCCCAGCGTCACCCAGTCGGCCACCAGCACCATCGCCTTCACCAACCCTCTGGATGGCAACCCGATCAACCTCACCAACGCTGGCCAGAACTTCGGCTGGGAGTACGCGTGGCACTGCCACATCCTGGGCCACGAAGAGAACGACTTCATGCGTCCCCTGGTGCTGAACGTCGCCACCACCGTGCCCAAGCGTCCCATCAACCTCTCCGCTGCCGGCGTCAATGCCAGCCGCGTGGACCTCGCCTGGACCGATCAGGCCACGGACGAGACCGGCTTCACCATCTACCGCCGGGCTGCCGCCACCACGGATCCCTTCGTGGCCATCGGCACCTCCGTCCCCAACAGCAACCACTACAGTGACTACAGTGTTGCCAACCCCGCCCGGTACGACTACCGCGTGGCCGCCTACAACCAGGCTGGCGACTCCCCCCTGAGCAACATCGCCACCGTCGGCGTCGCCACGGTCTCCGTGTCCGGCAACATCGCCAACGGCGCCACCCCTGTGGCCGGCATTGTCCTCGGCGTCAGCAACGGCCAGACCACCGTCTCCGATGCTTCCGGCAACTACACCTACACCGTTCCCGTGGGCTTCACCGGCACCGCCACCCCCACCACGGCCAACTACCAGTACACCCCTGCCAGCTTCAGCTACACCAACCTGCAGGCCAGCCAGACGGCGCAGAACTTCAACGCCATCCCCGTGATCACTGTCACCGGCAAGGTCACTTCAGGTGTCACCAACCTGGCTGGCGTCACCGTCACTGCCAGCACGGGCCAGACCGCTACCACGGACGCCGCCGGCCTCTACACCCTCGTGGTGTCCAGCCCCTTCACCGGCACCATCCGCGCCACCAAGGCTGCCTACTTCATCACGGCAGCCCCCAACCAGACGGCCCGCACCTACACGGCCGCCACCACCAACCAGACGGCCCAGAACTTCACCGCCGTCGCCGGCATTGCGGTCTCTGGCCGAGTCACCAACGGCACCGCCGGTCTCGGGGGCGTCACCATCTCCATGACCAACGGCTACAGCCTCACCACTGCCAGCACGGGTACTGCCGCCAACATCGGCACCTACACCACCTACGTTCCCTCTGCTTACACCGGGACGATCTCGGCTGCGCTGAACGGCTATGCCTTCACCCCCGCCACCGTCGCTCTGAACAATGTCAGGAATGCCCAGACCGGTAAGAACTTCGCCGCCCGCGCCGCCTGGTCCGTCAGCGGCACGGTCACCACCATGGGTCTCCCGGTCTCCGGCGTCACCCTCACCTTCAGCCCCAGTAATACCGCCGGCGTCACCAGCGTCACCACTGGCGCCAACGGCACCTACACGGCCCTCGTCAATCAGGGCTGGACGGGCACCATCACTGCCACCAAGACTGGCTCCCTCTTCAGCGCCGCCCTCACCGGTGTCACTGTCAACGGTGCCAACGTCACGGGCAAGAACTTCATCACCATGCAGACCATTGCCGGCACCACCAAGCGGGCCAGCAACAACGGCAACGTGAACGGTGTCATTGTCACCGCCACTGGCGCCACGGGCTTCAGCACCTACACGGCCACCTCTGCCGGTGGCGCCTACACCCTGACCGTTCCCACGGGCTGGACTGGCACCGTCAGCGCAGCAGGCGGCGGCTTCACCAACTGGTATGTGGGCTCTGTGGCCCTCAACACCAAGCAGCAAGCCTTCACCTCGGTCATCACCAACCAGACCGGCCTGGCCTTCGTCGGCCAGTAAGCCACCAGCACCACCATCCCCACCCCGGGCGGAGCGATCCGCCCGGTTTTTTTGGGTTGCTTGGAATTCCCAGGGCCCAGTGGTCAGTCAGAACCGAGGTGCCGTGTCCGGCAGCTTCGCCGAGTCAATGCCCTCACACCTATCGTTATCTACCGTCAGGTTGCCCTGGGCATCGAACCGCACTGTCCAGATGGTGTTGTAGTCATCTCCCCGCCAGTGGGCCGGCAGTGGGGACACGTGGCTGCCGCCATAGCTATCAAGAAGCACTTTGATCAGCGGAATGATGCGTTGGGACTCCCACGCCAGAAGGACGGTCTGACCCGAGAACTTGCCCCCGGTAAAGAAATACTGGCTGGCGAGTCGGGCTACGTCAGGCTCAAACAGTGAGAACCCCGAAACCAGGTGATAGGGCAAATTCTTGGCGATGGCGTAGGGCAGAACGGTGAGCGAGGTCCTGACATAGGAAACGTCCTCCTTGCTCAGGGGCGCCGTGAACCACTGAGAAGGGTCAACGGAATAAACCACTTGGGGGCTCATTCTGCCCTCCAGGGCGGCGGGCAGACCGAGCGCACGCCATTGCCCGGCCGCGACAAAGTTGCCGTTTTCAAAGGCGAATGTCGCGTCCGGATGCGCCTCGGCATGCCGGACAAGATAAACCGTCTGGTTTCTGTTGATGTTCGCCGGAACCGTGACGCCATCCACCCCTCCCGTTCGCTTGGCACTGAAAGCGTCCTGCAGGGCGTGGGTGCAGGCCTCGCTTGTCACCGGCGAGGGGAGTTGGGGATACGTTGCAGCTGGGTTCAAACGACTGTTGTAGGTAACGAGCTCGGCGCTTCCGGAAGGTGCGATTGAGATCGCATAGATGTAGTTCGGTCCCATGTATTTTGAGGGGTTCTTGAGCCCGTATCGATTTCTCGTGTTTGTGTTTATCAGCAGGTCGTGGATGGTTTCCCAGGGTGCTGAGAAGACATGGAAACCAGCCATTTTTCGATCGATGATTCGGGAGACCAGTGTGTCGTTGCAGCCGCCACGGTTGAAAAAGTCCAGTCCGCTGCAATTGGCGCTGTATCCAAATTTCGGCGCAGCAACGCCACTTGGCAGGGATTCTGGAGAAGAGTACGCGACCTTGAGCGCCTGGGTGTTGGCAGTATAGGTGGGTCCATTGGGGGCGGCATCGAGGCGCAGAGTCTCCTGGTTGAGCAGGCCAAAGGGCTGGATGTACCCGACTGCTGTCATGTCAGGATAATGGTTCGATGTCTGCAAATGGGTCATCGGCGCAAGCGCATAGATACTGGTTACATTCTTCGCCCCCAGCACCTGTTGTTTCAGGTACGAGGCTATCAAGAGCGAGCGATTGAGCCCTTGAGGGGTGAGGTTCGCCGTGTCCGCCTGGACATCACCGAGACCTTGGTTGGCGAGATCCGGACTAGCCACGAAGATCAGGTTGATGTTTTGTTCGCTCAGCGCTGCGGGGGCTGCCGACGGTGTGCTCTGAAGGCTCCTGCAGCCAATCAAGACCAGGCTGACTGTTAGTTGAAAAAGCAGAACCAATGCCCGAGCTGCCAACACATTACGGGTGGTTATTGCTGATTCAGTTTGACTACTCATTGCGTTTATCCTTGTGGTTTTTGTACTTAGCTGAAATATAACTGCGGGCCTCGATTAGCCTGACCATGAACCAGGGCATCGCCCGGGTCAAGACACACTCAGCACACCCGCGAGGCGTTTGACCATGCCCAGACGGCACCTCGGAGGCCGCGGGCCGCAGCGCATCCTTGACAAACGGGACTGGCGTACGGGAAGAATAGATTGTTGCAACCAAAGGATTTGGCTGTCGACTCAAGGTTGACTGCGTTAAGGCCGGTGGGATTCTATCTCTTCAAACGAAATGAGGCTGCCATGCCCAACTTCAAACCCATCCTGAAACCAAAATCCCTGTTTCGATTCTTGTTGTTCCCTGCAATAGCCGCCCTGAGCCTCAATCCAATCCATGCCTGCAGCCGCGTGGTCTATCAGGGCCCCAAGGGCACGATCATCACCGCCCGGTCCATGGACTGGAATGAAGACATGAAGACCAACCTCTGGATCTTCCCCTCCGGCCTGGAACGCAACGGCGAGGCCGGGCCCAACTCCTTCAAGTGGACTTCAACATTCGGCAGCGTCATCGCCACGGCCTATGACTGTTCCAGCTCGGATGGCATGAATGAGAAAGGGCTCGTCGCAAACCTGCTCTGGCTCGCCGAATCCGAATACGAGGCCTGGGATCAGAAGAAGGCCGGGCTCTCCATCGCCGCCTGGGTGCAGTACGTGCTGGACTCGTATGCCACGGTAGAGGAAGCCGTCAGAGGCCTGAGCAAGCAGGAATTCGTGGTCGTCACGGGCGATACACCGGGCAGGAACTCGCAAGCCACCCTGCACCTGGCCATCTCAGACCCAACCGGGGACAACGCCATCTTCGAATACATCGGCGGCAAGCTCGTTATCCATCACAGCAGGTCCTATCAGGTCATGACCAACTCGCCCATCTTCGAGAAGCAGCTGGCCCTGAATGAATACTGGAAGACGATCGGTGGCACCGTGATGCTGCCGGGCACCAACCGGGCTGCCGACCGGTTCGTGCGGGCCTCGTTCTACATCAACGCCATCCCGCAGACGGACAATGCGCCCGTGGCCGTGGCCAGCGTCTTCAGCGTCATCCGCAACGTGTCCGTACCCTATGGCATCAGCACGCCGGGCCAGCCCAACATCTCCTCCACAAGATGGCGCACCGTGGCTGACCACAAGAACAAGATCTACTTCTTTGAATCGGCGCTCACCCCCAACACCTTCTGGGTCGAGTTCAAGGACATCGATTTTTCCAAGACCGGCAAGGTCAAGAAGCTCAGCATCTCGAACGGCGAGCTCTACTCGGGGAATACCGCAGGCAAGTTCGTGGAGACCAAGCCCTTCAGGTTCCAGGGCCTGTAGTTCAGAGGGCGCCGCCCGGTTTCGGGGACCATCGGGCTGGTGGGTGGGGTTGCCTCCTCAAGGCACCAGCACCAGGGAAGCCGGGTAGCGCGTGTCGCTGGGGTGGTTGGGATCGTAGGCGGTGGTCGGCACAGGAATGAGAATCAGGGTGCGCTTGCCACCGGGCGCGAAGACCACTCGGGCAGACCCGGCGGAGAGGTCCACCAGGTCCCCGTCCCTGCCGTCCACGAGGCCCGGCACGGCCTGGACCACCCAGCGCAGGCCCGGACTGGCCGGCGCCTGCAGGGCCACCTGGAAGGAGGTCTGGGCCTCACTGGCGCGCTTGACCTCCAGGTAGCTGCAGCCGGTGAGCATGGGCGCCGGGTCCAGGGGCCGGGTCAGGTTCCCGAGGGTCACCTGCGGGATCGCCAGGGTGGCCTCGGGCAGGAATGCGTGCTGGGTCCACTGGGTGGGCAGGCGGCGGAAGTGCTGGCCGTCGTCCCGCAGGCCCGCGTAGTAGCGCCAGCGGGCAAAGGCCGGCAGGGTGTCCAGGAAGCTCGCGCCCACCGGCCACAGGAGACCGTCCACTGCGTTCACGAAGTGCGGCGCGTTGACGGAGAAGTCGGGCCCCTGATTCCGCATCGCCACCCACAGCTCCGGCAGCCAGCCGTCGTTGCCGTGGAGGTAGCAGTCCCGCAGGAAGTGGATGTACAGGGCTGAGCCGTACATGTACCAGGTGGCGTAGTTGTCGCCCCGGAGCAGGCCCCAGTCGGGCCGGGCCTGGAAGCCCAGCACCGAGTAGGAAGCCACCGGACCGAAGAACTGTTCGACGTAGGATGCGCACATCTCGAAGGCGATGGGGATCTCGGCCCAGTCGTTGGCCGCATGCGTCGCGTGGTTGAACTCATGGGCGACGGTGGCCCCCAACAGGTCGCCGCCGTAGTCGCCCCAGGGATCGATCTTCATGTAGCTGGCCTGGCCGCCCCAGGCAGTCCGGGGGGCGCCAGCGACCACGTCTACCTGGCAGGTATTGATGCCCCGCCAGGCAAAGATGTCGAAGCGACCGTCCGGCCCGCAGAACCCCTGATCCGAAGGCGGCGGAGTGTTGCCCTGGATCTCGATCTCCACCCGCCAGGCGGTCTCCATGCGGATGATGATCTCATCTACCATCGGTTCTTCATCGTTGGTGCGGTAGTGCACCAGGAAGGGATAGCGGGTGGAGCCCTTGGAGAGCGGCCAATACTCCGGGTGCTCGTAGGGGATGGTGTCGGTTGGCACCGCCCCGAGGTATTTGGGAGACCCGCCACCACAGTCCGCGAGGGCCAGGACCAGCAATGCCAGCACCGCGGCGCGGGAGAGGAGTCGAGGATTGGATGTCACGGAGGCTCCGAGTCAAGCAGTTCAGGACAGGAACGGGCCACCGGGTGTCAGGCAGGCCCTGCGAGCTCGTCAGGGGCCGAGCACCGGTGCGCTGACTTCGACCACTGGATAGGCCTTCCCCCCCGTGACATCCAGGAACCGCCCGTCCGGCGCCAGGTTGAGCGCGGCCGCCGGCACGGTGAAGCGCGCACGACCGGAGGCATCGGTGACAATTTTTCCGCTCGCGTCAGACCAGGCCGGGAAGAAATCCCGCACGAGCAGCTCGACCGTCAACGGCACGCCGCCTGCAGGCTGACCCGTAAGCCCCGTGACCTCGACCTCGACCGCAAGGTCCTCCGAGCTGGAACTCCGGATCCCAGGTGTGACCTTGGCCTTCAGCAGCGACGGATCGACCTCGGCGAACTCGCTTGGTGCGCGCGTCATCAGCTCGGCGAGGACATCCCCGAAGTAGTCGACCGCGCGGGCGAGGAACTCGTAGTCGAGGTGCTCGGGGTCGTCCATCGAGGTGTGGTACCAGGGCGTCCCCGTCCAGGTGCAGAGGGTCGGAATGCCGGCCCGAAAGTGCGGCTGGATGTCGGTGGCGATGATCCCGCCGCTGACCCTCGCAATGTCGTCGATCCCCTGGAGCTTCGGGTAGAGCGGAGCCGACAGGCGCCGTCCAACCGTGGCGAGGGTCTGCTCGAGGACCGCGATCCGTGAGTGGATGACGCTCCAGGTTGGCTGCGCAGTGTCAGGGTAGCTCGCCTGGGAGGCCAGGTCGGCGCCGACCGGCATCTCGAGATTCACCGACGCGAGCACGAGCTGGGGCTGTGGTGTGAAGACGTGCTTCCTGAGGTAGTCGTAGCCACCGTAGAGGTCGATCTCCTCGCCGTCATAGGCGATGAACACGAGGGTGTAGCGCGGCTTGCGACCCAACTGGCGGTAGCGCGCCAGCTCGCGCCGGGCCACGCCAAGGATGCCCGCCACGCCGCTTGCGTTGTCTGAGGCGCCCGCCTTCCAGCTGTCGTAGTGCGCGCTGACCAGGATCACGTGGTTCGCGTCCTCGCCTGGGATGCGGCCGATCACGTTGCGGCCGTGAGCAGGGGCCTCGAGGGGAGAGAGGGTGACATCGAGGCGCACCGAGGCACTCACCGGAGTCCCCGCCTGAAGCGCCTGGATCAGGGCCTGGCCGTCCTGCATGCCGATGGAGAGCGCCGGAATCGGGTGGGACGGCTCAAACGTGTGGCGGACGGTCCCCACCTGGCGCAGGTTGCCGGGGGCCTGGGAGACGTAGAGCATCGCCGCGGCACCGGCCGCGATCGTGTTCTGCAGCTGGACCGAGCGATCGTAGTTCTCGTCCCGCTTGAGAACGGCGATCTTGCCCGCGAGGTCTCTCCCAAAAAAGTCCTCCGGCGCGCCAATGTTGACGTAGGCCAGCTCCGCCTGCAGCACGCCTCCGGCGGTCCCGCCGGAGGCCTCGAGCACATCGTAGGTGAGCTCCTGCGAGTGTCCACCCACGGTGATCGTCAGCGGGTAAGTGCGGTAGGCGTTGTACGGGAAGGCGAAGGCCTCGAAGTGCGGATCCTCGAGACCGAGAGCGGCCATCTCCCCCAGGATCCACTCGGCCGCGGCGCTCCCCGCGTAGCTGCCGACTGCCTTCTCACCGAAGCCGGCGAGCGCACTCACGTAGCTGCGCATCGCCTCGGGACGGGTGGCGGGGAGAGGCGTGCGCTCAGCCACACGGACGCTATTGCAGCCTTCGACCAGGAGGGCACCGGTCAGGAGGATCGACCAGGAGAGTGCAAGTGGAAACGCCCTGGATCGAAGCTGTCGAAGCACGGTTATCTCCTGTTTAACCATAACCGGATAGGGTTTCTATTTTGATATTTGCTGCACTTCCGGCAAGGATTCCCGTCGCCCCGGTTGCTCTGCTCACTGCCTTCGCCCTACCCTGGCCCCATGTCCCTTCGCGTGAGCTGCCCCCCCAAGCTGAACCGCTTCCTGGCGGTGCTGGGCCGTCGGGCAGACGGCTTCCACGAGCTGGAGCTGGTCACCACGGTGCTCGAAGGGCTCCCGGCCCTGACAGACACCCTGACCGCCGAGCCCGCATCGGAATTGACCCTGACGCTCGGCGGCCCGGCCAGCGAGGGCCTCGTGGCGGACGCCTCCAACCTGGTGCTCAAGGCCTGGCGGCTGCTCGAGGAGGCGGTGGGTCGGTCCCTGCCTGCAGCGCTCCACCTGGAGAAGCACATCCCCCACGGCGCCGGCCTCGGCGGCGGCAGCAGCGACGCGGCGGGGGCCCTGCGCCTCGGGAACCAGCTGTTCGAGCTGGGCCTGACCGAGGACACCCTGCTCCGCATGGCCGGGCGCCTGGGTAGCGATGTGCCGCTGTTCCTGCTGGGTGGCACCACCCTGGGCCTGGGCCGCGGCGAGCGGGTCTTCCCGCTGCGCCCCATCCCCCTGGAGCCCATGCTGCTGGTGCATCCCGGGCTCTACGTCGGCACGCCCGGCGTCTACCGGGCCCTCCAGTCCGTCGGCTACCCCTTCCCTGAGGCCTTGGCCTCCCAGCCTGCTGGCCAGGCCCCGCCCTGGCGCAACGACCTGACCGGCGCTGCCATCTGGGTCTGCCCCCTCTTGGCGGACGTGCGAGAGGCTCTCCTCGCCGCCGGTGGCGACCCCCTCCTCTGCGGCTCCGGCAGCTGCTGGGCCGCCCGGTTTGCCACTCCGGCTGACAGAGACACCGCCGCCGCCATGCTGCAGACGAGCCACCCCGAGTGGCGCCTCTGGGCGGTTTGAGCATCTTTTTCTCAACCCAAGAAGGAAAGTTTTTTGCCACCAAGACACCAAGGCACCAAGAGAAACCACAGGTCGTCTGCTGGGCAGTTCTTGGTGTCTTGGTGCCTTGGTGGCGATCCTTTTCCAAGAAATCCACTGGGGTATAACGCAGGGTCGCTACGTTAGTGTTCCCCGTTCCTACCCCTGTCCAGACACCCACTCTCTGTGGTATTCGTGAGGGTCTGTTTGAGGTGTTCATGACCGAGTCCGCCCTCCGCCTTCGCGGCCTGCGCAAGACCTTCCCCAAGGTCGTCGCGGTGGCCGGGGTGGACCTGGACGTGGCCCGGGGCGAGGTCTTCGGCTTGTTGGGGCCCAATGGGGCGGGCAAGACCACCACTCTGGAGGTCATCGAGGGCCTCACGGAAGCCGATTCCGGCGAGATCGAGATCCTGGGCCTCACCTGGGCCCGCAACGGCCGGGAGATCCGCTCCCGCATCGGTGTTCAGCTCCAGAGCACGAGCCTCTTCAACAAGATCACGCCCAGGGAGGCCCTGGACCTCTACGGCAGCTACTACCCCCGACGGCGCGGCACCGAAGAGCTGCTGGCCCTGGTGCAGCTCGAGGAAAAGGCCGACGCCTACCACATCACCCTCAGCGGTGGGCAGCAGCAGCGCCTGGCCTTGGCCATGGCCCTGGTGAACGACCCCGAGCTGGTCTTCCTGGACGAGCCCACCACGGGCCTCGATCCCCAGGCCCGGCGCGGCCTCTGGGATGTGGTGCGCCGGATGAAAGCCGAGGGCCGGACCGTGGTGCTTACGACGCACTACATGGACGAGGCCGAGGCCCTCTGCGACCGGCTGGCCATCATGGACCACGGCAAGGTCATCGCCACAGGCACGCCGGCCTCGCTCATCGCCGACCTGGCCCTGCCCAGCATCGTGGAGCTCACCTTTGAGGGGACCGCCCCGGACCCGGCGGCCTTCGAGGCCGCGCTGGGCCTCCGGGTGGAACCCCGCATGGACCTGTGGGAGATCCCCACGCCCGATCCCAAGACCCTCCTGCCCCGCCTGCTGGAGGCCGCCGAGGCGGCCGCTGTGCCCTTTCAGCAGGTCCACATCCGCCGCGCCACCCTGGAGGACGTGTTCCTCCACCGGACGGGGCGGAGCCTCAGGGAGTAGCGATGCTTTGGCGTCAGTTCGCAATGGAATGGCGGCTCTACAGCCGCGACCGGGTGGCCATGTTCTGGACCATGGCCTTCCCCGTGATCCTGCTGTTGGGTTTCGGGACCATCTTCCGGGACAGTGGAGGACCCAAGCTCGCGGTGGTGCGGGTGGCGACCTTGGCGCCGGGAGCGCGGGACGCGGCCCTGGACCAGGCCCTGGTGGACCTGCAGCTCAAGGTGGTGGCCCTGTCGCGGACCGAAGCAGAAGCCCGCTGGGCCCGGGGCGAGACCGCCGCCCAGCTGGAACCCGAGGGCGAGGGCTACCGCCTCCGCTTGAACAGCTACCTCATGGCCCAGGCAGGGGCCACGGCCGGGCTGGTGAACCAGGCCTGGCTGGTGGCCCAGGCGCGCCTCAGCGGGGCACCGGAGCCCCGGCGCATCCCCATCCAGGTGGAGAGCCCGGGTCGCAAGCGCTCCGCCAACTACGCCTCCTTCTTGCTGCCCGGTCTGCTGGGCCTCAATCTCGTGAGCATGGGCCTCTTCAGCGTGGGCATGGTGAACGTGTCCTACCGGGAGAAGGGCAAGTTCCGGCGCCTGGCCGTGACCCCCCTGCCCAAGTGGATCTTCCTGCTAGGCCAGGTGCTCCACCGGCTCACCGTCACGGTGGTGCAGGCGGCCATCCTCCTGCTGGTGGGCTACCTCGTCTTCGGCATCGCGAACCAGGGCTCCTTCCTGAACCTCGCGCTCATCATGGCCCTGGGGACGGGGTGCTTCATGGCCTTCGGCTTCGCGCTGAGCGGCTTCGCAGAGACCTCGGAAGGCTATGCCGCCATCTCGAACCTGGTGTTCTTCCCCCTGATGATGCTGAGCGGCGTCTACTTCACGCTGGACTCCGCGCCAGCCTGGCTGCAGCACCTCGTGGCCGGGATGCCTCTTGCCCCGTTCCTGAAGGCCCTGCGCGCGGTCTTCAACGACGGTGCGAGCCTGGCGGGACACGGCCTGGGCCTGGGCATTGTGGCGGCCTGGGGCTTGGCGGCCTTCCTCCTGGCCGTGAAACGTTTTCGGTGGGCCTGATAGAGTTTCTCGATACGGACAATGGAATTGACCCGTATTATGCAAGGGATGACTTCCCTGCGATGCCTCCTGCATGACTGAACACCCGGCCATAACCAACCTGCAAGCGGCCCTGGAGGCTGCGGAGCGCCGTGAAGAGGAGCTTCGTACCCGACTCGAGTCAACCCAGGGCATGGTCGACTCGATCTCGGAAGCCATCTACATCCAGGACGCCCAGGGGCGCTTTCTGGAGGTGAACGAAGGCGCCGCCCGCATGTATGGCCACCCGAAGGACTTCTTCATCGGCCAGCTGCCCGTGGTGCTCTCCGCCCCGGGCCGGAATGACCTCGAGGCGCTCGGCCAGGCCTTCGGGAAGGCCCTGGCCGGAGAGCCCCAGGCTCTCGAGTTCTGGGGCCTGCGCAAGAACGGCGAGGTCTTCCCCAAGGAACTCCGGCTCTATCCGGGCCGCCACCGGGGCGAAAAGGTCGTGGTGGCCGTTGCCCAGGACATCTCGGTCCGCCACCAGGCGGAGCTGACTCAGCGGGCCACCTACCGTGTCGCCGAGGCTGCCGTCGAGGCGCGAAACCCCCAGGAGCTCTTCGCCATAGTCCACGGCATCGTGCGGGACCTCATGCCCGCCGAGAACTTCTACGTGGCCCTGTGGAACCGGGAGTACGACACGGTCTCCTTCCCCTACTGGGTGGACGAGGTGGACCCCCGGCCAGACCCCAAGCCTCTGGGGCGCGGCCTCACGGAATACCTCCTCCGCACCGGACAGCCGGTTCTGCTGGACGAGGCGGCCCTCCTGCAGCTGGAGGCCGAGGGCGAAGTCGAGCCTTACGGCGCCCTCTCCCTGGACTGGCTGGGGGTGCCGCTGCGCCGGAAAACCGGCGTCTTCGGGGCCCTGGTGGTGCAGAGCTATGAGGGCGGCCACCGCTACACCGACTTGGAGCGGGATCTGCTCTCCTTCGTCTCGGGCCAGGTGGCCCTGGCCTTCGAGCGCACCGAGGCCCAGCGCGAGCAGCGCATTCTGAACGCGGCCATCGACAAGGCCGTAGACCCTGTCTACGGCATCAACACCTCAGGCCGGCTGGTCTTCGTGAACCAGGCCGCCGAGGCGGCCCTGGGCTGCTCCCGCCAGGAACTGCTGGAGCTGTCCTTCTGGGACATCGAGGAGGGAACCAGCCCAGAGCAGTGGCCGGATCGCTGGGCCCAGCTCCGGCAGAGCGGAGCCAGCCGCGCCGAGGCCTGCCACCGCCGCCGGAATGGCAGCACGTTCTCGGTGGAGACCAGCAGCGGCTACATCGCCTTCGAAGGCCGAGAGGTGGTCTTCACCCAGGCCCAGGACATCACCGAGCGCAAGGCGGCGGAGGCCGCCCTCCGGCACAGCGAGGAGCGCTTCAGCCGGGTCTTCCACGCCAGCCCCGACGCCATCAACCTCACCCGGCTGGATGACGGCACTTACCTGGAGGTCAGCGAAGGGTTCGAGAAGCTCACGGGCTGGACCCGGGCGGAGGCCCTCGGACGCACCTCCCTCGAGATGAACATCTGGGTGGATCCTGCAGACCGGACCCGGATGATCCAGCTCATCAAGGACCGCGGCGAATTCGTCGGCGAGGAACTCGCCTTCCGCCGGAAGGACGGCTCGACCCTTGTAGGTCTCATGTCGGCCAAGGTCATGGAGGTGGGCGGCATCCCCGGCCTCCTGACCGTCACCCGCGATATCTCGGTACGCAGAACCGCCGAAGCCGCCCTGCGCACGGCCGAGCAGCGGCTGCGCACGGTGCTGGCCAACTCTCAGGCCATCATCTACCAGCTGGACCCCTCGGCCCGCTTCCTGCTCTCGGAAGGCCTGGGGCTTGTCAACCTGGGCCTGGTCCCCGGCGCGGTGCTCGGCCAGAGCGCCCTGGACCTCTACCGAGACGATCCCGAGACCGTCGACCAGATCAGGCGGGCCTTGGGCGGTGAGGCTTCCCGACAGATCACCCACGCCGTCGGCCGCACCTTCGACAACTCCCTCACGCCGGTCTTCGATGAGCAGGGCCGCCTGGAGAGCGTCATCGGCATCGCCACAGACGTCACTGAGCGCCAGCAGATCGAGGAGGCCCTCCGGGCCGAGCGGGGCCTCTTCGTGGGCGGCCCGGTGATGATCGTCCGCTGGCGGTCTGCCTATCCCTGGCTGGTGGACTATGTCAGCCCGAATGTCCAGGCCCTGCTGGGCTACCGTCCCGAGGATCTGACCTCCGGCCAGATCGGGTTCGATTCGCTGGTGCATCCTGAAGACAAACACCGCATCCACGTCGAGTCGGAGCAGCTGCGGAGCAAGGGCAGCACCCACTATGAGCAGCAGTATCGGCTCCGGAATGCCGCGGGCGACTACCGCTGGTTCCATGACTTCACCGCCGTCTCCAACCCGGATTCCGAAGCACCCTACTACCTGGGCTACATGCTGGACATCACGGATCGCCGCCAGGCCGAGGATGTGCTGAGGCAGTCCCAGAAGCTGGAGAGCCTGGGCATCCTCGCCGGGGGCATTGCCCATGACTTCAACAACCTCCTCACGGTGGTCCTGGGCAATCTGAACCTGGCCCAGCTGCAGCTTCCGGAATCGTCCCCAGCCCAGCCCTACCTGGACCGGATGGAGGCCACGGTGCTCCGGGCCACGGAGCTGACCAAGCAGATGCTGGCCTACTCCGGGCGCGGACACTTCCTGGTCCAGCCGCAGGACCTGAACGAGGTGGTCCGCGAGGTGACCCACCTGCTGGAGGTCTCCATCTCGAAAAAGGTGCGGCTCCGATTCGAGCTGGAGCCTTCGCTGCCGGCGATCCACGCCGACGCCGCCCAGATCCAGCAGGTGGTGATGAACCTGGTGACCAATGCCTCTGACGCCATCGGCGACCACGATGGCACGATCCACCTGACCACCTCCTCTGCGCGCCTCGACGAGCGGGACTTGGCGAGGGCCTACCGCGGCGGCGCCCCAGCACCGGGCCACTACGTCCTCCTCGAGGTCACGGACACGGGCTGCGGCATGACGTCCGACGTGCTGGCAAAGATCTTCGATCCCTTCTACACCACCAAGTCCACCGGCCGGGGCCTGGGACTCTCAGCCATGCTGGGCATCCTCAAGGGCCATGGCGCCGGGCTCCGCATCCAGAGCGAGCCCGGACGCGGCAGCAGCTTCCGCATCTGCTTCCCCGCCTCCACGGAGTCCCCGTCCGAACCCAGTGCCGGGAATGCGCACCCCTCCTTCCAACCTCTGCGGGGACGGATCCTCCTGGTGGATGACGAGGTACTCATCCTCGAGACCATGAGCTCGGCGCTGAACGCCCTGGGTCTGGAGGTCACCACCGCCAGCGATGGCCTGGAGGCCCTGGCCCGGTTCCAGGAGGGGCCCCGCTTCGACTTGGTCCTCATGGACCTCACCATGCCCCGCCTCGATGGCCGGGAAGCCTTCACGGCCATGAACAACCTGGATCCCGCCATCCCCATCGTGCTGAGCAGCGGCTTCACCGAGTCGGACTCCCTCAAGACCCTCTCGGGCATCGGACCCGCCGCCTTCATCCAGAAACCGTATCAACTCGACGAGCTGCATCGCGTCCTGCAGCGGGTCCTGGTCGGCTGACGGGCTACACTGAAGGACGGGAGAGCCCCATGCAGTCTTCAAAGCGCGCCAGGACGGCCATATTTCTCACGGTTTTTGTGGACCTCCTGGGCTTCGGCATCGTCATCCCAATCTTGCCCCTCTACGCTCAGGCCATCGCGGACCATCCCAGCCACTGGATGGCAAGCGTCAACCACTTCCTGGGCCTGGGCGGCGCAGGTACGACGCCCGGCGCCTTCTGGGCCGGCGTGGGCTTTCTCAGCTTCAGCCTCATGCAGTTCATCGCCTCCCCCATCCTGGGCCGGGTCTCCGACCTGGTGGGCCGCAAGCCGGTCCTCTGGGTCAGCCTCATCGGCTCGGCCCTGGGTTACCTGATGCTGGCCCTCACCAGCCGCTTCGAGTGGATGCTGGCTGCCCGGCTCCTCGACGGCATCACCGGCGGCAACATCTCCGTGGCCCAGGCAGCCATGGCGGACAGCTCCCTGCCGGAGGAGCGCTCCAAGGTCATGGGCATGATCGGCGCCGCCTTCGGCCTGGGCTTTGTCCTGGGCCCGGCCCTGGCGGGCATCCTGAGCGGCAGCGACCTCGGCCACATGCTGCTCCAGACGCGCGGCTGGCACCTGCCCTTCTTCGTGGCCGCGGGCCTGTCCCTGGTCGCCTCGCTCATGGTGCTGCTCTGGCTGCCCGAGACCCTCACGGACGAGGTCCGCGCCCGGGCCCGCTCCCACGAGAGCCGCGGCCATGCCCTGGTGAAGGCCATGAAGCGGCCGGGCATGCCCCAGCTGCTGACGGTGTCCCTGCTGGCCATGGCGGGCTTCGCCATGATGGAAGGCACCTTCGCCCTCCTGGTGCACCAGCGCTTCGACTTCCACCAGCGCGAGGTGGGCTTCCTCTTCGCGGGAATCGGCGTCCTGCTCGTGATCTACCAGGGCGGCCTGGTCCGGATCGTCGCCAAGCGCATCCCTGAGCGTATCGCGCTCATCACCGGCCTGCTGCTCATGGGCCTCTCCCTGCCCCTGCTGCCCAAGGCCGCGTGGATGTGGCCCTTCGTCCTGCTCTTCATCCCCCTCTCCTGGGGCAGCGGCATGGGCAACACCGCGGGCTCGGCCCTGGCCAGCCAGCTGACGCCCCCCGAGGACCAGGGTGGCCTCTTTGGGGTGCTCAATGCCATGAGCGGCGTCGGCCGCATCGTCGGACCGGCCATCGGTACCTTCACCTTCGCCCGCTGGGGCGGGCAGACCACCTACACCGTGGCGGGCCTCACCCTGGGCCTAGCGCTGGTGCTGGCTCTCACCTTGAAACCCCAGGAAGCACCATGATCCTCCTCGACGGCTCTTCCCTCACCGCGCCCCTGCTCGCGCGCATCGCTGCGGGCGAGGGGGTTGTCCTGGATGAGCAGGCCCTGGCCCGGGTGGCGGCGAACCGCGCGGTGGTGGACCAGATCGTGGCTGAGGATCGCACGGTCTACGGCATCAACACCGGCTTCGGCCAGTTCGCCACGGTGGTCATTCCCCACGATCAGCTCCGGCTGCTCCAGCTCAACCTGCTGCGCAGCCACGCGGCCGGAGTGGGCGAGCCACTGCCTGCGGACCAGACCCGGGCCCTCATGGCCGCTCGGATCAACTGCCTGCTGAAGGCCCACAGCGGCATCCGCCCCGAGCCCATCCGGCTCCTGGCCGATTGCCTCAACCGCGGCATTCTGCCTGTGGTGCCCTGCCAGGGCAGCGTGGGTGCCAGCGGGGATCTGGCCCCCCTGGCGCACATGGCCCTGCTGCTGGTGGGCGAAGGCCTGGCCTGGGTGTCGGGCCGTCAGTTGCCCGGCGGCGAAGCCCTGGCCCAGGCGGGCCTCAGCCCCGTGGTCTTGGAGGCCAAGGAGGGTCTGGCCCTCATCAATGGCACCCAGCTCATCACCGCCCTGGGCAACCTGGCTGCGGAGAAGTTCACCCGCCTGGCGAGCCTGGCAGACGAGATCGCAGGGCTCAGCCTGGAGGCCCTCCGGGGTACCCGCGCCGCCTTCGACCCACGGATTCATGCCGCCCGGCCGCATCCAGGCCAGATCGCCGTCGCAGACCATATGCGCGAGCTCCTGGGCCCCAGCAGCGAAGTCTCCGAGAGCCACCAGGACTGCCACCGGGTCCAGGACGCTTACAGCCTGCGCTGCATCCCCCAGGTGCACGGCGTGACCCGCGATGCCCTTGCCTTCGCCGGCGCCATCCTGGAGCGGGAGCTCAACGCCGCCACAGACAACCCCATGATCTTCACAGACACGGCGGAGTCCCGGTCCGGCGGCAACTTCCACGGCCAGTACCCGGCCTTCGCCTGCGACCTGCTGGCCATCGCGGCCGCGGACCTGGCCAGCATTTCGGAGCGCCGCCAGGAGCGCCTGGTGAACCCCGCCTACAGCGACCTGCCGGCCTTCCTCACCCAGAATGGCGGCCTCGAGTCGGGCTTCATGATGGCCCACGTCACGTCGGCGGCCCTGGTCAGCGAGATGAAAGGTCTGGCCAACCCGGCCTGCGTGGACAGCATCCCCACCAGCGCGGGCAAGGAGGACCATGTCAGCATGGGCCCCATCGCCGCCCGGAAGCTGCTGAGGGCCGTGGACGCCCTCGAGCAGGTGCTGGCCATCGAGGCCCGCATGGCCCTGGAGGGCATCCGCATCCTCGGGCTGGCGCCAGGGCAGGGCCTGCAGCCCCTGCTCAAGACCTTAGAGAAGGCTTGCGCCCCCTGGCACGATCGCGCCATGTTTGTGGAGATCAACGCCTCCCTCCAAGCCCTCCGGACCCACCTGGAATCTGTTCCATGACCCTGCCCATCCCCTGGCGAACCGCCTGTGAACAGGCGCTGCGGCGTTTCTCCGACGCCGACGCGATCCGCTTCTGGGGCATCGGCCATGAAGTGGAGGGCAGCTACCAGCCCATCTTCAACTACCGGTTCGAGCACACCTACGCGGCGGTGCTCCTGACCCGCTGGCTGGCGCCCGAGGTGGGCGCGGACCCGGAGGTGGTGGAGTGCGCCGCCTGGCTCCACGACGTGGCCAAGCGCCTGCAGGCGCCCCACACCCGGGACTCGCACGCCCAGGAAGCCTCGGCCCTGGTGCCGGAGCTGCTGGCAGGCACGGACTTCCCGCCGGAGAAGATCCCGGCGGTCCGCCACGCCATCGAGCACCACGTGGGGCTCAGCCTCGTCGCGCCCCTGGAGCCCCTGGAGACCGCCTGCCTCTGGGACTGCGACAAGCTGAGCAAGATCGGCGCCGCCAGCCTGATCCACTTCGGCTGCATCAGCGGCGCCTTCCAGCCC
This sequence comes from uncultured Holophagaceae bacterium, assembly GCA_903843705.1. Lineage (GTDB taxonomy): Bacteria > Acidobacteriota > Holophagae > Holophagales > Holophagaceae > Geothrix. Next base: position 7,441 of record CAIMQW010000147.1, on the reverse strand, counting down.
ATCACCACCGCGGAGATCCTCCGGCGCGGCGAGTCCTGGCTGGGCCTGGCCCGGAAGATCACCGCCAGCTTCACCACCGAACCCGCCAAGGAAGAGGGCCGGCGGCGCCTAACCTTCCTCGAGGCACACTATGCCCAGCTGCGGCGGGAGTGGTCTGACCCCCCGGAAAGGACGCCGGCATGAAGGACTTCCCTCGTCTGGCCCAGACCATGAGCGTCGCCCTCAAGGCGCTGCAGATGTACACCGAGTCCCATCCGCGCACCCAGGAGGCCGCTGCCATCGCGCACGCCACCCTCGACCTCTGGTTCAGCGCCCATCCCAAGCTCCAGTTCGTGGTGACCGGGACCAAGGTCTTCGTGGACGGCGAGCTGCAGGAGACCCGCAGCCCCCATGTCACGGGCCTGGCCAAGCTGGTGGCCGAGCGCAGCATCAGCGGCTTCACCTTCGAGCGCGGCGTAACCCCGGCTGAGTATCTGGTCTTCCTGGCCGGTCTCGGGACCCGGCCCCAGCTCCTCGAGGAGCAGGGTGGCTTCGAGGCCGTGCTCCGCAACGCAGGCGTCTTGCACATCAAGGTGGCGCAGACGCGGTATCAGGAGATCAGCGAGGGCGAACAGACCGGCAGCGGGGACAACGCCCCGGCCCTGAATCCCGCCGCGCCAGCTCAGGGCTCGGTCGCCCCCGGGGACCTTGTGAAGTTCCTCCGGGAAGCCCTCATGCTTTCGATCACCCAGGGCACCAGCGCGGTCGGCGCCGGCGGCGCCCAGGGCCTGCAGGCGGGGCAGGCGCTCGGTGTCGGCAGCGGCACCGGGGGCGGCCGGGGCTCGGACGCGGGCCAGGGCACCGACCGTGGTCGCGGCAAGGGGGGCGGCCAGGGTGCCGAGGAAGGGCGCGGCGTGGACAGCGCCGCCAAGGGCGGACAGGACACCGGGGACGACCAGGGCCCGGGTCCTTTGCCGGGCTTTGGCCCCGCGGATCTCAGCGGCCTCGGCCCTGTCGGCCGGGAGTTGGGCCTCGGTGAGGGCATGCCTAGTCCGCCCCGCATGGGCGTGCTCCGCCAGATCCTCATGGACCTGCCGCCTGCCGTCCAGCTGAGCCTGCTCGCCAGCCTAGCAACCCTGCCCGACCATCCAGCGGGTCTGTCCCTGGGCATCCGGGCACTGGCCGGTGAAGTGCTGGCTTCCGCCACCAGCCAGGCCCTCTCCGAAGGCATCTCCTGGGCCCAACTCCAGGGCCCCATCAAGGAGGTGCTGAGGCACTTCCCGGAGCGGGCCAGCCTGGTCCGAGCGCTCTCGGCGCGCCTCCGAACCTCGGGGCAGGACGCCAACCAGGCCGAGCTCATCTTGCGCCTCCTGGAGTGGGAGGAGATGAGCTTGGAGGCCAAGCTCGTCAAGGTGCTCGAGGAGGGTTTCTTCTTCGAACTCACCCTCGAGGAGCGACTGGCGCTGCTCCGCGAGCTGCTGGACCTGCGCCGCTTCGACGAGTTCCACAGCATCCAGGAGGTGATGATCGAGACCCTCCGGAGCGAGCAGCCGGGCCAGCGCCTGAAGGCCTCCCAGACCCTTGCCGGCGTGGCCCACTGGGTCGAGGACCCGGGCCTTCCCCCCGAGGCTGAAGGCTCCCTCCTGGAGGCCCTGCGGGCCCACTTCGCCTGGGAACCTGAATCCCTGTTGCTGCGCGGAACCACACAGGCCCTGGAATCGATCCTCACGGCCCTCGTCCACCGCGGAGAGTTCCTCGCGATCATCTCGGAGCTGCAGGAACTGGGGAACCTCTGTGCCTTCCACAGCGAGGATCAGCCCTGGCGCAAGGAAGCCCTCGGCCACCTCTCCACGGCGCTAATCCGGCCCCAGCTCATGGACGCGGCCATTGACCGGACCTTCGCCCAGGACCGCAAACAGGTGGCCCAGGGCGTCCACCCCTATCTGGCATTCCTGGGCGCCCCCATGGCCCGGCACCTGGTAGAGCGCCTGGGTGCCGAGGACGATCGGACCCGGCGGGGACGACTGGTGGAGGCGGTCCGCAGCCTGGGACCGGTGGCCCTCCCTGCCCTCCTGGATGCCCTGCAAGCCCCGGCCTGGTATCTGGTGCGCAACGCCCTCACCCTGCTGCCCGAGGTGGCCGACGGCGACCAGGCTCCCTTCGTCACGCCCCTGCTGCGCCATCCGGAGCCCCGCGTACGCCGCACGGCCGTCCGGGCCCTCTGGAAGCTGGCTGGTCCCGGGGCAGAGCATGCCCTGCTCGCGCGAATGAAGGACACCGACGCCGAGACCCTGCACGAGATCCTCTTCGTCCTTGGGCAGCTGCGCTCCGAGTCCTGCCTGGGTCCGGTCACCGACCTAGCCAAGGACAAGCGGGTGGTGGAACGGCTCCGCATCCTGGCCCTGGAGACCCTGGGCCAGATCGGCAGCCCCAAGAGCATCCCGGTCTTCCTTGAGTGCCTGCGAAGGAAGGGCTTCTTCACCAGCGGTGAACCGCCGGCCATACGGTTGGCCTCGGCCAAGGGCTTGGCCGCCCTGCAGACACCTGAGGCCCTTGTTGCCCTCAAGCGGGTTGTGGAGGGCGAACCCCGGGGCGCCGAGCGCGACACCCTGCGCCAGCTCCTGGACCAGCAGGCACCGCCGTGACCGAGGTACAGGCCCATCCGGACCCCCGCCAACTGCTGGAGGCCTTCGAGGCCTTCACTGCGGCCTCCGAGCACCTCCAGACCCGCTACGAGGCCCTGCAGGCCCAGCTGGGCCAGCTCCAGGGCGAGCTGCAGACCGTGATCGAGGCCGTCCCCTTCGCCATTTGGGTACTGGCCGAGGACGGCTCGCTGCGCTTCACGAACCGCCCCCAGGGCCTCGAGGGGCGGTTCCTGCAAGATGCGGCCCCCTGGGAGCCCGGCAGCCCCAGCGGCCAGCGGCGCTTCCAGACCACCAGCGGCCGGGAGGTGATTTTCGAGGAGGAGCGCCGCTCGGCCCCCCACGGCGGCACCATCGTCACCCTGCGGGACGTCACCGAGGCTGTGCTCAAAGCCCAGCAGGCCACCCGGGAGGACCGCCTGGCGGCCATGGGGCGCATGGCGGCTGAGCTGGCCCACGAGATCAGGAACCCCCTGGGCAGCCTGGCGCTCTTCTCCGGCATGCTCATGGAGGATCTGGCTGATCAGGCCGGTCCCCTGGAACTCGCCCGCAAGATGCAGGAAGGCGTGGGCCGCCTGAACCGGCTGGTGGGCAACACCCTGGCCTTCAGCCGGGACCTCCAGCCCAAGGACGGCGTCGTGGCTCTGCGGACCTTCTGGGAGGACGCCCTGCGCAGCGCCACCCTGGCGGAGGCTGTGCCCTGGGACAACCAGATCCCGCCACAGGCGGCCTGGCGAGGCGACCCGGAGCTGCTGCGGCAGGTCGCGCAGAACCTGCTCCAGAACGCCACCCGGGCCCTGGAGGACATGGACTCCCCGCGCCTGGTGCTGGCCGCCATGGAGGAAGAGCTCGAGGGCCGGCCCTGCTGGCACCTGACCCTCTCCGACAATGGCTGCGGCATCCCCCAGGAGGCCCTGGCCAAGGTCTTCGATCCCTTCTTCAGCACCTTCGGCGGCGGGACGGGCCTGGGCCTAGCCGTCTGCCACCGCATCATCGTGGCCCACGGCGGCCTGCTCTTCATCGAGAGCCAGCTGGGGCGCGGCACCACGGTGCACCTGAGGCTCACCGCCGCTCCCTCCGCGTGACACGCGGCGCTGTTACCATGGGTCCCTGACTGGAGCGCCCATGCCGCTGGCCCACCTCAATCCCGGAAGGCAGGCCCCGGAGATCGTCAATGCGGTCATCGAGATCCCCACAGGCTCGCGCATCAAGTACGAGATCGACCACCACACGGGGCTGGTGCATGTGGACCGGGTACTGTTCTCCCCCTTCCACTACCCCGCCGAGTACGGCTTCATCCCGGGCACCCTGGCCGAGGACGGCGATCCCGCCGACATCCTGGTGCTCATCAACGGCTCGACCTACCCCGGCGTGGTCATCCGGGCCCGGCCCATCGGCCTGCTGCGCATGACGGACGAGAACGGCAAGGATGCGAAGATCCTGGCCGTGGCCTGCGACGACCCCACATACAGCCATGTCAGCTCGCGCAGCGACCTGCCGCCCCACTTCCTGCTCGAGGTGGAGCATTTCTTCCTGACCTACAAGGACCTCGAGCGCAAGACCGTGACCAGCGACGGCTGGGGCGGCAAGGATGAGGCCCAGGCCTTCGTGCGGTCCTGTACGGCGGCCTACGAACTCGAAAAGAAGAAGTAGGCCCGTCGTGACGGCCCCCGAGCTGGCTCCCGGGGTCGTCTGCTTCGACCTGGACGGGACCCTTGTGGATCCCCTGCTGGGCGTGCGCAACTGCCTGCGCAAGACCTGCGCGGCCTTCGAACTGGAAGTACCAGACGAGGCCACCGTGCGAGGCTGGATCGGCTTCGGCATGCGGGAGGCCCTGGCCACCCTGCCGGGGATGGACGATCCGGCCCGCCTCGAGGCCGTCCTGGACTTCTACTGGGAGCGCTACCGGGAGGACGGTGTCTTCGAGCACGAGCTCTATCCCGGAGTCTTCCACCTGCTGCACCGGCTCAAGCGCCAGGGCCACCGCATCTACATCGTCTCGGCCAAGCCCGGCATCTTCGCCCGGCGCATCGCCTACCAGTTCGATCTGAACCTGATCTTCGACGACATCTTCGGCAGCACCCTGAAGGGGCAGTGGCAGCCCAAGACCAAGGTGCTGGCGGGGCTCGCGGCGCAGGGGACCATCGCACCCGGAGGGGTGTTCATCGGCGATCGGGGCGTGGACATGGTCGCCGCCCGGGACCACGGCCTGGAGGCCATCGGTGTCGGCTGGGGCTACGGCAGCCGGGAAGAGCTCCTCGCCGCTGGCGCAGAGCACCTCTTCGAAACCGTGCAGGATCTCGACCGCTGGCTCCGCGTTCGGTTTCCCCAGGCGGAAGTGTTCGATGCCTTCAGCCGTTCGGAGTAGCCCACCGGGTGCCGGCGGGGAGCTGAGGCTGGAACAGCCCGGGCGTTGGCGTGGTGGACGTCTTCGGATCCAGCAGCTCCAGCTTCTGCCGGGCCCCGGTGGGATCGGTCCACTCGAGGCTCCCCAGCAGCCCCTTGCGCCCGGTGGCCTTCAGCTCCGGCAGACCCGCCTCCTTCGGCACCAGCCGCAGGGCTTCCCCGCCCAGGGACTCAGCCCGGTAGAGGCGCTCGAGTCTCGCTGGGTCGAGCAGCAGCCCGAGGAGTGGGAAATCGCGGACGGCCTGGGCAAGCTCGATGCGCTGGGCCGTGCGGGTGTCCGGATCGTACTGGACTAGGTGCCGGCCATCGCAGGTCACGGTCAGGCCCCCAACGTAGGCCACCCGCAGACGGCCGCCCCGGGCCAGGGCCAGGCGTCCCTCCCGGGCCAGCTTGCCGAAGACCAGGCTCTCACTCTCCTGGCGGAAGCGGCTCTCCAGCATCGGTGTCCGCGCGAAGGCGGTCCACCAGGCCGGCAGGGCGGCCAGGGCCGGGGCCGTGATCAGCAAGGTGATCAGCAGGGCGCGACTCAAGGCCGCGTCAAGTCGATGGAGAGGCGATCGGTCGCTCCGGGGGACGGCGCCAGGCAGCGGAGCTGGCCTTCCAGCAGCACCCGACCCCGCTGCCGGACCTGCACCACGACTTCCAGATCCGGAGCTCCCAGGTCGGCGGGCAGCACCAGCACCAGCGGGGATGCAAGGATGGGGTCAACGGGACTCGGCGCACTCACCTGAGCGTGCTGCAATTCGGGGTCCTCGACCTCCTGGTGCAAGGGTGCCGGAGCTAAGACCGGCACCGCCATCTCCAAGGTTGCAGTGCTTCCCCCACCCAGCCCGGGGGACGGCTCCCAGGCTGAACCCGTCGGAGCCGAGGGTTCGGGGTCGGTTTCGGGCAACGAGGTGAGGTCGCTCTCCAGGAGAAAGGTGAGGTCCTCAGACACGACCCCGGGAAGTTCGGGCAGCACGGGGGCCTCGATAGGTAGGTCCCCAAAGAGACCCTCCTCTGGCAGGAGCAGGAACTCCCCGCTCCCCCCCGGGAAGGCCCCCTCCAGATCAAGGAGATCCAGATCAGAGGGCAGATCGGTCAGGGCGAGGGGCTGAACCGCCGGGACCCCGGCGGACGGGTCCTCGTCCAGCAGGTGGGACTTGATGCGGGACAGGGCCAGCCGCGTGATGCCCCGCAGGGTCTCGAAGACGCCCTGCCCCTCGGAGGCGACCGCCTGGAAGCTGGGCAACCTGCCCGGGTTGAGGGTCGCCTCAAGGTCCTCCAGCGAGAGCACGTTTCGGAGGTCCCGCTTGTTCCACTGGAACACGGTGGGGATGTCCTCGTGGTTCAGCCCCAGCTCGCGGAGGTTGTCCTGGAGGTTGAGAAAACTCGCATGGCAGGCATCCTGCAGCGCGCTCTGGCTGTCCACCACGAAGACAATCCCATCCAAGCCCTTCAGCACCAGCTTGCGGGTGCTGTTGTAGAACACCTGGCCCGGCACCGTGTAGAGCTGGAGTCGGGTCTTGAAGCCACCGACCATGCCGACATCCATGGGCAGCAGGTCGAAGAAGAGGGTGCGGTCAGTCTCGGTGTTGAGGCTCACCATCTCACCCCGGGCCTTCGGCGTGGTCCTGGCGTAGATCGTGTTCAGATTGGTGGTCTTGCCGCACAGACCCGGGCCGTAGTAGACGATCTTCACCGTCATCTGCCGGGTGGCGTGATTGAAGAAGACCATTCCAGAGCCTCGTGGGGTTGGCGTGATTTTAGCCCGGAAGTCAGCGCAGGCTCAACGCCGCCCAGGGGTTCACTTGGCCAACGCCTTCAGGAAGTCGAGCACCTGCTGGTCATGGTCCTTGGTGCGGACATCGCTCAGGACATGGCGGACGATGCCCTGCTTGTCGATGATGAAGGTCACCCGCTTGGCGATGCCGATGAGCGGCATCTTCACGCCGTAGGCCTCGATGATCTTCTTGTCGGGGTCCGCCAGGAGGCTGAACGGGAGGTGGAACTTCTCCGCGAAGGCCTTGTGGCTCTGCCCGTTGTCGGCGCTCACGCCGAGGATCACCGCCCCGGCCTTGCGGATCTCGCCAAACCCATCGCGCAGGCTGCAGGCCTCGGCCGTGCAGCCGGGCGTGTCGTCCTTGGGATAGAAGTAGAGCACCACGGCCGACTTGCCCTTGAAGTCCGCCAGGCGGACGGTGGCGCCGTGCTGATCCTGCGCCTCGAAAGCCGGGGCCTTCGCCCCTTCGGTCACCTCGGCCGCCGAAGCGAGCCCCAGCATCGCGATGATCCCCATGGTGATCCTCCCTGTCCGCGCCACTCTGGCCTCCAGATTCCAGGTGGAGTGTGGCACCATCGGCTCCTCAGGGGGAGGGAACCGCAGTGTCCAGACCGGTCCGCATCGCGCTCATCCCCGGCGACGGCGTCGGCGG
>CAIMQW010000146.1 GCA_903843705.1 uncultured Holophagaceae bacterium | reverse complement strand
GCGGGTGGCCTCGGAACGGACGGCCATGGAAAGGGAGAAACTGGCCCTGGTCCAGACTCAGCATGAGGTGGCACTGGGGGTCCTGGCCGGCGGCATGGCCCATGATTACAACAACCTGCTCCAGGCGGTGATGATCGATGTCGCCCTCGCCAAGCGATCCAGGACCAACCCCGACCAGGTCTTTCAGCTGCTGGATTCAGCCGAATCGGCCTGGGAGGAGATCCGAGAACTCGGCAACCGGCTGGGTCTTCTCCAGCCCGGTGAGATATCCTTCCAATACACTCACAACCTTGATACCCACCTGCGCGAGGCCCTGGACAGTTCGGTCGGCACTTCCGGCTGCAAGCTCGAGGTGGTCCTGCCTGAGCAGCTGCCCTGGGTCAGCTTCAACCGGCACCTGATGAAGGAGGCTGTGGGCATCTTGGCCAGCAACGCCGTGGAGGCCATGGGCGGATCAGGCACGCTCCGGGTCGAGGGGAAGGTTCGCCGGATCATGCCGGAGGAGCCTGTACCGGTGGCGCCCGGGGACTACCTCCAGCTGAGCTTCAGCGACCAGGGCCCCGGCATCGCCCCTGGCATTCTGCCTATCATGTTCAGCCCCTACACCTCCACCAAGGCGCGCGGGAAACAGCGGGGCATGGGTCTCAGCCTCGCCCTGGCCCAGGCCATCGTGAGGCAGCATGCGGGCGCCCTCCTGGCCGAGAACAGGACGGGCGGCGGTGCCACGCTGCACCTCCTCCTGCCAGTGCCCAGTCCCCGAGAGAACCTCGCCGCGAGCAAGCTCACCCGGGAGGTCGGGGCCTCGGCCCAGGCGTCCTAGGGGTGCCTCGCCACCAGCGGAAGTCCGGACCGGAATCGCGAAAGCCGTACCTGATTCGCTGAACTGGACAGTCAAAGTCCAGCGGCCTTAATCCACAACTGAATCAATACATACGGTTGTAGGTTCCATCCAAGCTGGCATGGGGCGTGAATAAGGAAAGACAAGGCAGTCTCCGCTCCAGGAGGACCATCCTCCTGGAGCCCCCACCCGAAACCCGCGCCGACCCGGTGCACCTTGCTTCAGGAGCCCCCCATGCGTGGGCCACGCAACCTCATCCCTGCGCTGCTAGTCCTCGGCAGCGTCCCCGTGTTCGCCCAGAGTTCCGCCACGTTGAGCGGCGTCTCGGCGGGCGTCCACATCTTTGTGCCGATCACACTCACGGCCCCCACCGCAACCTTGCAGTTCGGCGACGTCTTCCCCGGCACCGCCTCCGGCACTGTGACCATGAGTCCCGTCACCAACCTCCGCACCTTCACTGGTACGGGGCTTACCACTGGGGCAATCAACCCCGTCAGCTGTGCCAGCCTAACGGTCGGGGGTCGGCGCGCCGCTTCCTTCAGCGTTGGGCTGCCTTCCAGCGCGACGCTCACCAGCACCCAGATTGGGGCTACCTCCTCCCTGACGGTGAACAACTTCACTGGTGCGACCTACATTGGTTCCACCTGGACGGCCCTGGCCAGCGGCAACGGCACGTTGCCCGATAGCGTTGGCGCGACCATCGCCCTCCGGGTGGGCGGGACCCTGACGGTTCCGGCCGCCACCCTGGACGGCGACTACAACGGCAGTTTTCTGGTGACCGTGACCTACAACTAGGTTCCGCTCCCGACACGGCTCCCGCCCCCCCCCAGGTCCAGAGCCGTGTCTCTGGTGCGGACTAGGAAGGCGCTAGGCGCCTCAGCACCTGGCCCAAGCCTACCCTGGGCCATGCGAGGAGCCTGCCTCCCCGCACGCCCTTTCCCTGCAGGAGCGCCCCATGTCCTCCTTGGCTGCCGACCAGGTCTTCCTCGCTGGGCTCACCGTCCTTTACGTAGAGGACGAGCCGACGGTCCGGCGAATGGCCTCGGAACACCTCCGGCCCCAGGTCGGTCGACTCTGCGTGGCCGCGGACGGCGCCGAGGGTCTCGAGCTATTTCGACGCGCGCGGCCGGACCTGATCATCACCGCCCTGATGTTGCCGAAGCTGGACGGTCTGGGCTTCATCGAAGCTGTCCGCTCCGAGGCCCCGCACCTGCCAGTCATCGTTACTTCGGCCCTCGATCAGCCTTCGGTCTTCATCCAGGCCATCGCCCTCGGGGTGAACCGCTACCTCTTGAAGCCCCTGCACCCCGATCAGCTCAATGCCGCGCTGCTTCACTGCGCGGACCTGCTGCGGCGGACCCGGGTAACCGAGCCGCAGCCGCAGGGGCTGGACCAGCGCCAGGCGCAGCTCGAGGCGATCCTCGGGGTTTTCGCCGATGGCATGGCCCATGACTACAACAACCTGCTCCAGGCTCTGATGCTCTTCGTGGACCTAGCCAAGGAATGCAGGAACGACCCCGACGCGGTGTTCGAGCTACTG
>CAIMQW010000145.1 GCA_903843705.1 uncultured Holophagaceae bacterium | reverse complement strand
GCCTTTGGTCTTGGGATCCATATTCCCGATCTGCGTTTCGTGGTCCATTTCGGGATGCCGAGCAGCCTTGATGAATACACCCAGGCGATAGGGCGGGCTGGAAGAGATGAAAATCCAGCCAACTGTCTGGTCATCCACGTCAAAGGTGAAGAGAAATTTCTTAAGCGGGCCGTGCGCTCCATGAGAACAAAAGGGAAGTCGCCAGTTAGGTCTATGCGTCGGCAATTAGATCAAATTTCGAAGGTGGTCCATTGGATCAAATCGCCTGGATGCCGACAACAGAACCTAGACGCCTATTTCGAGGTCATGGGCGGGAACTCTTGTGGCGAAAACTGTGATTGCTGTAAACCAAGAATGGATGGCCTGCCAAGTAAGAGGATGTTAATTGCGGCTGAGGATCTTAAAGAAGACCGTCACGTTTCTCCGGTATTTACCGATCTCTGGGAAGATGTTGAACTTGAGGATCCTTCCGCCTCTGGGTGATTCATAATTCGTTTCCTTCGTAGTCGCCAGGATGTAACCACCAGCCGTACAACCATAAATTCGGAATTTGATGGATTTCATTCTCAAGCATAAAGTAGTCCCTACGGGCCCGTGAAATGTCCATTGGGCCAAGATCAGGAATTCATCTCTCTATGCTGGGTGAAGGTTTGAAGCACATCCATGGCCACAGCGTTGTACCTATTAGTGCTCTTCTAGTGCTTACCCCTTCCATGACCATCCGGATGGTGGTCACAAGTTCAGGATTGGTCAATTTTTGTCCATCCTCTTGCTGACATACTCCTAGGTGTATTCAAGGAGTCACTGTGAAGAAGGCGATATCGATAGTCTTCAGCCTGATTTTTTGGTCCCTCACTGTGTTGATAGTGGCTTGTGGCGGAGGCGGAGGCGGCTCCAGTAGCACCCCCACCCCTACGCCAACCCTCCAGGACCCCCAAGGCGTATATTTGGGAACGGTCACATCCGGGAGCGCGGGTGCCCTGGTGGCAGTGGCCATGGCAACGCCCCAAGGAGAACTACGCTATCTCGCCTCCAATGGGTATCTGGCGGTTGCACAAATGGGAACCGGGTCTGGAACCCTCTATTCACCAACTGGCCAGTCTTGGCCGCTGACACTGACGGGCCTCTCTGTGGCCCCTGGGGTCTCTGCCGCTGGGCGTTTCGCTGGAGCCGGAGACACTGGCACTTTCACTTTCAACTACAACCCTGTCTACTTGCGGCCCAAAGCCCTCGCAGCCTTGGTGGGCAACTACTCTGCCACCGGGTCCCAAACAACTTCTGGCTACCCGGTAAGCATCAACGTGGATAACGCTGGAAATTTCACGGGTTCAGACGCAACGGGTTCTTTCACGGGGACTCTGACTCAGCCCGATTCCACCAAAAACCTGTACCGCGTTTCCTTTACCTATTCCGGGGGTTCTGGTGCCACGTTCACCGGGCTTGGCTTCTGGTCGGATGCCACAGCCGTATCGTCTGGTCTTCTTGGCAACATCTTCTACATTCAGGTGGCTGGCGGTGCAAACCTGGCACTAGGGGCGACGCTCGTATACAACGGTCAGCGAATGACCACGGCTCGGTTTGGGCACACCGCTACGCTCCTCGCAAACGGGAAGGTTCTGATCACAGGTGGGGCGGTGAACGGCCCGACCTATTTAAAGAGCGCGGAGATCTTCGACCCGGCCACAGGTTTATCCACCCAAACAGGGAGCATGAGCACCGAGAGGATCAACCACACGGCAACACTCTTACCGAACGGCAAGGTCCTGGTGGCCGGAGGAATGGGGAGCAATGCTAGCCATTCCACTGCGGAGCTTTTCGATCCATCTACTGGTGTCTTCGCTGCCACAAGCAACATGAACGCCTCTCGTTGGTCTGGGCACACGGCAACCCTTTTGAACAACGGGACCGTCCTGATTGCAGGGGGCTATGACGCATCCCGTGCGGGGTCTCTGGCTAATGCAGAAATCTACGACCAGGCCACCGGAACCTTCGCCCTGACGAGTGGTGGCTTAACCACCCCTCGCGATCGCCACACCGCGACCCTCCTTGCAGACGGAAAGGTCCTCCTTGAAGAGGGTGCCAACGGCGTAAATCTTCTCAACAGCGCCGAGACCTTTGATCCAGCAACAAAGACATTCAGTGCCACGACGATCCCAGACAACAATCGGATCTATCAATGTGCAACCCTCCTCCCTGGAGGAAAGGTCTTAATCACGGGGGGCAGTTATGGGGCGCTGGATGCGAACCAACTGTTCGACCCCACAAGCAGAGCCTTCACCTCTACTGGAGGCATGATCATCGGCAGGAAGAGCCACACGGCAACACTTCTACCCACTGGAAAGGTTTTGGTCCTTGGGGGCAGCGATACAAACAACCAGCCCTTGTTGAGCGCCGAGCAGTACGACCCGACCACGGGCACTTTCAGCGCCGCGACACCCTTGAATCAAGCGAGATCTGGTCATACGGCGACCGCTCTCGCCAATGGAAAGATCTTAGTCGCGGGTGGGACCGGCACAAATGGTGCGCTTGCTAGCATTGAGTTGTATTAATTGATGGCTATAAATCCACAAGGAGTGTCGTGCTCTAGCCACCTTTGAGATCAAGGCGAACCACCCCGATCAAGGTGCACTGTCAACTAACACAAACCAGGGACACACTGCGGCAACAACGCAGCCTTCACAAAGGGAACTAACCATGAATCGGATCCTCTACTCAGTAGCGATACTCGTGACAGGCTGGACCATAATGCTGGCCGATACAGTTGAGTTGAAGAACGGCCAGAAGGTTATCGGATCCTTTAAGCAGGCCGGGTTGCAGAAGGTGTCGATTATTGTCGGAGGCCAGATTGTGTCCTTCGATACGAAACAGGTTAGAGCGATCTATTTTGGATCTGATTCCGGAACCTCTGCATCACCACTTGTAGCCCCTCCAGCGCCGGTACAACCACCCATACCCGTGCCTCTACCACCTCCTGTTGAGAACAAGCTCCTCACAGAGGCTATAACGGCTCTTCAGGCGTTACGGTCCGTGTCCAACAGCAATCCGACCTACGGTGCTTACTCGCCGAGAGTGATCGACGCAAAAATCATCGTCGATCGTTACCTTGAGCAGCAACAGCCTGACGAAGCTTCTGTTCGGGCACACTTAAACGATGCCATGGAGCTATACAGCCTGGTGTCACTCGCCTGGGGTAACCGATCACCCCGAACGCAGCAGGGGTTTGGGATTCTTGCCTCGCTTGGGAATAGCCGCGTTTTGAACGAAAAATGCCCCGACATAATTGCGTCTGCGGACACAATGTCAAAACACGCCAAACACTCCACCTGGGAATACGGATTCGCAGTTGCTAACCACATTGAGGGAATCTTGAGGTCCGCCTCAAATGAACTCGACCAAGCTATTACGGAGAGCAAGCGACTCAACGGGAAGTAGCTTTTCCCCTCTTTAGTAGCCTAGAGATTAATCTTGGGATTCATCGGTTCGATCCAATAGGTCAGGGCTGAAGATCGCCTTAACTGCCAGGCCGAAGATCTCCCGCTCCTGGCGTCCGATTGTTGCCCTGACGTCAACCAGCCGTTTGTTCGCATCGACGCGAATGACCTTTGCCCGGATGAGTTCATTCGGTAGATCAATTATCGATGGACAGT
>CAIMQW010000144.1 GCA_903843705.1 uncultured Holophagaceae bacterium | reverse complement strand
CGGCAGCGGGGCGAGCAGGAAGCCGAGACCATCCGCAAGGAATCCGAGCTGAAGGCCAAGGAGCAGGCCCTGCAGGCCCGGACCGAGGCGGAGAAGCTGCTCACCGAGCGCCAGAAGAACCTGGAGAAGCAGGAGCAGCGGCTCCAGTCCAAGGAAGAGGGCCTGGACAAGAAGCACCAGCAGGTGGACCAGAAGACCAAGGACGTCGAGACCCTCTCCGAGAAGCGCAAGGCCGAGTTGGAGCGCCTCGAGGCGCAGCAGGTTGAGGCCCGGCAGCTGGTGGAGGCCCAGGCCAGGCGCCTGGAGGAAGTGGCCGGGCTCACCCGGGAGGACGCCAAGAAGGAACTCATCTCCCAGCTGGAGTATTCCGCCAAGATGGACGCCGCCAAGCTGGTGCGCCGCATCGAGGAGGAGGCCCAGGAGGAGGCCGCCAAGAAGGCCCGCTGGACCATCGGCGCCGCCATCCAGCGGGTGGCCTCGGACGTGGTGACCGAGCAGGCCGTCAGCTCCGTCCAGCTCCCCAGCGATGACTTAAAGGGCCGCATCATCGGCCGTGAGGGCCGCAACATCCGGGCGCTGGAGAAGGCCACGGGCTGCGACCTCATCGTGGACGACACGCCCGAGAGCATCGTCGTATCGAGCTTCGACCCCATCCGCCGGGAGGTGGCCCGCCAGGCCATCCTCAAACTGCTGGCGGACGGCCGCATCCACCCGGCCCGCATCGAGGAGGTGGTGGAGAAGGTCAAGGTGGACATGGACCAGCATCTCAAGGAGATCGGCGAGGCCGCCTGCATCGAGATGGGGTTCCCGGATGTCCACCCCAAGCTGCACAAGCTGGTGGGCCGTCTGAACTACCGCACCTCCTACGGCCAGAACGTGCTGGAGCACACCAAGGAGGTGGCCCGCATCGCCGAATACATGGCCGGCGAGATGGGCTCAGATGCGCGGCTGGCGCGGCGCGCGGGGCTCTTCCATGACATCGGCAAGGCCATCGACCGCGAGGTGGAAGGCACCCACATCGAGATTGGCATGCAGCTGCTGCAGCGCTACGGGGAGAAGGAGGAGGTCATCCATGCCATGAGCTGCCACCACGGGGACTTCGAACCCCGCACCGTGGAAGCCATGCTCATCACCGCCGCGGACGCCCTCAGCGCCGCTCGGCCCGGCGCACGCCGCGAGATGCTGGAGACCTACGTGAAGCGCCTCGAGCAGCTCGAGGGCATCGCCAACAGCTACAAGGGCGTGCAGAAGAGCTTCGCCATGCAGGCGGGCCGGGAGATCCGCATCCTGGTGGATGCCGGCTCCGTGAACGACGACCAGGCCTACTGGATCGCCAAAGACGTCTCCCGCCGGATCGAGTCCGAGATGCAGTATCCCGGCCAGATCAAGGTGACCGTCATGCGTGAGCTGAGGGCCGTCGAGATCGCACGCTGAGCCTCAGGCCAGATGGATGAGGCCGCGCCGGAGGGCGATCACGGTCGCCTCCGTCCGGTCCTTGGCCTCGAGCTTCCGCAGCAGGTTATTCACGTGGATCTTCACCGTGGGCTCGGCTAGGCCGAGGGTCTTGGCGATCTCGCGGTTGCGCTCGCCCTGGGCGAGCAGGCGCAGCACGTCGAGCTCCCGGGCGGTGAGGCGCTCGGCCTCCATGGCCTCCACCAGTCGGGCCGCTGTGGCTGGCGGCAGGTAGCGCTGCCCTGCGGCCACGGCCCGGACGGCTTCGATCAGGGCGGCCCTGCGCACGTTCTTGAGCAGGTAGCCGCGAGCGCCGGCCTCGAGGGCGCGCTGGATGTCCGCATCGCCGTCGAAGGTGGTAAGCACCAGTACCCGGGCCTCGGGATCCTCCCGGCGGATGGCCTTGATGGCCTCGACCCCGGTCTGTCCCGGTAGCTGGAGGTCCATGATGGTCACCGTGGGCCGCAGCTTCCGCCAGGCCACCACCGCTTCGTTGCCGTCGCCAGCCTCGCCCACAACCTCCAGGTCCGGCTCACCTTCATGGAGGATCGCCACCAGGCCGTCGCGCACGATCGGATGGTCGTCCACGATGAGGAGGCGAATGAGTTCGGTCGAGTCTGGGGTCATAGAGGCCACCTTCGAATGGGCACGGTGATGGTGATGCGGGACCCGAAACCAGGGGTGCTGTCGACGTCAAGGTGGCCTCGCAGCGTCTTGAGGCTCTCACGGATGCTGCGCATGCCATAGCCGGCTGGGCTGACAGAGGGATCGAAGCCGCGGCCGTCATCTTCGATGCTGAGGTGCACCATCCGTCCCTCGAACTGCAGGACGATGCGCACCCACCGAGCCTTGCCGTGCCGCAGGGCATTGGTCAGCAGCTCCTGGGCCATGCGGAGGAGATCCTCCTCCAGCTGGCTGCGAAGCGGCCGCGGTTCCCCGGTGAGGGCCAGCTCCACCCGGATCTCCGTTCCGGCCAGCAGGCGATCGGCCAGGGCCCGCAGGGAGCCTAGGAGATCCTTGCCCTCGGGCTTCCGGGGGCTGAGGGTCATGACCGAGCGGCGGGCCTCCTGGAGGCTGTCCGCAGCCAGGTTCCGGGCGTGCTCGATACGTGTGAGTACGGGCGATGGATCGCCCTCCATGCGGGTGAGCTTGGCCTCCGCGGCTTCCAGCTGCAAAAGGACGCCGGTGAAGCCCTGGGCGAGATGGTCGTGGATCTCCCGGGCGATGCGGTTCCGCTCGGCGAGGACGGCAGACCGGGCCTCCATCTGCTGGAGGCGGAGGCGCAGCAACCACCAGCCGAAGGCCGCAGCGGCGAGCCCGCAGAGCACCCAGAAAGTTGGTCGCTGGTGCAGGAAGGGCTGTACCCGGACATCCACCATGCACTCCTCGGGACGGCTCTCGTCGTCCAGCCGCCAGGCCTGGACCACGAACCGGTAGGAACCCGGGGGCAGGTTCGAGTAGGCGGCGAAGCGGCGGTCCCCCACCTCGTTCCAGGCCTGCTCCAGCCCCTCGAGCCGGTAGCGGAAGCGGACCTTGGCGGCCCGCGTCAGGGAGGTGGCGGTGTAGTAGATCTCGAAGCGGTGGGTCCCCGGGGGAACCTGGATGGGACGGGCCTCCGAGAGGCTCGTTTCGTCGGCTTCGGCCTTCAACAGAAGCAGGCGGAGCCGGGGGCCCTTCGGGGCGCGGGTGTCGCCGTCCTGCCTGGACAGCCCCCGGCTGGTGGGGAAGTAGAACGCTCCTTCGCGGGTGAGCCACGCGGCGGGCTGGGGGCCGCTCAGGGTCTCGCGGGAGGGCATGCCGTCATGCTGGTCAAAAACCATGATGGGCAGCGTGCCTGGCTCGCGGTGGCTCCTCAGGAGGGCCTCCCGGGGGATCCTGAACACACCCTGGCCCGTGCTTAGCCACAGGCGTCCGGTGCGGTCCTCGAGGATGGCGTGGATGGCGAGCAGAAGGGGCGCGGCGTGGTCAAGGATGGGCTGGAACTGGCCATCCCGGTAGCGCCGGAGGCCCTCCCCGGTGCCAAGCCAGAGGTTGCCGTCCTCACTCAGGTGGAGCGACTGGGCGCCCGCGGAGCCCAGCCCTTCGGCCCGGCCCAGCCAGCGCACCTGGCCGGTTTCCACGATGCCGAGGCCTTGCGTGGGACTGGCGAGGTACAAGGGCTGCGCACCGCCACCAGCCATGGCCACAACGCCATGGACGGTCGGGAAGAGCAGGGGGGAACCACCGGGCGGAATCCGGAACAAGCCTTGCCGAGCCGTGGCAACCCACAGCACCCGCTGGGCATCCTCGAAGATCGTGAGGAGGGTGTCCGCCCGGGGGCCCTGGGGCCAGTCGACACGCTGCAGGCGGCCCCGGTCCAGGGTGTAGAGCTCACCTTTCCGCGTGCCCAGCCAGAGGCCCCCGGCTTGGCGCGGCCAGAGGGCCGTGATCGGGGCGTTGGGCTGGCTGCTCCGGGGCGCCCGCTCAACCTGGCCCGGCCGGACCATGCCCAGGGCGTGGTCTGCCGTTAGGCACCAGACCGTGCCTGTGGTGTCCTGGCAGACCATTCCGAGGGGCTCCTCGGGTGGGGCGCCGACCAGGGGGAGACCCCGGAACGGAACGGGATAGAGGACATGCAGACCGTGGTGTTCAGTGCCAGCCCACAGGGCGCCGGAGCTGTCCTCCAGCAGGGCGAGGGGGGTGCTGCGCACACCCGCTGAACCCGGCGTCGCCTCTAGGCGCCCGGCCAGAGTTCGGCGATACAGCCCAGCCTGCTCCAGGCCGATCCAGAGGCTGCCCTCGCGATCCAGTCGGAGGGCGCTGATGCCCTGCGCCGGCAGCCCGCGCACCCAGGGCGGCGCCCACAGCCGGCCATCCGCGAGGGTGAACAGTCCCTGGGCCCGGGTTCCGACCCAGACGTCTCCGTCGGTGCCGATCTCCAGGGCGGTGATCTCCGCGGCGGTCAGCGCAGCCAGCACCAGGCGACCCTCCCGTAGGCGCCACAGGCCGGAGCCAGCGGTCCCTACCCAGAGGCCACCCTCCGGATCCTCCGCCAGGGCGCGGATGCGCAGGTGGGCGGCATCCGAGGGCACCGTTTGGAACCGCTTTCCGTCATACCGCAGCAGGGGGCCTTCGGCGGGAGCGGCCCAGAGCGTGCCAGCACGGTCCCTCAGTAGGCGCCGGATGGGAAATTCCGGGAGGCCTTCCTCCGGGCCCATCTCGCGCATAAGCCCCCGATCGAACAGGTAGAGTCCTGGTTCTGAGGTGGCGATCCAGAGAGCCCCGAGCTCACCTTCGGCCAGCGCCTGGATCCGGTTGTGAACAAAGGCGGGCTCCTCCACCCGGGAGTGGTGCTCGAAGTTGGCGCCATCGAAGCGGACCAACCCCGCCTCGGTGCCCACCCAGAGGAAGCCGTCCTTGCTCTCAAGGAGGGCCACGGCGGTGTCCTGGAGCAGGCCGTCCTCACTGCGCCAGGAGCGATGCGCGTGGGTGGCCAGGGGCCGGTCGGGGTCGAGGGCGAAGGCCAGGACCGAGGCCCAGAGCCAGGGCAGCAGGAAAGCAAGGCACCGAAAAGCGCCTGGACGAGAAGATCGGTTTCCTGCAAACTGTGCGGACATGGAAGCTGAAGATTATGCCATAACCCCCGTGGGATCAACGAGGAAGGCTTAGATCGTACGGTCTAGCAATGGGCAACCAATCGGATAATTGGTTCTATTGGAATCTGGCCTGATAGTGGACTAGTCTTGCAGCAGCAATCCTTGTCTAAACTTCACTAGTGTCCGGTTAAAAGTCAAACAATGGCAGTTGTTTAGAGAAGCGGTCCTCGTGGATCTGGATTTCCTCCTTCGCAAAGGCCCGCCGTAGCTCGATTTTCTCGAAAACGGAGACCGACAGGATCTGTAGCAGCTG
>CAIMQW010000143.1 GCA_903843705.1 uncultured Holophagaceae bacterium | reverse complement strand
CTCCCCGGGGCATCCTGATTACAGTTTATAGGTTCTAACCTATAACACAAGGCCCAGGTGAATTATTTTCAAGGCCACCGACTTCATGCCTCGGAGGCGGCTGATGTCTGATTTTCAGGCTGAGGGTCGCCGATAATCAGGAAAATTTGTTGTATCCAGCGAGACTGTTCGACTGCGTCCGTCAGGTGTCCCTGGTGTCTTCTCGGTATCGGCTGCGCCGATACGCGAGACAAACAGACACCTGGTGGTGACCTCTTTCCTTTCAATGCAAATCGGAATAAACGTAGAGCAGGGCCGAGACCTACTTGTAGATCCCGCAGCCGACGATCTTGCCGTCCAGGGATTCGACGTAGCTGGTTTTCTGCATGACCTTGCCGGTCTTGGGATTGGGATATTTGTAGTCCACCCAGCCACCCGCCTTGGTGAGGCCGGTCTTGATGATCTCCTGGATGAAGAGCTTGCCGTCCGGGTCCTTGGTGTTGATCCGGTTCACGCCGACCAGACTGCCCTGGAAGCCGATGGCGATGCAGGTGCCCTTGTCGTCGTAGACGAAGACATAGAGGTCGTCGCCGCTCTGGACGTGGTACTTGCCCTGGCCGTTGTTGACTTCCTTCAGGAGGGCCGGCAGGCCATTCGCCTTACCGTAGGCCACGGCCTCTTTCACCAGGGCCTTGGCGGCCGCCGCGTGGTCCTGGGCCTGGATGCCGGCGGCCAGGCAGAACAGGGCCGGGACGAGGAATGTGCGCATGTTCATAGGACCTCCAGGGGTGGTGGTCATATTCATCGACCGAGAACGGCGGGATGGTGAGTTCCCGTCGGCTGACTGCGGGAACGCGGCCCGGCCTAGGGGATCGTGTAGCTGTACGCCACGCTGCCGCTGACCTTGCCGGGGCCCTCGTCGGCGGGCAGCCAGGTGCGGACGTAGTCCACCTTCACGCCGGTGGGGGCTACGCTGACCCGGGTGTAGCCGGAGTTGGGGAGCTTGTCGCCGCTGAGGTAGGCGTCCGCGTTGAAGAGGGAGTAGTTGGGATCCGCGGGCTCCGCGAGGGTCTGGTAGGTGACGCCGTCCTGCTGCTGGCGCACCCAGATGTGGTCATGGCCCTGGAAGAAGATGGTCACTTTGTAGGCCACTAGGAGCTGGTGGATGGGCGAGGGCCAGGTGGGGCGGTTGGCGGTGAAGCCCCAACTGCCGTTGGCGTTGTTGCCACCCCACTCGTAGAGTCCCGCCACCTCGACGCCACCTCGCTGCGTGCCCAGGACGTGGTGCGCGAAGACGAACTTGTACTTGACGCGGCTCTGCTCCAGGGTGGCCTTGAGCCACTGGTATTGATCATCTCCGTGCGTGATGTCCCAGAGGTTGCTGCGCTTGGTGCCGCCGCCGAAGGGGTTGTCCACGCAGACTGGCGAGCCCCAGTAGGGATCGATCACCACGAACAGCGCATCGCCCCAGGTCCAGGCGAAGGTGTTGCGCAGCAGGCCGATGTTGGGGACAACCTCGGCATTCCCGGTATAGAAACCGTCGGGCGCGGGCTGGGAGTAGAGGCGGTTCCGGGCGTTCTGGGCCCAGACCGCCACGTTGTTGGGCGTGCCGTCCAGCAGGTAGCGCGCCGCCTGCTCGTGGTTGCCGTTCACCAGGAAGACCGGGGCGGACTTGCCAACCAGGCCGAGAAAGGGTCGCTGCAGGGTGTAGCGGCCCGTCACCAGGGCCGCGCTGATGGTGGTCGGGTCCAGGTTGTCCACGCTGAAGTCGTCGCCGAGGGTCAGGTAGAAGTCCGGATGGTCCGCGGCCGCGGTCTGCAGGGTCCGCTGGTAGAGGGTTGGGTCGAACTCGGTCTTGAGGCGCTCCGGGTGGCTGTCGCCCTGGAGACAGAACGTGAAGGCGCTGCCCGCGGGGCGGGCCGTGTGGAAGCTGCACTCCTCACCCGCGGTGGCGCTGCCGGTGCCGGCCTGGTAATAGAGGCGGTAGTAGTACTGGGTGTCCGGGCTGAGGCCGTCCAGAGCGAGCTCCAGGGGCGTGGCTGCCACCAGGGCCGCGGCGGGGGCCTGGCGGGTGTAGCTGCCCGAGGCCGTGCCGTAGGCCAGAGTGACCGTGCCGCCCTGGTCCGGCGAGAAGACGTTGGCCTTGATGGAGGTTCCCGTGGGGCTGCCCAGCATCACGTTGCCCGTGAAGGCCACCCCGCCGCTGCCCGCCGCCACCGTGAGGGTGCGGCTGGCGGTGCTGGACCCCGCACTGTTCGTGGCCTTCAGGGTCACGATGAAGGTGCCGGCCGCCAGGTATGTGTGGGTGGGGTTCTGGAGGGTGCTGGCGGCGCCGTCGCCGAAGCTCCAGGTCCAGGCGGTGGGGCCGCCGGTGCTGGCGTCCGTGAAGGTGAGGGCCTGGCCGACGCTGGGGCTGCCCGAAGGGGCGGGGAAGGCGGCCGTCGGGGCCACTGCGGATGCCGGTGCGGGGGCCGATCCGCCCGAGGACTGGCAGGCCAGGATGACCAACACACCCGCGAGCAGCGTGGGCAGCAGCAGGGGGTGGAGGTCGCGGGAGGCCTTCATCGGGCCCGGGTCTTGAGGGGCGCCGCCACGGTCCAGGTGTCATCCACCGAGCCGTTCTTCACGGTGGTGGTCTCACTGGCGGGCAGCCAGGTGCGGATGTAATGGGCCGTGACCTTGTCCGGCGCCACGATCACCCGCAGGTGGCCGCTGCTGCTCAGGATGGTGCCCGCCGTGTAGTGGTAGGCGGCCGCGAGGATGGCGCCGCTCTGGTTGTTGACGGCGCTGGGCTGGGGCACCTCCTGGTAGACGATGCCGTCCAGGTCCTGCTTGGCGTAAAGGTGGTCGTGGCCGTGGAAGACGGCGGTGACGCCGGTGCGCACCAGCAGGGCGTGGATGGGCTCGGTCCAGGTGGGGCGCCTGGTGGCGTAACCCGCGGTGCCATCGGCGTTCTTCCCGCCCCACTCGTAGTAGGGCGCTGCCTCGATGCCCCCGCGCATCTGCCCGTCCAGGCCACCCACCAGGTTGTGGATGAAGACGAACTTGTAAATGGCGGTGCTGCCCGTGAGGGTCTGCTGGAGCCAGGCATACTGCCGGTCCCCGAGGGTGAGGTTCCACCCGTCCGAGCCCGGCTGCTTGGCGGTGTTCCAGAAGGGATCCAGCACCACGAAGAGCGCATCGCCCCAGGTCCAGGCGTACCAGGTGCCCCGCTTGCCCACGAAGGGCTCGTCCACGCCGTCCCCCGTGTAGAAGGCGTCCGGCATCGGGTTCACAAAGTGGCGCTGGCGGGCCTGGGTGGTCCAGATGGCCAGGTTGCTGGCGGTGCCGTTGAGGAACCAGCCGGACTCGCCCTCGTGATTGCCGTTCACCAGGAAGACGGGGGCGGTGGAGCTGATGGTCCCGAAGTTGCCGCGCTCGTAGGTGTAGCGGGCGGCCACGGTGGCGTAGTCCGGTGCGGACTGGACCACGGCCGTGAGGGGGCCGGTGTGCTTCTCGCACATGAAGGTGTCCCCCAGGTCGATGTGGAAGTCCGGCGTCGTGGCGGCCACGTTGCCCAGGGACCTGAGGTAGATGTCCAGGCTGGAGTTCTCGTCCATGTGGCTGTCGGCCTGGATGGTGAAGGTAAAGGTGATGCCGGCGGGCCGGGCCGTGTGAAAGGTGTACTCGGCGGTGGGGCCGTAGGCTCCCCCGGCGGGCAGGTAGTAGAGGCGGTAGTAGTACTGCGTGTTGGCGGCGAGTCCCGTCAGGGCCAGCTCCACGGGCGTGCCGGCAACCAGGGGTACGGGGGCGGACTGCAGCGGGTAGACCCCGCGCACCGTGCCGCAGGCCAGATAGACCGTCCCGCCCTGGGTGGGGGACAACACGTTGGCTTTGATGGAACTGCTGGTGGGGCTGCCCAGGAGGATGCTGCCTGCGAAGACCCCGGGCGTGCCCGTGCCTCCGGTGCCACCGGTGGCCGGGGTGGGAGAGCCCCCCGAGGCGCCGCAGGCAGCCACCAGGAGCAGGAGGGTGGCCAGCAGGAGGGTCCCCGCCCAGCCGGGGGTCCCCTGCCGCCCAGGGGTGGCCGCAAGGCCGGCGCGGGCTTCAGGGGGCTCCGGGCTCACGGGTTCTCCAGGCGGGGCGCAGGCATCGAGCCTGCTTGGATTTTAGTCTAGACAGGGTGTGTGGGCCCCCGGTTGAGTCCCCCAGACTGCAGCCTGGCATGGCCGAACGGCGGCCCCAGACGGGGGAGCACGCCTGGGAACCGAGAGCCCGGCCGGACCCCAGGGGGGCCCAGCCGGGCTCGGGTTGGGGCCGTGTGTCTAGAGGCCGGTGCGCGTGACCATGGCCTTGAGGGTCTCGTCGATGGAGGCGAGGCACTCGGCGAAGTGGGCGCGGGTCTCCTTGCTGGGGGCGGGCTTGGCAATCGCGGCGCGCAGTTGGACGGCCAGGCCCTTCAGGCCCTCTCGGGCCAGGGCCCGGGCATCTTCCGGCGTGGCGGGGTTGGCCCGCAGGACCAGGCTCACCAGGTTGCGGAGGTGCTCCTTCTGCAGGTTGCGCCGCAGAGTGGGGGCTTCCTTGCCGGTCTTGACTTCGCTCCAGATGGCGCCCTGGAGGGTCTCGAAGAGCTCGGAGAGCCGGAAGGCCGCCTTGGGGTCAGCCAGCTTGTCGGTGGCGTCGAGGATCCGGGTCGCCACGCCCACGTTCATCAGCTGGCTCAGCGTCTGGCGCTGGACCGAGAGCAGCCGGCTGCTCAGGGAGTAGTCCGGGTTCATGCCCCGCTCGAACTGGTTGACTGTCAGCTTGGCCATGAACTCGGGCCGGAAGCGGAAGGACTCCGCGCTAAACAGGCCGGTCTCCAGCAACTTCAGGGCCTCGCGCTGCCGGGCGGCGGGCACCGGAGTGAAGGGCGCCCGGGGGCTGCCCGCATGGTCGCGCAGGTGGACCACCCCGCCCACGTATTTGGCGGCGAGGTTGGAGGTCAGGGCCACCTGGCCTAGGGCGCCGTCGAAGTTCCGGCGCAGGATCGCGTAGCTCTCACCGTCCTTCAGCTGCTTGTCCTGGAGGCGGTCCCAGAGCTCCCGGCTGAGCTGCAGGCGCTTCCGGTAGTAGCCCAGGGGATCGGCGCCCAGGTCGCGGCGGTTCACCTCGGGATCCATGCCGTCCATGCCCGGGAACCCGGCCTCTTCATCGGTGCCGTAGGCCAGGAGGGGCTCCTTGTGGCTGCGGGCGGCGATGCGAGCCAGCTCGGCCTTCTCGCTGGCCGGCTCCAGGGGCTTGTAGGCGTACTCGATAGCCCAGTAGTCGTAGGGGCCGAGGGTGCTCATCACATACTCGCCCTGCGTCTGGCCCTTGGTGGCGAGGTTGAGGGCGTTGTAGTCCATCACGGAGCCGGTGAGGCCGTTGACGCGGGTGAAGGCCGCGTCCTGCAGCTGGGCCTCGGTGTAGATGGTCGAGGCCCGGAAGTTGTGGCGCAGGCCCAGGGTGTGGCCCACCTCGTGGGTGATCACGTCCTTGAGCACGGCCATCACGTAGGCGTCGGCCTCGGGACTGTCGGGCTCCAGGTCGCCGCGGGCTTCCAGCAGGTCCATGGCGAAGGCCAGCTCCTGGGCCGCCTCGGCCTCATAGGCGCAGGCATGGCCCGCGTGGCGGCTCTGGAGCCGGGGCAGCTCTTCCACCACCTGGCGCCGGGGCGCGCGGGTCCAGATGTCCCCCACGCCGATGTCGGCGTCGAGGATCTCACCAGTGCGCGGATCCACATGGCTGGGGCCGATGGCGAAGCCGATGTCCGTGCCCACCAGCCAGCGCACGGAGGCGTGGCGCGTGTCCTGGGTGTCCCAGGGAGCGTCCTGGGGCTGCACCTCCACCCGCACCGCGTCCTTGAAGCCCAGGCGCTCAAAGGCCTTGTTCCACTCGAGGATGCCCGCGGTCACGGCCTTGCGGTACTTCTCCGGCATGTTGCGGTCGAGCCAGTAGGTGATGGGCTGGCGGGGCTCGCTGAGGGGTGCGGCGGGATCCTTCTTCTCCAGGCGCCAGTGATTCACGAGCCGCACCTTGGGGTCGGGGCTGAGGTCCTGGGTGAAGTCCCAGCGGGTGGTCACGAAGTAACCCACGCGCTCGTCCGCCAGCCGGGGCCGCATGGGCTCCGGCAGGGTCGAGAGGGTGTAGTGGAAGCCCAGGAAGAGGCTGCGCACATCCTCGAGGGTGCTGGGCAGCGGCGTGAAGGGCGGCGGCGTGGCGCCCGGCATGGATGGCGGCGGCAGCATCAGCTTGGCCAGGGCGTAGTGGGCGCTGACGGTGAAGGCTGCCTGGTCGGCGGTGCCGCGCACTTTCACGAAGCTGCTGTTGGCCTTGTCCAGGCTGTAGGGCTGCCGAAAGGCCGCCTCGAGCTCCGTGGCCCCCATGGGGATGTCGTTCAGGAGCAGGGCGTTGGCCTCCACCAGGAAGGTCTTCCGCTCGGGGTGGGGCTGGCTCAGCACCGGGGCCGAGGCCAGAAGGCTGTCCGAGAAGCCCTCCCGCACGGCGCGGGCGATGGGCGTGCCCTCCTTGGCCGTGAAGTCCAGGTTCTTGGCGATCAGCTGCAGGTGGTTGCCGATGCGCTTGAACTGCACCACATGGGTGTCACCCATCATGCCGCCGTAGATGCCGCGCTCGCCGATGCCCTGAGTGGTGCTGACCGCGAAGAAATAGGGTTGGTCCAGCTGGGCGGGGTTCAGCTCGAGCCAGACCTTCTCGTCCTTCTGCCAGAGCGGGAAGAGCCCCGGGATCTCCTGGGCGTCCTTGGTGATCTCGGCAAAGGGTTTAAGGGCGTTCGGGGCCGGTGCCGCCGGGGTCGCCGGGCTGGCTGGGGCAGTGGCAGGAGCCTTGGCGCCGGGCGCCGGGGCCTTGTCGGCGGGTGGGGTCTGGGCCACCAGACACAGGGGAAGGGCCGCTAGGGCGACGGATCGTAGGGAACGCCAGGTCATGGGTGTACCTCCGGTTACGGGGAACGGACCCCAGTGTTACGAGGGATGAAGCTGGGGGTTTATGGACCTCGGGAGGCCTCGGGCTGTGACATCCTGACGCAGCCCAAGGAGCCCCAGAGCCCCGGTCTATTGATGGGACAATGGCCTTTCCATGACCCCCCCTAACTCAGACATCTCCCTGACTTGGCTCCTGCGCCTGCGCTGGATCACGGTGGCCGCGCAGACTGCCGCCATCCTGGTGTCCCTGCGCCTGCTGCCGGGTGAGCTGGCGCCCCTGCCGCTGCTGGGCCTGGTGGCCCTGGGCGTCCTCAGCAACCTGTTCCTGCTGCTGCGGCTGCGGAAGCCGGAGGCGGTGCACCCCTCGCTGCCGGGGCTGGTGCTGGGCCTGGACATACTGCTCCTCACAGGTTTGCTCTACCTCAGCGGCGGTCCTGCGAATCCCTTCACGGCCATCTACCTCGTGCATGTCACCCTGGCCGCCGTGGTCCTGCGAGGCGTCTGGGCCTGGGCCCTGGGTGCGCTGGCCATCGCCGGATTTGGCCTGCTCTTCTTCTGGAATGTCCACGTCCACTCCCTGGCTCACATGAACCACGACGAGGGGGGCATCTCCCTGCACCTGGTCGGGATGTGGGTGGCTTTCGCCATCACGGCCGGCCTCATCGCCGCCTTCGTGGGCCGGGTCACCGAGGCGCTCCGGCAGCGGGACGAAGAGCTCGCGGCCCTGCGGGATCTCAGTGCCCGGCAGGCGCGGTTGGCGGCCCTCGCCACCCTGGCCGCAGGTGTGGCCCACGAGCTGGGTACGCCCCTTGGAACCATCGCCATCGCGGCCAAGGAGCTTCAGCACACCGCCGGGGAGCTGGGCCTGGGCGATAGCGATATCAGCCAGGACGCGGCGCTGATCCGCGAGGAGGTGAACCGCTGCCGCCGGATCCTGGACCAGCTGGCGGACCCCAGCGGCACCAGTCTCGGCGAGGGCTTCCGGGACCTGGCCTGGCCCGAGCTGGAGGCCGACCTGCTGGAGGGTGTCTCGCCCGAGGACTGCGCCCGCCTGGTCTTTGACTGGCCCCCGGAAGCCTGTGGTGCCATGCCCAGGCGCGGTCTGGCGCGGGCCCTGCGCGCCGTGGTGGCCAACGCCCTGGAGGCCACGGCGCCGCCCGGTGAGGTGCGTGTCTGCGCCCGCCGAGGCCAGGAACGCTGGCAGGTGGAGGTGCTCGACCAGGGCTGCGGCATGAGTTCCGAGGTGCTGGCGCGGGTGGGCGAGCCCTTCTTTAGCACCAAGCCCACGGGCTCCGGCATGGGCCTGGGGCTGTTCCTGGCCCGCACCTTCGCGGAGCAGCTCGGCGGTGAGCTGCAGGTGACTTCCACCGCCGGAAGCGGCACCACCGTACACCTGGCCTGGCCCCAGCTCAGCCATGGTTGAGAGCCGCCCCTCCCTGCTGCTGGTGGATGACGATGCCGTCTACCGCGAGCGCCTGGCCAAGGCCATGACCGCCCGGGGCTACGAGGTGCGCACTGCCGCTGACGCCGAGGTGGCCGTGGCCCTGGCCGAGGCCGACAGCCCCGAACTGGCCGTGCTGGACCTGCGCATGCCCGGCGAGAGTGGGCTGGACCTGCTGCGCCGCCTCAAGGCCATCGACCCCACCACGCGCATCCTCATGCTCACGGGCTACGGGAGCATCGCCACAGCCCTGGAGGCGGTGCGCCTGGGGGCCGTGCACTACCTCACCAAGCCTGTGGACGTGGACGAGATCCTGGTGGCCTTTGATCGGGAGGGCGCGCCAGCCGAGTTACTGGACACCGAAACCCCCAGCCTGGCCCGGGTGGAGTGGGAGCACCTCCAGCGGGTACTCAACGACTGCGAAGGCAACCTCAGTGAGGCCGCCCGCCGTCTGGGCATGCACCGGCGCAGCCTCCAGCGGAAGGCCAGTCGGAAGCGGCCCGTGAAGTAGGGGAAGCGGCCCTGCGACAAAGTGACGCAGGGATACCTGTGTCTGGACAGGCATCCTAGATGCAGACCCGCCTATGGAGTGCCCGATGAACCACCCCTTCCTGAACCTGCTGCCCCTTCTGGCTCTTATCCTGGCCGCTGCGCCGACTGCCCGGGCCTGCGGCGCCTGTGGCTGCACGCTGAACTCGGACTGGGCAAGCCAGGGCTACGCGATAAAGCCCGGCCTTCGCTTCGACCTCCGCTACGACTATTTCAACCAGGATCAGCTGCGCGCGGGCACCCAGTCCGTGGGCCGGGGTGCCTTCGACTTCCCCAACGACCAGGAGATCCAGGAGAAGACTCTCAACCGCAACACGACCCTCACCCTGGACTACAGCCCGACGGTTGACTGGGGTCTGGCCCTGCTGCTGCCGGTCTTCAACCGCTACCACGTGACCCTCGCCGAGGGGGATACGGAGCCCTCCTTCTCCCGGGCCAACGGCCTGGGTGATGTCCGGGTGCTGGGGCGCTACCAGGGCTTCAGCGAGGACCACTCCTTCGGCCTGCAGTTTGGCGTGAAGCTCCCCACGGGCGGCACGAAGCAGACCTTCAACGCCGGGGCCCAGGCCGGTGAGCTGCTGGATCGCGGGCTGCAGTTGGGCACCGGCACCACGGATTTGCTCTTCGGGGCCTACGCCTTCGGCAGTCTCGGGGAGAACTGGGGCTGTTTCGGTCAGGTCCTGTTCCAGAAGCCCCTGAGCGAGAAGGATGGCTTCAAGCCCGGGGATGGCCTGAACGCCAACTTCGGCGTGCGCTACACGGGCTTCGTCGGGGTCGCCCCCCACCTGCAGGTGAACGTGCGGGCCGAGAAGCGCGAGGTGGGCAGCAATGCCGACGTGGCCAACAGCGGCGCGTCCCTGGCCTACCTTAGCCCCGGCGTCACCGTGGAGGTGAGCCGCGCCCTGCAGGTCTATGCCTTCGCCCAGCTGCCCCTGGCCCAGCGGGTCAACGGCCTGCAGATCGAGCCCCGGTCGAGTGTTTCCGTGGGCATGCACTGGAGCTTCTGAACGGCGGTGGAAATCGCGGGAT
>CAIMQW010000142.1 GCA_903843705.1 uncultured Holophagaceae bacterium | reverse complement strand
TGCCCCCTGGGGTCCAACCCCAGGAAACCACCCGAAATCCCGTTCCCGCCGTTCAAATCGCCACCAAGGAATATTGATTGAAAAGACTTGAAAAAAGGGATCTTACAACCTTACCTACTTCGCTCAACCGGACACTAGTGAGTTGTAATAACAACTTTTAACAATCACCTGCCATGGGGCATTGAAAAGCCACGTGTTCCGAAGGAGGAAGTCCATGACCAATCATTTGGTGCGTCTCGGGCTGATCCTGGTGGCGGGACCGCTGGCCACGGTGGCATCCGCCGCTGACCCGGTCCTGCCACCGGCGAATCAAGGCGCCTTCCTGGGCGGCGTCACGGGCACCAAGACGGATGCCGGCATCAACAACGTGCTCCCGCCGTCCCTCCAGAGCACCTCGGGTACCTTCAACATCCCGACCAACAGCAAGCCGAGCCCCATGTTCGGGGCGCAGCCTTTTGTCCAGCAGTTGCTCCTGTTCGAAGAGTTTGGTCCCGAGCCCCTGAGAGCAGGGGGACCCACGCCAAGCTTGTCGTTCCCCGCGCCCAGCATCGGCCCGCTGCCCGAACAGAATCCCAAGAGCGTTGCGACCAGCGTGCCCGCAGGCGCGGCCCTGGAGGCCTTCCTGGCCCAGGCCGGCGTGGCGCCGTGGCCGACGGAGTACGCCAACACCGCGGACATGAACCCCTGGAAACCCCAGATCGAGACCTTCCTGGGCCGGCCCCTGAACCACCCCCCTGCCGAAGGACGGCCCGCTGGCGCTGGCTGGTCCCATCAGCGCTGGAATGAGTTCCTCCCCCCGGTGTTTTTCAAGACAGCCCAGGCCGGGGCGCGGGTCAACGGGGGCTTCCGGGATGCGCACCAGATGCACCGCTATCAGGTGGGTGAGTTCGGGCCCGGCGGGCTCTACCACAACACAGCCGGGGTTCCGGCTACGGACGGCACCACCAAGGGCATCGCAGTCCGGATCCACCCGAGCATGCCCATACAGGAGCACGAGTCGGTCTGGACCTTCGACGGGACGGTGCCCCCCAAGCTGCTCATGGCCCGCTACGGCCAGCCAGTGATGATGCGCCACTACAATGCCCTGCCCATCGACCCCGCGGCCAACCGGGGCTTCGGACTCCACACCATCAGCACCCATGAGCACAACGGCCACAACCCGGCCGAGAGCGACGGCTTCACCAACGCCTTCTTCTTCCCGGGCCAGTTCTACGACTACCGGTGGCCCATGCAGCTCGCCGGCTACGACACCATCAACACCACCGCGACGGACCCGAGAGCCGCCTTCCCGGCCGCACCTGGCGAGACCCTCTACGTCAACGACGCGAAGCCGGGCCGGAAGACCGCCCTGGGCACCTCGATCCCCATCCGTGGGGACTGGCGAGAGACCATGAGCACCCACTGGTTCCACGACCACATGCTCGACTTCACGGCCCAGAACGTCTACAAGGGCAATGCCGCGATGATGAACTACTACAGCGCTCTGGATCGCGGCAAAGAAGACCTGGAGGATGGGGTCAATCTGCGCCTGCCCAGCGGCTCTGCCCTCCCCTGGGGCAACCGGGACTACGACGTGAACCTCGTGATCGCTGACAAGGCCTGGGACAAGGACGGCCAGCTCTGGTTCAACATCTTCAACACGGATGGCTTCCTGGGTGACCACCTCCTGGTCAACTGGCTCTACAACCCCTACTTCAATGTCAGGTCCCGGCGCTACCGCTTCCGGATCCTGAACGGCTCCGTATCCCGCTACCTGACCCTGGCCCTCGTACGCCAGATCGTGGGCACCAGCGGCGAGCTACCGGGCCCCTCGGGTTCCGGAATCTCCTACACCCGCGTGCCCTTCCACATGGTCGCCAAC
This sequence comes from uncultured Holophagaceae bacterium, assembly GCA_903843705.1. GTDB lineage: Bacteria > Acidobacteriota > Holophagae > Holophagales > Holophagaceae > Geothrix. The sequence goes on along the minus strand of CAIMQW010000142.1, from coordinate 3,771 downwards.
GACGGGAACCTTATGGAATACGCCGTGCCCTTTGACGGCATTGTGGATGTGGCCGGGGACGGGAAGCCCGGGGATCGCAAGGGCGTGCTGCCGGAGCAGGGCATTGCCGAGCGCTACGACATCGTGGTGGACTTCAGCAAGAACGGCGTCAAGGCGGGCGACAAGCTCTACCTCGTGAACATCCTCGAGCACACGGACGGCAAGAAGCCCAACCGCGTCATCCCCCTCGGGGACGTCCTGTCCGAGAGATACAAACCGGTCATGCACTTCACCGGTGGTGTGGCAGACCGGTGGGACAGCGGCGACCCTGCCGTGGGCAAAGTGCTGGAGCTGCGGGTGCAGGCCTACACGGGAACCGATAAGAGCATGGACCCGGCCGACTACGTGGTGGGCAAGAAGCGGATGATCCCGCTCAAGCTCAACCGCGACTCTGCCACCGACCAGGCCATGCTGGCCAAGGCACGCCACCACACCTTCGAATTCGGTCGCTCGGATGGTACGGACGAATCCCCCTGGACCATCAAGACCGACGGGGGCTCGGGGCTGAACATGGATCCGCGCCGGACCTCCGTGGCCACCGAGCTATCCACCGATGCCACTGCGGCGGGCAGTACTGGCACGGGGACGCTCGAAATCTGGAAGATCTCCAGCACCAGCGGCGACTGGAGCCACCCCGTGCACGTCCACTTCGAGGAAGGCATCGTCCTGACCCGGGGTGGCAAGGCCCCGCCCCTCTGGGAGAAGTGGGCCCGCAAGGATGTCTACCGGGTCGGTCCCAGCGCTGACGCCACCAGCTCCGTGGAGCTCGCCATCCACTTCCGTGAGTTCGCCGGCACCTACATGGAGCACTGCCACAACACCCAGCACGAGGACCACTCCATGCTGCTGCGGTGGGACATCAGCCGCCCCGGCCAGCTGCAGCTCATGCCCGCTCCGCTGCCGACCTGGGAGGGCGTCCAGTTCGTCGACTCCAGTGCCCTGCCCACCTACCGGACCGGGGACGGCTTCGGCCCGAAGCCCTGAGCCTGTCCTGCCGTCGCCCTCCTGATCCCACCAAAGGTGTTCCCATGCGTCAGCGCCATCGGCATCCTCTCTTTGCGTTGCTTGTCCATACCCTCCTGGTCCTCGGGGCGCTGGGACTCGCCAGCCTCCCGGCCCGGGGCGGCACCACAGTCTGGGGGGCCGACTACTTCCCCAACGTCACCCTGGTCAACCAGGACGGCAAGCCGGTGCGGTTCTTCGACGACCTGATCAAGGACAAGGTGGTGGCGGTCAACTTTATGTTCACCCGCTGCAAGGACGTGTGCCCCCTGGAGACGGCCCGCATGCGTGAGGTGCAGGAGATCCTGGGCGACCGGGTGGGCAAGGACATCTTCTTCCTCTCGATCAGCATCGATCCCCAGCGGGACACCCCGCCGGTGCTCAAGGCCTATGCTCAGCATTACCAGGCGGGCCCCGGCTGGATGTTCCTGACGGGCAAGGCCGAAGACATCACCCTCATCCGGCATAAGCTGGGCCTGCTCAGCCTCGACAGCGACCCCAGCAACCTGAAGGGTCACAGCATGAGCCTGATCATCGGCAACCAGAGCACTGGCCAGTGGATGAAGAAGTCTCCCTATGAGAACGCCCACATCCTGGCCACTCAGATGGGCAGCTGGCTCTCCAACTGGCAGCAGCCCTCCAAGGCCGGCCTCGAGTATGCCAATGCGCCCAGGGTGCGCGCGGTCTCCCTGGGCGAGAATCTGTTCCGCACGCGCTGCGGGGCCTGCCACACCCTCGGCGAGGAGGGCAGCGCGGCCCTTGCCAAGCAGGCCCTGGCCCCGGACCTCCTGGATGTGACCCGCCGGCGAGAGAAGGCCTGGCTCAGCCGCTGGTTGCGAGAACCCGACAAGATGCTGGCGGAGCGGGACCCCCAGGCCCAGGCTCTGCAGGCCCGCTACAAGAACCTGGTGATGCCAAACCTGAGCCTCGGCGTGGAGGACACCCAGGCCCTCATGGGCTACCTCGAGGAAGAGAGCCAGCGGGTGGAGAAGGAGCATCGCCCCCCGACGACGGTGGCCCTGGTGGCCTGCCACTGACCTTTTGGCTGGTTTTGCTAGAGAATCTTCACCCTTTGTTGATCAACAGCACGGTATAGCCGCCCACCACCTCTCCGGCCACCTTCTGGCGAATGCGGAGGACCTGGGCCTCGTGCTTCTCCAGGTTCTCGGCGGCGGCATGGAACGTGACCGTCATGGGCTCGCAGCCGCGCTGGAAGTGTTCCCGGGAGCGCAGGATTCGGGCGCCGTGGTCCAGGGGCAATCCACTCAGCGGGGGCACGCGGCTCCCGGGAGGGCTGGGAGGCATCAGCCCATAGACCACCTTGTGGCGGCTGGGTCGCAGGTTCGGGTTCCGGTCATGGGTGATCAGCTTCGCGTATTCGAGGGCCCCCGGGCCCTCGAGCTGCACTTCCACTTCGGCATCCCCGGGGTGGGTGGGCTGACCTAGCTGCAGGGCCAGGTCGATGAAGGCCGGGGAGTGTGACTCCACCACGGCCAGGTTGCGCTGGCCGATGTGGCGATCCTGTGCCGAGGAGAACTGGGCCAGGGGCACCGCGTCCATCATCGGTTCGAACGCACGCACCACGAGACACTCGTGGCCGTTGTTCAGCATCTGTGGGACCCAAGTGGCGGGGCACCGCACGATGGCATGGCAGCCGCGGCTCATGTAGCTGCCATAGGGCTGCACAACCTCCTGCCAGTCGGAATGGACCGTGAAGCGATCGGCCAGATCCACCCAGGCTGCCCCCAGGAAATGGGCATCGGAGCGGCTGATCCCCAGGCTCGGGTCAAACCAGTAGAACTCCACTCGCACCCGGTAGGCTGGCGCCTTGCCCAGGTTCCAGATGTGGGCATACAGCGTGTTGGGCTGGCCTGCGAGGGCGACCCCGCCCATGTCTGCGGGCATGAGCGGAGCCATGTCGGCCTCCAACCCGGGCAGGACTCCGATATCGGGAGACTCCCAGAAGACGCCGCTGAAGGGGCGGTTGCCAGTGTCATTGGACTGGGCCCGGATCACGAGATAAGGAAGGTATTCGTCTTTGCGCTTGCCGAACTTGGGGCCCTTGCGGAGGATGGTGCCGATCTGGCCCTGCACCCAGCCAATCTCATTGGGAGCACCCGTGGCAGGGCGCCCCCCTTCGCCCGGATGGGGGCGAGGCTGGAAGGTTGGCGCGGGTGGGAGCTGGTCCTGCGGGAGGTCCACCGTGCCTGGTTGCGGGCAGATCTCGGGGGGCGGGCAGGGGCAGGGGCGACGCGGTGGGCGGCACCCACTGCGCGGGGGCTTCAAGGGCCCGCCGCAGTCGCACTGGGGTTCCTTGTGGGCCCTGACGGACGCATGACAGGGGCAAGCGCAACGATGAAGACCGGTTCTGCGGAGCATGGGGACCTCTGGGGGGCTCGGGGGTGGGGACCTGGGGATCGTCTAGGTGGGCTTGCGGGATGGGAGCAGGCTCATTTGATCGGAGGGGGGCTGGGCGGCTCGCCACAGCCGGGGTCCACAAGCCCAACCCCGACCCAGTGGATCTTCTGGTCCACGTCGGGCGAATAGACGGCCGGAGCATCGGCCTGGGGTGGCCAGACGCAGGGGGGTTGGAACTTGTGCCAGTTCGGATCGTCCAGGGGGGGCGCATCGCTCCTGCGGTTGAAGTCCCAGCAGTGGTAGCCGTAGCCCCGGTCTGAATCCAGGTTCCAATTCGTCATCTGCACCGTCCTCTCGCGCCCCTGCTTGAGA